>NZ_JFYS01000030.1:0-25158 GCF_000632045.1 Stenotrophomonas sp. RIT309
TGTTGGGAACCGGCGGGGACAAAACCCCCCCGCCCCCCCCGCCATAGCCGGCAGACGGATTGCCAGCCGGCACCACGCGCGGTGGTGCCGGCTGGCAAGCGCAAACTACTTCCCAACAAAACGGGCTTTCGAGTCCCGACCACCGATGCACGGTGGTGCAGTAACGATTACCTGCTGTTGTTCGGAATGCCAAGGAAGTGGGGTCAATGCCGCCAAAACCCGAGACGCTTTTGGCATTGTCGCATAGCGGCGATGCCCTTGAGGCCTTGTGGGGACAGCCCTCAGGCCGCCGCACGACCGTTTTGCCATATGCTTCGGGTGGGGATTCTGAGCGAGGCATATGCGACATCGCCCGCTAGCGATCTAGTTTGGTCCACATGAGGCGCGATCAGAGCACGTAGGGCGTAGGAAGGCCTCTGGCGCGATCGCTGGCCTGCCATGCGCCGGCTTGTTGGCCGAAGCCAACCGCCCTAGGATTGCACTGTGTCAGGGGGAAAAAGCACGCAAAGCGGTGCTTAGTGGACAAGTGGTGTAATCGGACCCAGGGGGGGGCTTCTATCGGATATTTCACAGCTAGGGAGGGGGCGTGGCGATCAATAGAACAAGCGCACTAATTCACTGGAATTACTTCCTCGCGTTAGAGGAGGACCTGGATCGGCTTGCCCGATACGTTGATCTATCGAGCCAAAACGACGGCACTTTTTCAATTGAAATAGCTCGCCTGTTTCTAAGCGCTAGTGCCGAGGTCGACGTCGTCCTCAAGCAGATATCTTTGAAGCACAATCCAGTCTCAAAAGCTTCAAGCATTAACGCGTACTACCCGGATATCGTGCAGCATTGTCCGAATTTTGTTGGCTTTAGCGTCCTCGCTCCTCGGCATGGTCTTACGCTCAACCCATGGGCAAGTTGGACAGACAGTACACCGCCGTTCTGGTGGCAGGACCACAATAAAGTAAAGCATCACCGGCACAACCACTTCGACAAGGCCACGTTAAAGAACTGCCTAAACTCCGTCGCAGCACTCTTTGTCAGCGTTATCCATCTCTATTCCACTGAGGCCGCGCAGGGAGGGTTGCTGTCAATTCCTCGCATCTTTAATGTTGGTGATGCGCATTTCGGTGGAACAAGCATGGGTCGCTACGGCCATAGTTTCCATTACAACGTGGCTTAGTGGCCAATAAGTTAATTCATGCCGAAGCCACATCGCGGCTGGGCTTGAGTTCTGCTATTCCGGGTCGTCTCTTCCCGGAAGCGGACGTTTCTTCCCCTTATTGCCTTCGCGCAAGCGGGAAGGCCTACGCCCACCAGACCTTGCTCCGCTTGTTTACCGCACTTGCCCGAACTAATAGCCAGTCCCTTGGATCCGTCTAGTGACGGTCTACCGTATGAAGGAATCGTATGCGGCCCCAACAACAAAAGATTGCTGATATCACGCTCGCTGGCGTCATTAGATTGATACGAGAACTCGCAGTAGTCGGGGTTCTCGGATACTTAATCGTCATGCTATTTTCGGGCGACCTGCGTTTGGACTTCGGTAGTCTGTCACCCACAGAGCTGGTTAGCATACTTCTTGCGTTTTTTTCCATTGGTCTTTCCGTGGCATTCTATTTTGCCGCGACCGGGCAGAGTAATCAGTTTTACGATAATGTGAATAAGTTTACTAAAGATACGTCCGAGTTGCTGGGTCGCCTTGATGAGCAGGTCAAAGGTATCGGAGGGAAGCAATCGGAGTTGAAGGACAGCATGGACAAGTATTATGAGCGTGAACGACCCAAGGATGCTCAAGCTGCGAGCGAAGCCGCGCAAGAGAAGGTGAAGGAGGCTGAGCGGACCTTGTCAATGCTTGTTTCAGAGCTGCTGGACAAGTCGAATCTCACGCAACCGGAGCGTGCTGATTTTGAGGCTAAGCTAAAAGAAAAAGATGCGGAGCTTAATGCTTTCCGTGAGCGAGTCGGTCGAATATCTACCTCGAGAGAATCTCAGGTCCGGCGGTACGTGCGAATGATGATTAATCAGATTGGGCTTGAAAACGCCATAAAGCTGTCGATCGATGACTTGGCGCTTGAGGTGGTTCGGTTGGGGGTGAGGCCGTTCCGTAAAGACATGCTTAGTCTCGGATTCATTACGACGGACAATCCCAAGTCTTCTGCAGACATCACTGAAAGCGGACGAGCCCTTATCGCAAGTTCCTTAGAGCAGGCATTGGGATCCGAGAGCTGATCAGCAAATAAGAGTGTCAATCGTCCAGGATTTTTAGGCCGCCGGTTAGCCTATGCCGGCGGCCGCCTCTGGCCGAATCGCGACCGATGAGACGATCTGGCTGCGGACCCTGCGCTACACTTGGGTCGACAGGCAGGATAAGAATGTTGCAGCTCTTTTACAGCCGTCCGTGATATCGGGATAGGCTGCCCGGCACTTAGTTTGCGAAATTCCGACAATTGGTTTCTAAAACCGCTTTCACTCCCCTGACGCCCCCGCCACTCCCGGGGCATCGCCTGGCTTAGTACAGGATTGAGCGGGGAATATTCATCTCGAAGATGAATGTCGTCGGTGCATCCGGATCCGAGCGGGACCTATCAAACTGAGTCATGGATGCATGGACGATATGGGCTGGGATCTGCCCGAACAGCGCCCCGAGATGGCTGGTAAGCGGCAGGAAACGCTCCTTTGCAGCTCGCGCCCATTCCAGGCTCAGGCAAGGCGCGAACCACTCAGGACTCAGGTCTGCATGAGAGAGGTAGTCCGCCGCCTCCTCAGGGGGAACGGTGAACGCCATCTCGATACGCTCTGGCTTACCGTGCGCCAGCTGGTTTCGGATGGTGAACACCTCGACCGCAAAATCCAGAGGTTCCTTATCCCAGGCACAGGTCTGGCCAACCATCGAATGTAGCTTCTCGATCTTAGCCCGCCACCCAGCTCGCTCATTCCAATCAGCCCCCCTGGATCCCAAGCTGTTCACATACGCCTCGATACTGAAGGCCGTGAACACGATCAGCGGCATCACCTCTTCCTCCATCAATTGCCCTGCGTCAAGGCGCCGGAAGAGCGCGCCTAAACTCTGCACGACAGCGGCGTGGGCCATGAAGTCGCGATAGATGACGTAGTTCCCCATAGCCGCCCCCTCTGCTGATTTCAGCCAACATTACCATCACGCCCGTCACCTAGCCTCAGACGGGCGGGATATCCTCAGGTGACGAGGCAACTCCGGGTGGCGGCGGGATGGCGTCCAACCTCCCTTTCACGGCACGCCTCAACTATGGAATTCGAAGATGTCCGCTTCTGGCTGTAAGCTGACATCGAAGAAACCTGCAGAGTAAAGGTGATTCCCAAGGGCGCGACTGATTTCCAATGGCCGCATTCGATCATTCCCTGGTGGCCCTCCGATTCTTTGGAGACGACCTCCTGCCCGAAGAGGTCAGTGCCTTGCTCGGGGCGAACCCGACCGCTTCGCATCACAAGGGCCAGGAACTTAAAGGCAGCCAATCAGGGGTCGTACGTATCGCCAGGACCGGAAGCTGGCGACTTGATGCGGAGCGTCGTGAACCTGAAGACTTGGAAGCTCAGATCTTCGAGATCCTGGATCAACTCACCGGAGATCTCGCCATATGGGCGTCACTGGCACGGTTCCGGCCTGACCTGTTCTGCGGTCTTTTCATGGGCAGCAGCAATGATGGTGTATCGCTCTCGCCCCGTGTTTTGCTCGCCTTGGGGCAGCGCGGCATCGAGCTCGGGCTGGACATCTATGATGCCGAGGAATAGGTGCGCAACGCCCAACGCCAACAGGTCATCAATTGATGATTTCCCCACTCCCCGACGCCACAAACTCCCTCAACTGCCGAACGAACTCCGCATCGTAGGTCTCCCACTCCGTAATCTCCCCAACAACCCGCAACGGCTCCGTACTCCGATACGACCGCGTCGGATTCCCGGGAAACTTCTTGTTGGTCACATTAGGATCGTCCTCAAACGGCCCGGTCGGCTCCACCAAATACACACGCGGTCGCCCCTCACCCCGGGCCATCTCCGCAGCCAGCCCGGCGCCCTTGGCAATCGTGGTGAAGTAGATGTGGTTCATCACCACGCTGTGGCGATAGTTGGAGCGGAACCCCGCGCTCAATAACTCGCCCACCGCGAGGTCAGCGCGGGTGCCGTGATAGAACGGCCCGGCAACCTGGTCGCAGGTGTCATGCGATACGGGTGTCCATTCGGTGTCCTGTGCCATCGGCACTGCCCCCTGACTGTCCTGCCGGATCGACAGGCCGGCGAGTCTAGGGCGCCGGGCGGGCCTTGCGGCAAGGCCCCTTCAGGGAAATAATCTGCAAGTGGGAGGCGCGGTGCGCCTCCTTTTTCATTCTGCCTTGCCGCGGCCTTCCAGCTCGCGCACCGCCGTTTCCAGCGCATCCAGCTTCTCGCGGGTCTTCAGCAGCACCGCGCGCTGCACTTCAAACTCTTCGCGGGTCACCAGGTCCAGCTTGGCCAGCCCTGCCTGCAGCGCGCTCTTGAAGGTGGCCTGCAGTTCCTCGCGCGATTCGCGCAGGCCCGGCGGCACCAGGTCGCTGAGGCGACGGGCCAGGTCATCGATTTGGTTCAGGTCGATCATGGGGTGCTCCGTGGGGTAGTGGGCCTGCGCATCCGGCGCGGCCACGGCGGTTCGGCGCTAAGGATACTGCTGGCCCCGGCCCGCCGGACAGGCGCTGCGGGTTTCGCACCGGCCGCGTTCAGGCGCTATCCTCCACGCCGGAATACAGGAGATAGACGATGAAGATGGTCATGGCGGTGATCAAGCCGTTCAAGCTCGACGACGTGCGCGAAGCGCTGGCCGAGCGCGGGGTTACCGGGATCACGGTGACGGAAGTGAAGGGCTTCGGTCGCCAGAAGGGCCATACCGAGCTGTACCGCGGCGCCGAGTACGTGGTCGACTTCCTGCCGAAGGTGAAGCTGGAAGTGGCGGTCACCGACGATCAGGTGGAGGTGGTGGTGGAAGCCATCGTGAAAGCGGCGGGCACCGGCAAGATCGGCGATGGCAAGGTGTTCGTGTACGACCTGGGCAGTGTGGTGCGTATTCGTACCGGTGAATTGGACGCGGACGCGTTGTAAGCCGGTTGCGCGTGTAGCGCGGGGTTTGTGTCGCCGGAACGAAGAGCGGTCGAGCAAGCTCGACCTCTACCGGTAAAGCGGGTGAAGCGAAGCGCCTACCGGCGCTTGGCCCACTTGTAGAACCGCTTCCAGCCTTGGCGCACAGCCGCCACCCAACCGGGGTCGGCCACCAGCGCCGCCTGCGCAGGGCTCGGCGCCTGCCCGGTCACGCGCTGGCGCATCTTCAGCAGGTTCTTCATGTCGCTGCGGCTCAGCTGCCGGCTCAGCGGGTTGCGGCGCAGCCAGCGCGGTACGCGCCAGGCCGAGGTGAAATCCAGCAGTACCGGCACGCCGGCGCTGACCACCACGTTGGTGCCATGCAGGTCGTTGTGGGTGATGCCGGCGGCATGCAGGCGGCTCAGCGCGTGCTGCAGCTGTTCGAACACTTCATTGCCCACGGCCTGCGCGGTGCTGAGGGTCTGGCCGGGGATGAATTCCATGCCGAGGGCCAGGCCACCGAGGGTGCCGAGCAGGGCCGGGGCGTGCTTCCAGCCGCCCAGCCGCTCCAGCATGCGTGCCTCGCGGCGCACCATCAGCCGGGCGATCGGCGACACCGGGGTGCCACGGTAGCGGGAGTAGTCCTTCACCACCGCCGGACGGCCGTCCAGGCAGGTGCGGTAGACATCGGGGGCGAGGAAGCGCTCGCCGCGCTTGAGCAGCAGCGGCGCCACGGCGTCATCGCCGCAGGACGGGGAGGGAGTGATGGAAGGGATCATGTGGGGTCTCGGGCGACCCGGTGGGCGGCGCTGAAGCGTCAAGCGAACCGGTACGACGGGGGGAACTGGCTAAACTTTCGTTAAGCCAATTTTAGTACCGGCGAGTTCGCTATTCCACGATTTGTCGGAGAAATGTCGGCGTCGTGGCTGGAACAGTTCGTCGCGCTTTTTCGGACAATTCTGTCTCACTTTTCGAAAAGCAATTTGATTTCAATAGCTTGCAGATGCGTCCGGCAGCGCTCGCGGCGCGGCGCTGCGGCCCACGCACGCTTGGCTTGACCCCGGCGCACGGCCTGCCGACCATAAGCTGTTACACGCGACATCGACGGCCGCACCCACCCGGCACGTCCCCGTCTCCTGCCGCGTTCCCCCACTGATGCCGGCCCTGCGGCCGCATCGCCCTGTTTCCCTGTCCGGCGTGTGCTGGAGGAAAGTGCTTTGATCATCAAAATCGTACTTGCGGCGCTGTTCGTGTCCTGCGTGCTGTACATCCACTTCCGTGGCAAGGTCCGTGCGCGCTGGTCGCGCCAGCTGCTGGACCATTCCAGCTTCATGGCTCCGATCAACGTGGTCATGTACATGTTCTCCAAGGTGCCGACCACGCCGTTCCTGGACCCGGGCAAGGAATTTCCGCAGCTGGAGCCGCTGCGGCAGAACTGGCAGATGATCCGCGACGAGGCACTGGCTCTGCGCGATGCGCAGGCGATCGCTGCCTCCAGCACGTTCAACGATGCCGGCTTCAATTCGTTCTTCCGCCGCGGCTGGAAGCGCTTCTACCTGAAGTGGTACGGCCCCTCGCACCCGTCGGCCAAGGCGATGTGCCCCAAGACCACCGCGCTGCTGGAATCGCTGCCGGACGTGCGCGCGGCGATGTTCGCGCAGCTGCCGTCGGGCAGCGAGCTGCGCCCGCACCGCGACCCGTTCGCCGGTTCGCTGCGCCTGCATCTGGGCCTGGCCACGCCCAACAACGATGCCTGCTACATCGAAGTGGACGGCATCAAGAAGAGCTGGCGCGACGGTGAGTGGATGATGTTCGACGAAACCTACATCCACCATGCGCACAACGAGACGCCCGAAGACCGGGTGATCCTGTTCTGCGATATCGCCCGCCCGCTGCGCTTCGGCCTGCCGGGCCTGTTCAACCGCCTGGTGGCGTCCACGCTGCTGGCCGGTGGCGCCTCGCCGAACCTGCCGGGCGACCCAACCGGTGGCGTCAACAAGGCCTTCGGCAGCGTGTACAAGGTGCGGCTGAAGGCCAAGGCGCTGCGCGAGCGCAGCGTGGTGGCCTATCAGGTGATCAAGTGGGGCCTGGTGGTGGCGGTGATCGCCGGTATCTGGGCGCTGTAAGCGGACGGCCGCCGGGCATGGCCCGGCGCTACCGGAAAACGAAAAAACCCGCGCTGTCGCCAGCGCGGGTTTTTGCTTGGTAGGTGCCAACCTTGGTTGGCACGCTTTCCGATCAACCCTTCAACGCCGCCTTCACGAACGGCGGGGTCACCAGCACGCCGGTGTGCAGCGCGGCGGTGTAGTACAGGGTATCGAAGGTCTTGGCGGCCGAATCGGCCTGGCGGAAGTCGAAGCTGCTGTCGCCCTTGCGCGCCAGGGTCACGCTCCACCAGCCGGTGGGGTAGCACGGCTGCGGGAACGGCAGGGTCTTGAACGAGCCGAAGCCGGCCTTGCCCATTTCGGTGCGCATTTCGTTGATCAGCTCCAGCTGCATCAGCGGCGACTCGGACTGCTGCACCAGGATGCCGTCGTCCTTCAGGGCCTTGAAGCAGCTCTCGTAGAACGCCTTGTTGAACAGGCCTTCACCCGGGCCGACCGGATCGGTCGAATCGACGATCACCACGTCCACGCTGCCGGCCGGGCAGTTGGCCATGTAGGCCACGCCGTCGTCGAACATCAGCTCGGCGCGCGGGTCGTCGTTGGAATCGCACAGTTCCGGGAAGTGCTTGCGCGCCATCACCGTCACCTGCTCGTCGATGTCGCACTGGGTCACGCTCTCCACGCCCTTGTGCTTGAGCACTTCGCGCAGGGTGCCGCAGTCGCCGCCGCCGATGATCACCACGCGCTTGGGCGCGGCGTGGGTGAACAGCACCGGGTGGCTGATCATCTCGTGGTAGAAGAAGTTGTCCTTGCTGGTCAGCATGATGGCCCCATCGATGGTCATCAGGTTGCCCCAGTCGGTGGTCTGGAAGATCTCGATCTTCTGGAACGGCGACTGCACTTCGTCCAGCTTGCCGGTGATGCGGTAGCCGATGGCCGAGCCGGTGCGCTCGAAGTGTTCGATGTACCAGTTGCTGTTGTCAGTCATGGGAAAGCATTCCTGTTCGGAGGGGATGGAGCCGGGCTGAAGGCGGGGTGCCACGCATCCGGACGGATCGGCCCGTTCAGGTTCAGACCTGCCACGGGCGCGGGCGCGCATGATAACGAACCTGTGGGCATATAGGCGTTATCATGCCCCCCCTTTTATTTGCCACAAGGCCGACTGCAATGACCGATTGGTCCCTCGACCAAGCCCGCAAGACCTACTCGATCCCGCACTGGGCGGATGGCTATTTCGACGTGGATCAGGCCGGGCACATGGTGGTGAGACCGACCGGGGCGGATGGCCCGGTGGTGTCGCTGCCCAAGGTGGTCGATGCTGCGCGCGCGGCCGGTGCCAAGCTGCCGCTGCTGGTGCGCTTCCCGGACATCCTCGGCCAGCGCCTGGGCAAGCTGCAGGCGGCGTTCGCCCAGGCCCAGCAGGATTGGGACTACCCGGGCGGCTACACCGCCGTGTACCCGATCAAGGTGAACCAGCACCGCGGCGTGGCCGGCACCCTGGCCAGCCACCACGGTGAAGGCTTCGGCCTGGAAGCGGGCAGCAAGCCGGAACTGATGGCCGTGCTGGCGCTGTCGCGCCCGGGTGGCCTGATCGTCTGCAACGGCTACAAGGACCGCGAGTACATCCGCCTGGCCCTGATCGGCCGCAAGCTGGGCCTGCAGACCTTCATCGTCATCGAGAAGCCGTCCGAGCTGAAGCTGGTGCTGGAAGAATCCAAGGCGCTGGACGTGAAGCCGGGCCTGGGCGTGCGCATGCGCCTGGCCTCGCTGGGCGCCGGCAAGTGGCAGAACAGCGGTGGCGACAAGGCCAAGTTCGGGCTGTCGCCGCGCCAGCTGCTGGACCTGTGGAAGTCGCTGCGCGATACCGAATACGCCGACTGTCTGAGCCTGCTGCACTTCCACATGGGCTCGCAGATCTCCAACGTGCGCGACATCGCCAACGGCATGCGCGAAGCCACCCGCTACTTCGTCGAGCTGTCACAGCTGGGTGCGAAGATCACCCATGTCGACGTGGGCGGTGGCCTGGGCGTGGACTACGAAGGCACCCGTTCGCGCAGCTTCTGCTCGATCAACTACGGCCTCAATTCGTACGCCAGCAACATCGTGCAGCCGCTGGCCAATGCCTGCGAAGAACACGGCCTGACCCCGCCGCGCATCGTCACCGAGTGTGGGCGTGCGATGACCGCGCACCACGCGGTGCTGATCGCCAACGTGTCTGAAGTGGAACAAGCGCAGGAAGGCCGCGTGCCGGACCAGCACGACGACGAGCCGGCTTCGATCCGCCACCTGCGCGAGATCCACGAAGAACTGGACGTGCGCCCGGCGGTGGAGCTGTTCCAGGAAGCACAGCACTTCCACGCCGAAGGCCTGTCCAGCTATGCGCTGGGCCAGATCGACCTGCCGCAGCGTGCACGCATCGACGATCTGTTCTATGCCATCGCCCATGGCGTGCGTGCGCGCCTGAGCTACGACGAGAAGAGCCATCGCCCGGCGCTGGATGAACTGAACGAGCGCCTGGTCGACAAGTACTTCGTCAACTTCAGCGTGTTCGAATCGATTCCCGATGCGTGGGCGATCGACCAGGTGTTCCCGATCGTGCCGATCGAGCGCTTGAACGAGGCGCCGGATCGCCGCGGCATCATAGCCGACATGACCTGCGATTCCGATGGCATGGTCAAGACCTACGTCGAGAACGAAAGCCTGGACAGCTCGCTGCCGCTGCACGCGATCAAGCACGGCGAAAGCTACCGCATCGGCTTCTTCATGGTCGGTGCCTACCAGGAAATCCTCGGCGACATCCACAACCTGTTCGGCGATACCGACGCGGTGGAAGTGCTGGCCGATGCCGATGGCTATGCCATCACCCAGCAGCGCCGCGGCGATACCACCGACGTGATGCTGGACTACGTGGGCTACAAGCTGGATCACCTGCGTGCGGCCTACGCCGAGCGCGTGGCATCGGCGGACCTGTCGCCGGAACGCGCGCAGGAGCTGTCCGAAGCGCTGGAAGCGGGCCTGACCGGCTACACCTACCTGTCCGATGAACCGTTGATCTAAGGGTGACGGGAACGCCGGGCATGGCCCGGCGCTACCGGTGCTGATGAGCGCCCGCGCGATCTTCCATCTGTTCCTGCATGCCGCCGTGCCAGCTCTGCTGGCATGGCTGTTCTGGCGCAAGCGCTTCGCCTCGGCGTGGGTGTTGCTGCTGCTGGGCTGGATCATCGATCTGGACCACCTGCTGGCCGATCCGATCTACGCCCCGAACCGCTGCAGCATCGGCTTCCACCCGCTGCATACCGCACCGGCGATTGCCGTGTATGCGGGCCTGTGCGTGCCGAAGAAAACGCGGCTGGTGGGCATCGGTTTGATGATCCACATCGTGCTCGATGCCATCGACTGCTGGTGGATGCATCACCGTTGAGGCTTGGTAGATGCCGACCTTGGTCGGCGCTCTTGATGCGTGTCGACCTCGGTCGACACCTGCCGGCGCGCGCATGATCCGGTAGCGCCGGGCCATGCCCGGCGAGCGCAGCGGCGCGTCACCCCATCGGCAACCACAACGTGGCGCGCAATCCCGGGTGTGCATTCTCCAGCGCCAGCCGTCCACCATAACTGGCGGCGATATCACCCACGATGGCCAGGCCCAGGCCGCTGCTGCTTTCGCGCTCATCCAGCCGCACGCCACGCTGGGTCACTTGCGCCAGCGCCTCGGCTGCCAGCCCCGGACCGTCGTCGCGCACATCAATGCGCAACTGTTCGTCGTCCACGCGCGCACTGACCGTCACCTCCCGCTGTGCCCACTTGCCGGCGTTGTCGAGCAGGTTGCCAAGCATCTCTTCCAGGTCGGCGCTGGCACCGGCGAACTGCAGGTCGTCGGCAATGCCCTCGGCCTGGAACTGCAGCGCACGGTCGCCATGCACGCGCGCCATCAACCCGCACAGCGCCTGTGCCACCGTGGCCACCGGCGTGCGTTCGCGATGGTCGGCGGTCAGCCCGGCGGCAAGGTAGCGATCGACGCTGGCCTGCATGCGTGCGCCCTGTTCGCGCAGCGTCGCGCGCCACGCGCGGCCCTCGCCATCGGCTTCGGCGGCGAGCACGCTCAGCGGTGTTTTCAGCGCATGCGCCAGATCCTGTGCGCTGGTGCGGGCGCGGCCCACCATCCGTTGCTGGTGGTCGAGCAGGGTATTGAGCTCTTCGCCGAGCGGTGCGATTTCAGCGCCCAATCCGGCCGTATCGATGCGCTGTGCATCGCCGCGGCGCACGCGCTCCAGCTGCGCACCGAGACGCTGCAGGGGCCGCAGACCGAAATGTACCTGGCTGGCCAGTACCGCCAGCCACGCCGCTACCAGCACGGCCAACGCCATTGCGCTGCGCTGGCGGAACGCGGCGACGTCCGCATCCAGTGCACTGCGGTCGGTGGCGACCACGGCGACATAGGGTTGGTTCGCGCGGGGCAGGCGCACCGGTTGCACGCGCGCGCGCAGCGATTGCTGCAGCGGGCCCGGCAGATTGCGTTCGGCCGTGCCAGTGGCGGCCACTGGCAGCGTTTCGTCCCACAACGAACGTGACTGCAGCAGCACCTTGCCGCTGCCATCGGCGATCTGCCAGTACGCGCCGGAGAACACGCGCTGGAAGCGCGCATCGTTGGGTTCCTGGCGCAGCTGCAGCTGGCCATCGGCATCGATCTCGGCCTGCGCCAGCAGGGTCAGCATGTCCTGCTGCAGTTCGTTGTCCAGGCGGTCGCGCGCGCTGCGCTTGAACAGTTCGCCCAGCAGCGCACTGGCCAGTGCCGAGACCAGCAGCAGGCCGATGCCACCGGCCAACAGCAGCCGGCGTCGCAATGACGGCTGCCGGCTCACGGCGCGGCCAACCGCCAGCCCTGGCCGCGTACGGTCTGGATCAGGTCGGTGCCGAGCTTGCGGCGCACCCTCCCCAGCAGTACGTCCAGCGCATTCGAATCCGGGTCATGACCGCCATCGAACACATGTTCGCCCAGGCGGTCGCGGCCGATCACCTGGCCGCTGTGGTGGATGAAGTAGCTCAGCAGGCGGAATTCCTGCGGGCTCAGCGCCAACGCCTGGCCATCCAGGTCGAAGCGCCCGGCATTGACGTCCAGCTGCAGCGGACCGCACTGCAACCGTGGACTGGCATGGCCGTGGCTGCGGCGGATCAGCGCGCGCAGGCGCAGCACCAGTTCGTCGGCCTGGAAGGGTTTGGTCAGGTAGTCGTCGGCGCCGGCGTCGAAGCCGGCCAGCTTGTCATGCCAGCGCCCGCGTGCGGTCAGCACCAGCACCGGAAAGTCGCGGCCGTTGCCGCGCCAGCGTTCGATCACGCTCAGGCCGTCCAGCCCGGGCAGGCCCAGATCGACGATGGCCGCCTGCAGGTCTTCCACCTGGCCGATCTCCTCGGCCTGGCGACCATCGGCCACCACCTCGACCACGTAACCGGCCTGCTCCAGCAGCGGCTGCAGGCGCTCTGCCAATGCGGCATCGTCTTCGGCCAACAGGATGCGCATCAGTCGTCCAGCTCCGTCTTCAACAGCCTGCCGTTGCGCGCATCATAGTCCAGCTCCACCACCACGCCGTCGGCGCGCAGGATCTCCACTTCGTACACGCCATCGTCCAGTTCCACTTCCAGCAGCTGGCCGGGGTGGCGCTTGAGCGCATCGCGCACCACGCCTTCCAGCGGCACGTAGCGGCCTTGCTGCACGGCGCGGCGCGCGACCTGCTGCGCCGGGTCCTGGGCAGGGCCGGCGGCGGTCGGGGCGCTGGCCAGGGCCAGCAGCAGGGACAGGGAGGGCAGGATCGGCACGTGAGTGGCTGGGAGCATGGGAACAAGTGACAGGCGCGAGTGTGCCGCGGCCGACTAACGGTTGGCTAACAGCGCTGGCTAGGCCGCTGTTAACCACGCCGTGCATCGTGGCGTTGCCGGGATGGTCCGGCACCGAACAGGAGAACCCCCATGTTGAAGTCGCTCACCCTCGCCACCGTTGTCGCCCTGGCCGTGGCCCCCGCCGTACAGGCTGCACCGCTGGGTATGGCCCAGGTCGAACAGACCCTGCGCAAGGCCGGCTACACCCAGATCCATGAGATCGAGCGTGATGATGGCCTGTGGGAAGCCGATGTCAGCCGTGCCGATGGTCGCTTCAGCGAGGTGTATGTGGACCCGAAGACCGGCGAGATCTTCGACGAGCACGATGGGCGTGCGCAGCTGAGCACCGAGCAGGTGCTGGCCAAGGCGCAGTCGCAGGGCCTGCGCGAGATCCATTCGCTGGAACGCGATGGTGCGACGTGGTCGCTGGAAGCGCGCAATGCCCGCAACCAGAAGGTGGAAGTGCGCCTGAGCGGTCATGACGGCCGCATCCTGCACAGCGAGCGCGATGGCTGGCTGGATTGACGCCTGCTTCGGGAAGGTGTGTCGACCAAGGTCGACACCTACCTGGTAGAGCCGGCCGCTGGCCGGCTGCTGCACGGTGTTTCCGGGATCAGGAGGTACCCGGCCAGCGGCCGGCCCTACCGTGCGCTTACCAGCCGTAAGGCGGCGGGTAATCCCAGTAGCCCGGGCCACCACCGTAATACCCACCACCACCGTACGGCCCGAAGAAGCCCGGGCCCTTGCCTTCGCTCACGTGGATGTTGACGTTGACCCCACGGGTCTTGCCTTCATCGTTGGTGTAGTTCTTGCTGAGATTCAGCGTGGCGGCGTTGTAGTGGGTGTTGCCGTAATTCTTGGCATAGCCGATGCCGGTGGTGAAGCTGCCGGAGACCTTGACCTTGTCGTCCTGCACGTCGGCGATCCTGCCGTCGCCATGCACGCGCGGGCCGGTCTTGTCGCCGTAGAACGTGCCGGGCGGATCCTGTTGCAGCGTCGGATCGTTGAGATAGCGCATAGGCGTCTGCGGCACGGACAGGTCCAGGCCGGACGCCTGCGGCGCGGTGGCGCCTGCGGCGGACTGCGCCAACGCGGTCCCGGGCAGGGCGGCCAGGCACAGCAGCAGGGTCAGGGGGCGGATCATGACGGCACTCCAGCGCAGAGGGGCCGCGCAGCACGCGGCGGTACAGGCCGACGCTAGCAGGCGTTGCTTGAATGATGCCTGTCGGCGCCCGTTTGCGGTAGAGCCAGGCCATGCCTGGCTTCACGCTACAACCGCCCGAACCCGAACAGGTCCTGCAGCGGGTGCCGGCGCCGCTCGATCCGTGCCCGCAGCAGCCCGGCGCCGATCATCGAATAGGTGATGCCATTGCCACCATAGGCCATGGCGAACTGTACCCGTGGCCCCCATTGCGCATGCGGCCCGAAGAACGGCAGGCCGTCAGCGGTCTCGGCAAAGGTGCCCGCCCATGAAAACGCCGGAGTCGGCTGCAGGTGCGGGAACCATTGCAGCAGCTGCTTCATCAGTTTGCGGGCCTTGCTGTCCACCCGGCCATCGCGGCGGGCGGGAATATCGATGGCATCGTCCAGCCCGCCAACCAACAACCTGCGGTCGCCAGTGGCACGCAGGTACAGGTAGGGGCGCGCGCTCTCCCAGACCATCGTGCGCTGCAGCCAGCCCAGCTCGTCGGCGTTGATCGGGTCGGTGATGAAGGCGTAGCTGCTGCGGTTGCGGGCCACGCGCGGGTCCAGCCACTGCTGGTTGGCATAGCCCATCGCCAGCACCACGTGGCGGGCGCGGATCTGCATGCCGGATTCGGTGCGGGCGGTTACGCCGCGCGCAGTGGGAGTGAGGGCATGCAGAACGGTGCGGTCATGCACCGCGCCGCCGCGCCGCTGCAACCGCCGCAGCAGCCCGTAAGTGAAGCAGTAGGGATCAACCCGTGCGGCCTGGCGGGTCAGCAGGGCGCCTCCGGCATCGACGCTGAAACGTTCCTGCAGCGCATCCCGGTCCAGCCAGCGCGCATCCAGGCCGATGCCACGGCGCGCCTCGCCTTCGGCCATCAGCCGCGGTACGTCACGGCGGCGGCTGGCCAGGTACAGGCTGTCCATCTGCTTGAAGTCGACGTCCTTCAGGCCGCGCGCGACCTCGCCCAATGCAGGGATCGCGTCCGCACAGGCCTGGTAGGCCAGCGCCGCAGCGTCCTGGCCATACTGCGAGGCCAGCTCCAGCAGATGGGTATCGATCTCGTACTGCAGCAACGCGGTACTGGCTGCGGTGCTGCCCCAGCCGATGTCACGCTGCTCGACCAGCGCAACGGCGTGGCCATGGGCCGACAGCTCATCGGCGATCAGCGCGCCGGTGATGCCACCACCGACCACCAGCACATCGCACTGCAGATCCTGTTCCAGCGGCGGAAAGGCTTGGATCAGGCCGTTGCGCACCGCCCACCACGGGTAACCACTCTTCAGGTCCATGCGAGGTCAGGCTCAGGCGGTGGGGTGGCCGGTATGCGGGGTCTGGATCAGTTCGGACAGATCGAAGCCCTGCAGGCGCGCGCTGGCCAGATAATGTTCCTGCACGGTGGCATCGAGCCGGGGCTCACGTGCCAGCAGCCACAGGTACTTGCGATCCGGGCTGCCGACCAGGGCAACGCTGTAGTCCGGCGCCACCTGTATCACCCAGTAGTCACCCTTGGCGAAGGGCAGCCAGCGCAGGCCCTTGGGCAGGAAGCTGACTTCCAGCCGCGCGCTGTCATTGTCGATCGCGCAGGCCTCTCCGGTGGCTTCCTCGATCTCGCCGTCCATGCGGCAGCGGTTGGTGACGCCCACGTTGCCGTTGTCGAGCAGCTGGTAATGGGCCGACACGTCGGTGCAGCCCTCCGGCTCGTGGCGCATCGGCAGGCGGGCGATCTCGTACCAGGTGCCCAGGTAGCGGGGCAGCTTGAGGTCGGTGACGGTCTTCAGGGGTGGCAGGTCGGTCATTGTCAGGCGTGGCAGGAGAGGAACTCCACGATGCCGAGGACACTGCCACGGGCGGGTGAAGCCGGGGCGAGGGCCATGTCCAGAACATTCCGTCGCCCGGGCGGAGCGCGTACCGTCATCGGCGCAGCGGTATGCTTCGGCCAGCGCCGCGTTTTTCCGATCCAACCGAAGTGGAGGTGCCGATGTACCAGGTGATCCTGTTGAAGAGTGAAACCCAGTTCGCCCGCGAGCAGTGGCCGCAGGTGGACGATCTGGTGGACTACGAAGGCGTGGCCTACAGCCTGCGCGCCGGGCCGCGCCAGCCGTTGCCGACCGACCACGCCTGGCACCCGATCGCGGTGTACGCGCCGGATGAGATCACCGAGGAAGAATTCCAGGACTGGTACGCGCTGCAGCAGCCGCAGGTGGAAGAGCTGCGCCTGAAGTACTGAGCCGCAGCCAGCGGCCAGCGCCTGCGCATCCGCCGTTTACAGCACCTGCCGTATAGTCGCGCGCAGGCGCGGTGGTCCGCGCAAAACGGTGTGGCTGGCTTGTCTTCCTTCTTCCGAACGATCCTGGTGCGTGGCCCCTGGTTGGCCCTGCTGTTGTGCTGCACGCTGCTGCTGGCTGTGCCGGCGCTGGCCCAGGATGACGACCCCACGCCCAAGCAGCAGCTGGCGCAGATCGACAGCACGCTGAAGGATATCGAGCGCAAGCGTGTTGATGCTGCAGCGGTGGAAACCCTGTCGATGCTGTCCGAGGAGGCTTCGCAGGCGCGACGCGATGCTGAAGCCCTGGAGAAGGCGCTGCAGCCGCAGCTGGATCGGCTCGACGAACAGCTGGCGCAGTTGGGTACGCCCGCCGAGGGAACCACCGAGCCGCCGGAGCTGGTGACGCAACGGCGGACCATTACCCGCCAGCGCGATGGCCTGATGGCCTCAATGGCGCAGGCAAAGGCCAGCGCGGTGCGCGCCCAGCAGATGGCGGCCGACATCGACCAGCAACGCACGGCACAGCGCACGGAGGAACTGGGGCAGAAGGTGGCCTCGCCGCTGTCTCCTGCGCTGTGGACCAAGGTGGCCGAGCGCTTGCCGATCGATATCGCACGCGTCGCCCCGCTGGCGCAGATGGGCCGGGACGCGCTGGTCGCCGGCATCCGTACCCATGGTTGGGGCACCCTGCTGCTGGGCGTGGCAGCTGCACTGGTGATGATGTTCCCGCTGCGCCTGTGGCTGCGCGCGCTGGGTCGGCGGTTTGCTGCATCCGAACGTGCGCCTGACGGCCGATTGCGCCGTTCCGGGCTCGCCATGTGGCTGCTGCTGGTCGGTACGCTGCTGCCCGGCTACGCCGTGGTGGTGCTGATGGCGGCACTGGATGCGATCAATGCGATCGCACCGCGCCTGCAGGTGGTGGCCGAGGGAATTGAGACTGCCACCTTCCGCGCGGCCTTCATCGCCGCGCTCAGCGCCTGCATGCTGGTACCCCAGCGCCCGTCATGGCGCCTGTTGAATCTCGATGACACCGCCGCGCTGAAGCTGCGCAAATACGCTTGGGGTGCGGCGGCCCTGGCCTGGTTGAGCACGGTGCTGGTGGCTGTCGACCAAGCCACCCGCACCAGCGACGTCACCACGGTGGCGCTGGACGGCGTGATCGCGCTGACCTATCTGGGCCTGATCATGGCCATGCTGGTCACCCTGGCGCGCCTGCACCGCCGGCAGACCGCCGAAGCCGAGGCGAAGCTGGAAGCGCAGGCCGACGGCCAGGGCGCGGCCGTTCCGGTGCGGCGCAGCAGCTGGCTGGTGCTGGCACGTGTCGCTGGCAACATAGCCGTGGTGGCCGCGATCATCGCCACCCTGATGGGCTATGTGAACTTCGCCAAGTTCGTCAACCAGCAGCTGATCGGCGGCAGCATCGTGGTGCTGGCGGCGACGCTGCTGTTCAAGTTCGTCGATGATTTCTCCACCTGGCTGCTCAACGCCGACAGCAAGGTCGGCCAGACCATCCTGCTCAGCACCGGCCTGAGCGTGTCGCGGCTGGAACAGGCCGGTGTACTGCTGTCTGCCGTGCTGCGCACGTTCGTGGTGCTGATCGCGTTGCTGGCACTGGCGGCGCCGTTCGGCAACATCGGCTCGGTGGTCGAGCGCGTCGCTTCGCTGGCCAACGGCATTTCCATCGGCGACATCACCCTCAAGCCCGCACGTATCGCCATCGCGCTGCTGGTGATGCTGGTCGGGTTGGGGCTGACGCAGCTGCTGCAGCGCTGGTTGACCGACACCTACCTGCCCAAGACCGAGCTGGACCTGGGCGCGCGCAATTCAATCAGCACCATCACCCGCTACGTGGGCATCATCCTGGTGGGGTTGTGGGCACTGACCGCGATGGGCCTGAACCTGAAGAACCTGGCGCTGCTGGTCAGTGCGCTGTCGGTGGGTATCGGCTTCGGCCTGCAGGCGATCATCCAGAACTTCGTCTCCGGCCTGATCCTGCTGGCCGAGCGGCCGGTGAAGATCGGTGACTGGGTGAAGCTGGGCGATCAGGAAGGCGACATCCGCCGCATCAACGTGCGCTCCACCGAGATCCAGGTGGGGGACAAGTCGACGTTGATCGTTCCCAATTCGGAACTGATCACCAAGACCATCCGCAACATGACGATGGGCAACAACCAGGGCCGCATCCAGATCCAGTTCGCGGTGCCGGCCAGCACCGATGTGGCGGGGCTGCGACAGGCGCTGCTGGATGCCTACGGTGCCCACAACACGGTGCTGCAGCAGCCGGCGCCGTCGGTGTACATCGACAGCATCGCTGGCGGCCAGATCACCATCAACAGCTTCGCCTACGTGCCCAGCCCGCGGCAGGTGTATGGCACGCGCAGCGATCTGTACTTCAGCCTGCTGCAGATCCTGGCCGAGCGGAACATCCCGCTGTCCACGCCGACCGACATCCACATTACCCGCGATCCGCCGCAGTAAGAGGGTGGGTCGGCAGGGCTGCGCCCTGCACCCGCCGAAGCGGTAGTGCCGGCCGCTGGCCGGCAACCTCAGGAGCAACAGCCGAAGCTGGTTTCCTGTGGGATGGCGGGGTGGGTCCGGTTGCGGGGGACGCCGTAAACCCGTCCTTGGGGGCTTGGCCGCGGCATCCATGCCGCGGACACCCCCGCAACCGGACCCACCCCGCCTTCGACAGATTTCTGCGATCTGGTGGAATTGCATGGCGTGCTCCTGGGGTGTCGACCTTGATCGACACGTAGACCCACGCCGTGCGTGGATGCTCTTCAATGAACTATCGAAATATTCGATTTCATGCAGATGGGGTCAGATCCGCTTTCCGTAAGAAAACGGATCTGACCCCGGATTGATTTCCATATCTGACAGAAGTGTCGACCAAGGTCGACACCTACCGACAGCTGCAGGAATCTGTCAGAGGCGGGGCGGTGTGGGTTGGCAGGACCGTTGGCGCCATGGATGGCGCCATCGAGCCCCCAAGGACGGGTTTACGGCGTGTCCTGCCAACCCACAACGCCCCGCCATCCCACGGAACACCAGCTGTTGCTGTTGCTGTTGCTTTGGCTGTTGCCGTTGAGGTTGCCGGCCAGCGGCCGGCACTACTGCTTCGGCAGGTGCAGGGCGCAGCCCTGCCGAACCCCTTTACCCCCGCGGTCGGCCGCGCGAGGGCACCAGTGCGAAGGTATCCACCGCCAGCTTCTCGGCATGGTTCAACCACGCGCGGATTTCCAGATCATCCACTTCGTGGTCGAGCCCGAATGACACGTTGATCTTGCCATCGGCATCAGGCTGCACCCACTGCTGGGCCAGCACCACCTTGCGCTGCGAGGACACCGCTTCGATCCAGAAACCGCGATCCGGGCGCGTGCTCGCCACCAGCTGCAGCATGTACTGGCCGGCGCGGGTACGGCGGCCCTTCTGCGTGATCATGTGTGCCTGGCGCACGCTGGGGCGGGGGCCCTGGAAGGCATCCAGTGGTGCATCCACGTCGATGCCGTTGCGCAGCTGGCCATCCCGGTACAGCTTGATGCCGTTGTCGCGGTTCACCAGCAGCGCGCACCAGTCGCCGTCGGCCGAGCCATCCTCGAACGCGGTGCAGCGATCGACGTAGGCGAGCGTGTTGTCCGGGTCGGCATCGTCGAACTGGCGCGAGGTGTTTTCCAGGTACACCGATTTCAGGTCCCAGTCCTTGTCGTATTCCAGCAGCACCGGCGGCTGCACGTGCTGCAGGCCCACCACCACCTGGTCGTCGCCGTCGATCTTCAGCTGCCGTGTCGGCTCACCCAGCCACAGCGAGCGGGCGAAGGCCAGGTACTGCGGATAGTCGCGGCCGCCATCGCGGCGTGCCGCGGCGCTGGCACTCGGCTCGCGCTTGTCGTCCAGCAGCGAACGGCCAAAGCCCATCGTCTGCAGGTTCGGATCGAGCAGGCTGAGCAGGGTGGCCCCGGAATCCAGGGTCGAGCCGTCTTCAGCGGCCAGCTGGCGCGGGGTTACGCCATCACCGAGGAACAACAGCAGGTTCTCGCGCTTCTGCTTGGTCAGGATATGGCTGAGGTCATTGGGCATGGCCAGGTGATCGGAGGCGATCACGATCAACGTGTCCTTGCCGTACGGGCTGGCCTGGATGCGTTCGACCAGCTGCGAAATCAGGCGGTCGGTGCACTTGAGCGCATTGAGCATGCCGATGTTGCCGTACTGGCTCTGGTAGCGCTCGCCCTTGCAGGCCACCGGCAGGTGCCCGGCCGGGTGGTGCGTGTCCATGGTCAGCGTGGTCAGCATGAACGGCGCATCCTGTCGCGACAGCTGCTCGAAGCGCTGGTAGGCGGTGTCCAGCAGCACGTCGTCATGCACGCCCCACGCCGAGTAGTGGATGCGGCCGATCTTCTTCTGCTGCTTGAACCACGCCAGGTCATGCACTTCATCGAAGCCGTGGCTGGCCAGGAACTGGCCCTTGCCGGCGAACTGGCCGTTGGCACCACCCAGGTAATGGTTGGTGTAGCCCTGCTGCTTGAGGTAATCGCCCAGGCATACGGCCTTGGGCAGGAAGCTGCCCATGCGGTCCATGCTGTTCTCATCCCCCTGCGAGGTGGTCAGCGGCACGCCGCACATCGACGACACCAGGCCGGCGATGGTCCAGCCACCGCCTTCGGCCGAGGCCAGGCCGCGTACATCCAGCGACCTGGCCGCCAAGCGGTTGAGATTGGGCATCAGGCCGGGAAACACGGCCTCATCCAGATAGGTGCGCTCCAGGCTCTCGCCGTAGATCCAGACGATGTTGCGTGGGCGCTGCAGGGCCTGCGTGGGCACCTGGTATTCGGGGGCGATACGGGCGAAATCCACCGGGCGCAGCTGCTGGTACAGGCGTTGGCCATCGCGGGCCAATGGACTGATCATGATCGTGGCCACCCACAGCACGGCGAAACCGGCAAACCATGCACCACCGGCTGTGGGGCGGCGCCAACGCTTCACCCGCGTAGCGAACAGCGGCAGCAGCGACACGGCGGCCAGCACGATGAAGCCGGCGATATAGCCCTTGAAGTCGGCGACACCGGCGCCTTCCATGTCCGCACCCAGGTGGTACAGGGTGGCGGCGTTGAGTCCGTCACCGGACAGCTTGTCGATCAGCCACCAGGCACTGAGCGCCAGCAGCAACAGCGAGAACAAGCCTGCTTTCCACCACACCCACTTTGCGGACGCGAGGAACAACCAGGACAGCAGCAACAGCGACAGCAGCAGAATCCAGAGCATAGGCAGCTTCGGCAGTGACGGGGTGGCGATGGACGTCGTACCGACGCGTGTCCATCCGACCGGCGCTGCTGCAAGCACATCTGCATGACAGGCCGATGACCCGATAGTGCATGCACGAACCTGACTGAAATGTTTGTTGAAATCGTGCGCGCGATATCACGCTGCGAACGTAAATCGAGCGTGAAAACTCACGCTCGATTGCATTAAAAACCTGCATGAATGCACTGTTTTCGCTGATCCACGTCGAGCGTGGATGCGACACTATCGATGCCCGCGTTCCTCGCGCGAACGCGCACGGCGATCGAACAACAATGCGCTGGTCACGATGCCCAGCCCAAGCACCACGCCGATCAGCAACAGCACCAGTGCGATGGCGGGATAGCCCAGCACATGCCAGCCGGTGTCGATCTTCATCATCATTGCCGCCGCCATGATCAACGCGGCGCTGATGATGCCGGCGGCTACGCGGTTGGCGATCTTCTGCAGGTTCTCCATCAGCCGCGATTCTTCCAGCCCGGTCACCTTCATCTGCAGGCGGTTCTCGGCCAGCAGCGCCATGATGTCCGACAGCTTGCGCGGCCCGTCGCGCAGCAGTTGCTGCAGCTCCATCGCCTCGCTGGCCAGGTTGGCGGCCGACAGCGATTTTTTCAGGCGCGCGCGCATCACGTGCTGCAGCTGGCGTTCGACGATACGGCGCGTGTCCAGATCCGGTGCCAGCAGGCGGCATACGGTTTCAAGGTTGAGCAGCGCCTTGCCCAGCAGGCTCAGCTCCGGTGGCGTGCGCAACCCGGATGAGGTGGCGATGCGCACCATGTCCAGCACCACGCGCCCTTCGGAGAAGTTCGCGCTGGCGGCATAGCGTGCGATCAGCTGGCCGGTCTCGCGCAGGTAGCGCTCCTCATCGAATGCCTCCAGCCGCGTGCTGATGCTGATCAGGTCGTCGGCCACTTCCTCGCCGCGGCCATCGACGGCGGCAAACAGGATCTTCAGCAGGCGCTCGCGCAGCCGCGGCGGCATGTGCGCGACCATGCCCAGGTCGAAGATGGCCAAGCGCCCATCAGGCATCACCCGCAGGTTGCCGGGGTGCGGGTCGGCGTGGATTTCGCCGTGCACGAAGATCTGGTCCAGGTAACCGCGGATCAGCGCCGCCGCCAGCGGGTCCATCGCCTGTTCGGTGCGGCGCACATCGGGAATGGCATCCACGCGCACGCCGGTGGCCAGTTCCATGGTCAGCACGCGATGGCTGCTGTAGTCCCACAGCGGCTGCGGAATCCACAGGCGCCGGAACGGCTTCAGGTGCCGGCCGAAGCGCGACAGGTTCTCGGCCTCGGCGTGGTAGTCCAGCTCCTGCATCAGCGTCTTGGCGAATTCGTTGAGCCAGTCGCGCAGGCGCACACGGCGACCGATCTGGGTCAGATGGTCGGCGGCCAGGGCGAAGCTGCGCAGCACTTCCAGATCCGAGCGCAGCTGCGCGGCTACCTCGGGCTTCTGCACTTTCACCGCCACCTCGCGGCCGTCATGCAGTACCGCGCGGTGCACCTGGGCGATCGACGCGCAGCCCAGTGGTTGTGGGTCGAATGCAGCGAACAGCTTGTTCACCGGCGCCCCCAGCTCCTGCTCGACGATGGCGTGGATGCGTTCGACCGGAATCGGCGCCACCTTCTCCTGCATGCGCTCCAGCGCGGTGGCGAACTCCACCGGCACCATGTCCGGGCGGGTCGACAGCATCTGCCCGAGCTTGACGAAGGTGGGCCCCAGCGCTTCCAGGTCACTGACGAACTGCTCTGGATTGCCGTCCGGTGGCACGTCGGTGTGGCTGCCGGCAGCGTCTAGGTTCATGCCGGAGAACACGCCGGAATGGCGGTAGCGCATCAGCAGGCGCAGGATCTGGCTGCGCCGGTTCATGCCCCTGATCAGCGGCGGATTGCCTGTGGCGGTGGACGGATTGCTCAAACGACACTCCTCGAAGACGACGACCCGATGTCCGTGATCCCGCCGCCGGCGGGACCGGATTACGCTTCCAGTGTCCCTGCCGCCCGGTGGGCGCGCGGTGAACCCGCTACCGCAGGTGGCGCCGGATCGGTCAGAATCCGCTCATTCCCTTTACTGGATCCCCCATGGCCGGTGCCAGCCTGTTTGCCCTGCTTGACGATATCGCCTCCCTGCTCGACGACGTCTCGGTGCTGACCAAGGTCGCCGCCAAGAAGACCGCCGGCGTGCTGGGCGACGACCTGGCGCTGAACGCGCAGCAGGTAACCGGCGTAAACGCCAACCGTGAATTGCCGGTGGTGTGGGCGGTGGCCAAGGGCTCGCTGGTGAACAAGGTGATCCTGGTGCCGGCGGCGCTGGCGATCAGTGCGCTGGAAGCCTGGCTGCACAGCCGCGGCTGGAACGTGCCGCTGATCGTGCCGCTGATGATGATCGGCGGCGCCTTCCTGTGCTTCGAGGGCGTGGAGAAGCTGGCGCACCGTTTCCTGCATTCTGCCGATGAGGACGCCGAACACCAGGCCGAGCGGCGCAAGGCGCTGGCCGATGCGCAGGTGGACATGGTCGCGTGGGAAAAGGACAAGGTGAAGGGCGCCATCCGCACCGACTTCATCCTCTCGGCCGAAATCATCGTGCTGTCGCTGGGCGTGGTTGCCACGGCGTCGTTCATCAACCAGGTCAGCACCCTGGTGGTGATCGCGCTGGCGATGACCGTGTTCGTCTACGGGCTGGTCGCCGGCATCGTCAAGCTGGACGACCTGGGCCTGTACCTGTCGCGCAAGGGCGCGGCGCTGGCGGCAGTCGGCCGTGGCCTGCTGGTGTCGGCACCGTGGCTGATGAAGTTCCTGTCGGTGGCCGGTACCGCAGCGATGTTCCTGGTTGGTGGCGGCATCCTGATGCACAACGTGCCGGCGCTGCACCACGCGGTGCAGGCGCTGGGCGGTGAAGGCCAGTGGGGCTGGCTGGTCAACGCGCTGGGCAACATGGTGGTCGGCATCATCGCCGGTGCCATCGTGCTGGCGGCGGTGACCGGGTTTCAGAAGCTGCGCGGCAAGTAAGCGCCGGCCCGCTGCCCGGAAGAGGCCGACCTTGGTCGGCGGTTTGTTGTCCGCGCGTGCCAACCAAGGTTGGCACCTACCCAGCGGTTTCCGGTGCCTTGCCCGGGTGGGGCCGACCTTGGTCGGCGGTTTGTTGTCCGCGCGTGCCAACCAAGGTTGGCACCTACCCAGCGGTTTCCGGCGCCTCGCCCGGTAGAGGCCGACCTTGGTCGGCGGTTTGTTGTCCGCGCGTGCCAACCAAGGTTGGCACCTACCCAGCGGTTTCCGGCGCCTTGCCCGGTAGAGGCCGACCTTGGTCGGCGGTTTGTTGTCCGCGCGTGCCAACCAAGGTTGGCACCTACCCAGCGGTTT
>NZ_JFYS01000031.1:0-16571 GCF_000632045.1 Stenotrophomonas sp. RIT309
CCTCGGGCGGGTTGGGCAGGACGCCCAACCCCGGTCTTGCCGTGTGCGCAGGACAGCGCACACGAGCAAGGCGCGACCGAGCCTCCATGGACGGATTTACGGCGTCCCCCGCAACCGGACCCACCCCGCCTACCCACAGGAACCCCGCTGTTGCTGTTGCTTCGGCCGTTGCCGTTGCCTCTGCGGGTGCAGGGCGCAGCCCTGCCGACAAACCCTAACTCTCGCAGTTGGCGAACAGGTCGCGATCCCGCTCGTACAGCGAGGTTTTCACCTGCATCAGCCCCAGCACCGACGGGAACAGGTTGTCGTGGTCGGTGTAGCTGGCCGAGCGCTTGCGCACGCACTGCAGGTCCAGTCCACGGCTGCTGGCGAAGCCCGGCGAGAACCACATCGTCATCGGCACCCGGGTCTGCTCGGCCGGTGCGATCGCGTACGGCACACCGTGCAGGTACAGGCCCTTTTCGCCCAGCGATTCACCGTGGTCGGACAGGTAGATCATCGCCGTGTCGTAGTCCTGCAGGCCCTGCAGCGTGCCGATGGTCTTGCTCAGGAAGTGATCGGTGTACAGCACGGCGTTGTCGTAACTGTTGGTGATCTCTTCGCGCGAGCAGCGACCAATGTCCTGGGTGTCACAGGTCGGGGTGAAGCGACGGAAGGCGGCCGGGTAGCGTTCGAAATAGGCCGGGCCATGGTTGCCCAGCTGGTGCAGCACCACCACCCGATCACCCGGGCGCGCACGCACCTGCGTCGCCAGGTCCTGCAGCAGGATCTCGTCCATGCAACGGCCATCGGCACACAGCCCCGGCGTGGTCGCGTCCGACAGCGACTGGAAGTCCAGGCCCTCGCATACGCCCTTGCAGCCGGACTGGTTGTCGCGCCACAGCGGCGCGATGCCCGCGCGGTTCAGTACATGCAGCAGCGACTGGTGCGCACGGATCTTCTTCTCGTCATACTCGTGGCGTCCCCATGGCGAGAACAGGCAGGGCAGCGAAACCTCGGTGCTGGTGCCGCAGGAGTGCATGTCCGGGAAATTGACCACCGCCGCCTGGGCCAGCTCCGGCGTGGTGTTGCGGCCACCATTCAAGCCCCAGTTCTGCGCGCGTACCGTTTCGCCCATCACGATCACCAGCAGGCGTGGCTTGCTCGTTGCTGCGCGCGGGGTCGCCTTGGCATCGGTACCAATCGGCAGCTTCGGCGCGCGTTGCACCGGGTTGTCGCCGCGCAGCGCACGCGGCAGCCCCAGCAGCACATTGGCCGGCGTTGCCAGGTAGCGCACTTCGCGCTGGTTGCGCATCAAGGCCGACACATCCTGGAAGGACACCAGCGCGCCACCGAGTGCGGTGACCGCAGCGACCAGCAGGAAGCCGATGCGCCACAGCAGGCTGCGGCCCCAGCTGCGGCGGCGCAGGTCAACACGCCACAGCACCACCATCGGCAACACAGCCAGCAGCAGGACCGGCCACAGCAGCGACACCGTCATCAGTTCGCGGCTTTCCTTGGGGTCGGTAGCCAGCACGTTGCGCAGCATGTCCGCATCCAGATAGATGTGGTAACGGCTCATGTAGTGCGCGGCAAACGCGGTGACCAGCAGCAGCACGCTGATCACCACCTTGGCATTCCAGCGCCACACCAGGATGCCCAGCAGCACACCGTGTGCACCCAGCAGCAGCAACAACAGCGAAAGCGCATAGCGCAGGCTGCCCGGATGGCTGGCCATGGCGCTGTGCCAGAACAGGCCATTGCCGGCCACAGCGAAGAACAGGCTGGTCAGCACGATCAGTGCTTCGGTGGACAGCTGTGGCCGCCATGCGCGGATGCTGGCCAGTGTCGGCAGCCGCAAGGAACGTTGGACCGATGCGTTCATGCAACCGCCTCCTGGCGGGTCGAGCGATCCAACTGGCGGCGGACCACCAGATACAGGCCCAGCGACAGCAGCCAACAGATCAAGGCGGTGGCAACGTCATGCGAAAGGAAGTGGGCGCCGCGCAGCTGTTGGCCGATGCCGAACACCAGGCCGCTGCCGAGGCCGATCCACAGCCCGGCCCAACGCCAGGCGGGGCGCCACAGCAGCGCGAAGAAGTACAGGCACATCCATGCGTATCCCGCGCTTGCGTGGCCGGCGGGGAAGCAGGCGCGGGCGGCCATGCCGGTCGGGCGGCTGCTGAGAAGACCGACGAACGGATCGTGTCCGCCATAGCGCAGCAGATCCCACGGGCAGTCCATCGGCACCAGCGACTTCAGCAGCGAGATCAGCCCGGTGCCGAGTGCCACGGCCACCACCACATACAGCAGCGCCCAACGCAGCGTGCGATCGCGGCCGCGGCGCCAGTGGTGGAAGCACAGCAGCATCGCCACCAGTGCCGCAGCGGTGCTCAGCCACTTGCCGGCCTTGTGCACCACCGAACGCGTCAGCCATGCATCCTGCAGCGCCCAGCGGCCGCCTTCCAGCCGGAACAGATGGTCGGCCAGCCACTGGTCGCCACCCAGGCCCATCAGCACGGTGAACACCGCAACGCCGATGACAGAAGGCAGCCAAAGATGGGTAACGGCAAAACGCGACGCCAGCAGCGAGGGCGCAAAGGAGACTGCCGGGACAAGAGGGCGAGCGGGCATGCAGGGAAGGGGCCGTTACGGGAATCCGCGGCCATGCTCGTCACTGGCATGTCGGAGAAGGGTCGTACACGCGTTTGCGCCGGGTTAATCGGTGCCCGGCGCGCATCATCGTTCAGTCTTCTTCGTCGTTGGCGCCTGCACGCTCGGCATGGCAGGCCGCATCCCAGGCGGTGCCCGGAAGCAACTGCCAACGATTGCGATTGGCAACACCGATCTCGATGACCTGGGCCGGATCGACACAGGGGCTCATGGCCTTGTCCAGTACCAGCAGCCAGCGCTTGTCCGGCGCCTCGGCCAACCATGGACCGGCGTCGTGCCACTGCTCTGCCCACGGCCGCTTGAAGCCGAACTCGCGCACCGGCCGGTCGGCCTGCAGCAGGTTCTGTTCGCGCCAGGCCACCAGCGCCAGTTCCGCATCGGGGCCGATCCGTGTGCCCACCCGGCGCATCACCGCCGACGCCGAGGCGTAGGGGTCCAGCGCCGGTATCAGCACCAGTCCGTACAGCATCCACAGCAGGCCGTGGGTGAGCAGTACCAGCGTGGCCGCGCGTCGTATCCGCAGCCACACCGCCAGCGTCGCCACGGCGATGGCGAAGGTCAGCAGGCCATCTCCGAACACGGGCAGCAGGGTGTCGGGCATCGCCCGCCGTGCCAGCTGCGCCTGCGCCCAGGGGCTGTCGGTCAGCATCATCACGCCAAGCGCGCCGGTGGCCAGCATCAGCAGCAGGCTGTAGCCGAACAGATAGCGACGCACGCACAGGCGACGCAGCAGGCCGGGCAACAGCGGCGCCACCGCCAGTGCCATCGCCGGCAGCATCGGCAGCACGTACACCTCGCGCTTGCCCGGGCTGGCAGTGAAGAACAGCAGGACCAGCGCGGCCCAGCCCAGCAGCAGCCACTGGCGCTGGTCGCCGCGACGCAGCCGGCGCCACCACGGTTTGACCATCAGCGGCAGCAGCAGCGCACCCGGCAGCCACAGCGTGGCGATCACCTGCAGGTAGTACCAGACCGGCTGGCGATGGTGCCAGGCGTTGGCATAGCGGGTGCCGGTCTGCTTGAACAACAGTTCGTGGGCGTACGACTGCAGTGATGCACTGGGTTCATGCAGCAGCGCCCAGCCCAGCGGTGCCAGCCACACCGCCGTGCCCAGCAGGAAGGCCGGAATCAGCCACAGCAGGCTGGCGGGGTGGGGGCCGTCCACCGGCCGGCCGCGACGGCGCTGGTACAGCCGCCAGCCCAGCCAGGGCAGCACCATCAGCAAGGGCAGGAAGCCCACCCCCTTGGTCACCGTGCCGACGCCGGCGGCGAAGCCGGCCAGCCACAGGGCCGGCAGGTTGCGGCGCTCGCAGAGGTGGCGCAGCAGGCCCCACAGGGCCAGCGTGGTCATGCCCACCAGCACCATGTCGATCTGCGCGCGCTTGGCCATCAGGCCGAACTGCAGGGTGCAGAACAGTGCGCCAAGCGCGTACAACGAATGCCGTGGCGACCATAGCCGGCGTGCCAGGTCGGACACCAGCCACAGGCTGAGCAGCGCGGCCAGCAGCGACGGCAGCAGGAACGACCACTGCCAGCTGCCGACCACCTGGTGGGCGGCGGCCTGCAGCCACATGAACACCGGCGGCTTCTCGGCGTACAGCTCGCTGCCCCGGTGTGGCAGCAGCCACTCGCCGCTCTCCACCATGGCACGTGCGGCCAGCACGAAGCGTGGTTCGTCCGGTGGCTGCGGCTGGCGCATGCCAAGCCCGGCCGCCAGCGCCATCACGATCAACAACCACAGCAGCGGCAGGTGCCAACGGCGGGGCAGGGCAACGGGCACGGCAGGCTCCGGGAGCAAAACGGCCATTCTGATGAGGGGCACGTGGGAAAGCCGTCGGAGCGGCCGGCATGGCGACCGCATTCCGACATCCGCAGCGCTACCATGGCATGAACTTCCGTGGATGTTTCGTGCATGCGCCTGTTGGTGATCGAGGACAACCGCCAGTTGGTGGCCAACCTGTTCGACTATTTCGAGTCGCGCGGGCATGTGCTCGACGTGGCCCCGGATGGCATCACCGGCCTGCACCTTGCCGGCAGCCACCCGTATGACGCGGTGATCCTGGACTGGATGCTGCCGCGCATGGAAGGCCCGGAGGTGCTGCGGCGGCTGCGCTCCGAGCACGCCTCGGAAGTGCCGGTGATCATGCTGACCGCACGCGACGAACTGCCGGACAAGATCGCCGGCTTCCGGGCCGGCGCAGATGATTACCTGACCAAGCCATTCGCACTGCCGGAACTGGAAGTGCGCCTGGAGGCGCTGCTGCTGCGCGCGCAGGGTCGCAATCCGCGCAAGCGCCTGCAGGTGGGCGACCTGGTGCTGGACCTGGCCAGCCTGGAGGCGCAGCGCGCCGGCCAGGTGCTGCACCTGTACCCGGCCTGCCGCAAGCTGCTGGAAGTACTGATGCGCGCCAGCCCGGGTGCGGTCACCCGGCAGCAGCTGGAATTCGCCCTGTGGGGTGACGAACCACCGGACGGTGACCTGCTGCGCTCGCATGTGTACGAACTGCGCCGCAGCGTGGACGGCCCCTTTGCCGACAAGCTGATCCACACCCTGCCACGGGTGGGCTACCGGCTGGCGTCCACCGCAGGCGCGGACGCACGGAACGATGACGATGGCGCGTAAGCCCGGGCCGCTGTATCGGCGGGTGGTGTGGTGGCTGCTGGGCTACCTGGCGCTGATTTCGCTGGCGGTGTTCAGTGTGGGCAACTACGTGCACGAACACGCCGAGCACGCGGCGTGGCGCGCGCTGCTCAATTCCGAACTGGACAGCATCGTCGAGCACACCGAGCACGAGCCGCACTATCGCTGGCAGGACTCGGACACGCTGAGCCTGTTCCGCTTCAATGAAGCCAACATGCCCGCCAGCCTGCGCACCCTGCATCCGGGGTTGCATGACGGGGTGATGATCGGCGAGCGCGAGACGGCGGTGATGGTGCGCGATACCGGCTCGATGGGGCGGGTTGCGCTGGCCCTGGACATCTCCGATTTCCACGATCTTGAACAATTCGCAACGCGCTGGGTGATGCTGGCCGGCATCATCATGATCTTCGTCACCGTGTTGATGGCCTCCTTCGGCATGGAGCGCATGGTGCGCCCCTTGAGCCTGCTGGCCCAGCACATCGGTGCACTGCGGCCCGGCGTGCAGGGCCAGCGCATTGACGTCGATCCGCGCGGCAGTTCCGAGCTGCACACCATCGCCGATGCGCTGAACGATTACCTTGATCGCAACGAGCAGTTCGTCGAGCGCGAGCGGGTGTTCATCAGTACCGCAAGCCATGAACTGCGCACGCCGATCGCAGTGATGACCGGTGCCGCCGAACTGGCGCTGGAGCAGCCCGGCCTGCCTGAGCGCGCACGACAGCAGATGCAGCGTGTGCTGCGTACCGCGCAGGGCGTTGAGCAGCTGATCGAGCTGTTGCTGGTGCTGGCGCGTGATCCCGCTCGCCTGGCTGCCCGTGCCGAGCGCATCGCGCTGGACCAGCTGCTGCCGGAGATCGTCGACGACCATCGCCACCTGCTGGGCGACAAGGACCTGAGCATCGGCATCCAGGCCGCGCCGGTCGACATCGTCGCGCCGCTGGCGGTGGTGCAGGCAGCGATCGGCAACCTGCTGCGCAATGCCATCGAGAACAGCGGCCGCGGTCATATCGAGCTGCGCCTGACCTCGGCAGCGGTGTTGACCCTGCAGGACCCCGGCCATGGCATGAGCCCGGAGGAGATCGCAGCGATCCACGCGCGGATGGCCCGCGGTGAGCGCGGCGACCGCGGCGGCATCGGCCTGGAACTGATCGCGCGGCTGTGCGAGCACCTGGGCTGGACCCTGCAGCTGCAGCCCTGCCAGCCGCGCGGCACCCTGGCCTCGCTCGACTTTGGTACATCGCGGCCAGGCTGACCTGTCCGTCGACCAAGGTCGACGCCTACCAGGCAATGGCCGCGTGCGTTCCGGTAGGTGCCAACCTTGCTTGGCACGCTGGCCGCGTCACCGCCCCGTTGGCCGCGCCACGTGCTGGTCGATCAGGATCACGTTGCCATCGGGATCGGTCAGCTGCAGATAGGCCGGACCTTCGCCATCGGGATCGGCACGCGCCGTGAGCGCGATGCCCTTGGCGTCCAGCTCGGCCTGCACCTCACGCACGTCCTGGAAGGACGCCAGTTCCTGCTTGTGCTGGTCCCAGCCGGGATTGAAGGTGAGCAGGTTGCCCTCGAACATGCCCTGGAACAGGCCGACCACGATGCCGTTGTTGCGCAGTACCAACCAGTTCTGCGCCGCATCACCACCGGTCACCGAGAACCCCAGCGCTTCGTAGAACGCACGTGAGGTGGCCAGGTCCTTCACCGCCAGGCTGACTGAAAAAGCGCCGAGTTGCATGGGGCAGGCTCCAGTAGGGAATGCAGCGATTCTCGGCAGGCCGACGCGCTGCCGCAAGCAGCGCAGCATGACCCTGCGTGAAGACTATGTTAATTTCGACCCGCGCCGCTTATGCGGCGCTTTTCTTTTCCGCTCTTTCGATCGACAGAGGATCCCATGCCGACCGAACCCGCTACTGCCCTGATCAGCAACGACATCGTTGGCCTTGGTCTGATCGCCGCCACCCTTGCCCTGATCTTCTGGGCCGCCAGTGGCCCGACGCCCCTGCTGAAGAAGATCTTCGCCTGGGTGCCTGCACTGCTGCTGTGCTATTTCATCCCCGCCATCTACAACACCGCCGGTGTCATCGATGGCCACAACACCTCGCTGTACAACCCGGTCGCCCGCGATGTGCTGTTGCCGGCGGCGCTGGTCCTGCTGACCCTGTCGATCGACCTGAAGGGCATCGCCAAGCTGGGGCCGAAGCTGCTGCTGGTGTTCTGCGCCGGCACCGCCGGCATCATGCTCGGCGCCATCGTCTCCTTCCAGGTGATGAAGCTGATCCATCCGGAAACCGTGGCTGGCGACACCTGGGCCGGGATGGCCGCGTTGGCCGGCAGCTGGATCGGCGGTGGCGCCAACATGGTCGCCATGCGCGAAGTGTTCGGCACCGATGCCACCACCTTCGGCCAGTTCGCGGTGGTCGACGTGGCCTGCGCCAGCCTGTGGATGGCGATCCTGTTGTTCATGGCCAACCGCGCCCAGCAGATCGATGCCCGCAACGGTGCCGACACCCGCGCCATCGATGAGATGAAGGCGCGCATCAGCGCCTACGAGGCACAGAACGCGCGCATCCCCAGCATGACCGACCTGATGGTGATCGTCGGCGTGGCACTGGGCGGCGTCGGCCTGGCCCATGCCATCGCCGCACCGCTGTCGGGCTGGTTCAAGGCCAATGTCAGCTGGGCCAGCCAGTTCAGCCTCGACAGCCAGTTTGTGTGGGTGATCCTGCTGTCCACCGCGATGGGCCTGACGCTCAGCTTCACCCGTGCACGCCGGCTGGAAGCGGCAGGCGCCTCGCGCCTGGGTACCGTGTTCCTGTATTTCCTGATCGCCTGCATCGGCATGCAGATGAACCTGTTGTCGCTGCTGGATCGTCCGTGGCTGTTCCTGCTGGGGGCCATCTGGATGGCCACCCACGTGCTTGTGCTGTGGATCGTGGCCAAGCTGGTGCGTGCGCCGCTGTTCTTCTTCGCGATCGGTTCGCAGGGCAACATCGGCGCCGCCGCCTCGGCACCAGTGGTGGCGGCAGCATTCCATCCGACGCTGGCGCCGGTGGGCGTGCTGCTCGGTACGGTCGGATATGCCACCGGTACCGGCCTGGCGTATGTGACCGGGTTGATCCTGAAGTGGATGGCCAACGGCTGAGCCCTCTCGCGGCCAGCGACGGAAATCAGGAACGGGTAGAGCCGAGCCCACGCTCGGCTGTTTTTCGCGGGACGCTGCCGGAACTGTGCGGCACATACCGGAACGTATGGCGCGTGCGCCGTAGCGTGGGAAGCTCCTGCCGGCGTTGCCGGCGACGTTCGATGGGGCCGTCGATGATGAAGCAATGGAGGTTTCGGGTTTCCGCACTGGTGCTGTTGCTGGCCAGCACGGGGGCCTTCGCGCAGGGGCCGGTGAGGGCCGGCGGCGCCGATGTGCAGATGCTGACCGATGCCGGTGCGCGCGAGGTGGCGGCACTGATCGCCCAGCCAGGGTTCGCCGATGCAGTGCGCAGCTCGCTGCATGCGGCGCCGGAGCAGGGCGTGCCGGTGCAATTGTTGATGGGCCGTTTCGATCCGCAGGCGCATACGCTGGCCAGTGCATCGCTGGCTGCTGGCGATCGCCAGCTGCGCCAGCGCAAGGGGCTCCCGGCACAGGGGCAGGGGCTGCTGCAGTTGCGTGCGTACGTGCCCGAGGGGCACTCGCTGGCGGCCATCAATGCGCATCCGCTGTGGGTGGCCAGTCTGCCGCGTGGCAATGATCGCGACTGGACCACGATCACCGCATACGACGCGCAGGGCCGCGCGCATGTACTGGATGCGAAACGGGCCCCGGACTTTCCGGTGCTGATCGTCGACGTCGACACGCGGCGCGCCGTGCAGGAGGGCATGGCCCTGGTCAATGCGGGGCTGAAGGCTCGCGGCCTGCAATCGCCCGAACGCATCCAGCTGTCGGCTGACGGAACGCAGGCGTCGCTGGATATCACCCGCCTGGACCGCATCCGCCTGGCGGACGACCAGGAGCCCTGGGCGCTGGGGGCAGCCGAGGTGTTCGCTGTTGTTTCCGGTCTGCAGGTGGGCGCCACCGCACCGGAGATGGTCACCGTCGACATGCCGTACCTGGACTACGACGGTACCGACTACACCCCGCAGCAACCGCTGATCATCTGGGGCAACTATCGCTTCAACGCCGCCAACGTGCAGCTGTTCGAAGATGACGGCGATACCAACTACCAGGAGCTGCTGGTGGCGCTGAGCAACGGCGTCAAAGCCGCACTGGGCGCCTTCGCTCCTGAGTATGCCGTCATCGCCGACATCGCAGGCGCGATCCTCAAGGCCATGCCCACGTCGTGGTTTGCCAATGACATCGACTATATCGACAGCTATTACTTGTTGCAGCGCGGCCAGGCCTACCAGGACCGGATGGGAGCGGCCAACAACGCCAAGGTCACCCTGACCCCGATCACCCTCACGGAGTAGTTACGCCGGGCGGCGCCCGCAACCGCCGGCATCCACGAACAGAAAGGGGCCTGATCCGTTCTCCAGGGAAAACGGATCAGGCCCCGGATGATTCGCACCGTCACCGGAAATCTGTCAAAGGTGGGGCGGTGTGGGCTTGCAGGACCGTTGGCGCCATGGATGGCGCCATCGAGCCCCCATGGACGGGTTTACGGCGTGTCCTGCAAGCCCACACCGCCCCGCCAAACCCACAGAACCCCAGAGCCGACGCTCCAGCAGTTGCGGTTGCAGTTGATGTTGCCGTTGCCTCTGCGGGCGCCGGGCTGCAAGCCCGGCACCCACCGGGAACCTCAACAGCAGCGACCACCGTTGCGCCCGCCATACCGCGCTTCCTGCCGCTCGCGGAAGAACGTCTTGTAGTCCATCGGCTCGCGGTCCGGATGCTTCTCCCGCACATGCCGCACATAGTTGTCGTAGTCGGGAATGCCGCAGCACAGCCGTGCCGTCTGCACCAGGCGTCGCCAGATCCGGCGATGCGCCTGGTACTGCCCCACCGGAACCAGTTGTGTACTCATTACAGGTCCACCATTTCATGCGGCTTCAGCGCCACGTACGGGGTCTCGCGGTCGCTGCGCTGCGGATTGCGGCGCGCCGCCACGATCGTCTTGATCGAATACACCAGCACCGACGCCACCACCAGCAGGAACAGCGCGGTCAAGCCGGTGTTGACGTAGGCGTTGACCACGATCTGCTGCATCTGTGCGACCGACTTCGCCGGTGCGGTGATGGTGCCGCTGGCCAACGCGTCCTGGAACTTGTGTGCCTGTGCCAGGAAACCCTGCGCCGGGTTGCTGTCGAAGATCTTGATGAAACCGGCATAGGTGGTGCAGATCAGCAGCCACACCGCCGGCACCGCGGTGACCCACGCGTAGCGGTCACGCTTCATCTTGAACAGCACCACCGTACCCAGCATCAGCGCGATGCCCGCCAGCATCTGGTTGGAGATGCCGAACAACGGCCACAACGTCTGGATGCCGCCGAACGGATCGACCACGCCGGTGTACAGCAGGTAGCCCCACAGCGCCACGCAGCCGGCAGTGCCGATGATGTTGGCGGTCCACGACTCGGTCTTCTTCAGCGCCGGCACGAAATTGCCGAGCAGGTCCTGCAGCATGAAACGACCGGCACGTGTGCCCGCATCCACCGCGGTGAGGATGAACAGTGCTTCGAACAGGATGGCGAAGTGGTACCAGAACGCCATCATCGCGTCGCTGCTGCTGGGGATCGCCTCATGCAGGATCTGCGCGATGCCCACCGCCAGGGTGGGTGCACCACCGGCACGATGCAGGATGGTCGGCTCACCGATCGCTGCCGCCGTGGCGGTCAGCTGTTCGGGGGTGATGGTGAAGCCCCAGGTATTGGTGATGTAGTGTGCGGCCGATGCGGCATCGGCACCGATCACCGCCGCTGGGCTGTTCATCGCGAAGTAGATGCCCGGATCGATGATCGAGGCCGCCACCAGCGCCATCACTGCCACGAACGATTCCATCAGCATGCCGCCGTAGCCGATGTAGCGCATGTGCGCTTCATTGGCCAGCAGCTTGGGCGTAGTGCCCGAGGAGATCAGTGCATGGAAACCCGACACCGCGCCGCAGGCGATGGTGATGAACAGGAACGGGAACATGCCGCCTTTCCACACCGGGCCGTCGCCGCTGGCCGCGAACTGGGTCAGCGCCGGCATCTTCAGTTCCGGCATCACCACCAGGATGCCGATGGCCAGCGCGATGATCGTGCCGATCTTCAGGAAGGTCGACAGGTAGTCGCGCGGTGCCAGCAGCAGCCAGACCGGCAGCACCGAGGCGACGAAACCGTAGCCGATCAGCATCCAGGTGATCTGGGTGCCGGTGAAGGTGAACGCCGGGCCCCAGGTCGGGTCTGCCGCCACCTTGCCACCGAACCAGATCGCGGCGAGCAGCAGCACCAGGCCCACCACCGAGATCTCACCGATCTTGCCCGGCCGGATGTAGCGCATGTAGACGCCCATCAGGATCGCGATGGGCATCGTCGCGATCACCGTGAACATGCCCCACGGGCTTTCCGCCAGTGCCTTGACCACCACCATCGCCAGCACGGCCAGGATGATGATCATGATCAGGAAGGCACCGAACAACGCGATGGTGCCGGGCACCTGGCCCATCTCCTCGCGCACCAGGTCACCCAGTGAACGGCCGTTGCGGCGGCTGGACAGGAACAGGACCATGAAGTCCTGCACCGCACCGGCCAGTACCACGCCGACCACCAGCCACAGCAGGCCGGGCAGGTAGCCCATCTGCGCGGCCAGCACCGGGCCGACCAGCGGGCCGGCACCGGCAATGGCGGCGAAGTGGTGGCCGAACAGCACGTGCTTGTTGGTCGGGACGTAGTCCAGGCCATCGTTGTTGATCACCGCCGGGGTGGCCCGGGTCGGATCGAGCTGCATCACCTTGTCGGCGATGAACAGGCTGTAGAAGCGGTAGGCGACCAGGTACAGCGATACCGCCGCGACCACGATCCACAACGCGTTGATGTGCTCACCGCGCCGCAGCGCCACCGTGCCCAGGCAGAACGCGCCGAGCAGGGCGAGGGCCGCCCAGCCTATTTTGGAAAAACCTTTCATGAGGTGCTCTCTCCCGGAAAGACAGGCAAAGAGTCCCGCGTGCCCCTGGCAGGGTCAATGTGCACGGGACCATTCGGCGGTAGTACTTTGGTCGTACATGGGTGTGGCAGGTGGCGATGTTCCTTCGCAGCCGACAACGCAGGCGGTGCCGGCGTGCGGACATGACGTGCGGCGAACACCAGGGATGGAACAATCGGTTGCGACGGCATCCATTGGCGTTGCGCGCTGCAGCGTCCATTTTTAGCGGCATCCATCCAACAGGAGTCACCATGAGCCTTCCCGAGCCGGTCCGCGTCCTGCGTACCATCCGTGGCATGCCCACCTCCGACGGTGCCGGTGTTCGCCTGACCCGGGTCATCGGCGGCCCCTCGCTGCCCGACCTCGATCCGTTCCTGCTGCTCGACGAATTCGGTACCGATCGCGCCGAGGACTACATCGCCGGTTTCCCCGAGCATCCGCATCGTGGTTTCGAGACCGTCACCTACATGCTCGATGGCCGCATGCGGCATCGCGACAATCACGGCAACGAGGGCCTGCTGACCCCCGGCAGCGTGCAGTGGATGACGGCCGGCCGTGGCCTGGTGCATTCGGAGATGCCCGAGCAGGAAAGCGGGCAGATGCGCGGCTTCCAGCTGTGGGTGAACCTGCCGGCGCGCGACAAGATGACCGCGCCGAAGTACCAGGAATTCGCTCCCGAAAAGATCCCGGTGGTGCAGCCGGCCGAAGGCGTGCAGGTCAAGGTGATCGCTGGCACGGTCGAGGGCACTGCGGGTCCGATCGCGCAGCCAGCCACCGATCCGCTGTATCTGGACATTGCACTGGAGGCCGATCGTGCCTGGACCTACTCCCTGCCCGAAGGCCACAACGCGTTCGTCTATGTGTTCGAAGGCGGGTTGACGGTGGGCGAGCAGGATGCGGCGCGCGACGTGGCGCGGCAGGAACTGGCGGTGCTGGGCGGCGGCGAGCAGCTGCATCTGTCGGCAGGCAGCGACGGCGCGCGGTTGATCCTGGTGGCGGGTCGTCCGCTGCGCGAGCCGGTGATGCGGCATGGCCCGTTCGTGATGAACACCCGCGAGGAATTGATGCAGGCCTTCGTCGATTTCCAGGAAGGCAGGTTCTGAGGTCGCGCTGCGGGCCATGCCCACAGCGCATCGGTAGCGCCGGGCCGTGCCCACAGCACATTGGTAGCGCCGGGCCATGCCCGGCGGATGTCCAGAAGAGCCGACACGGCCGAAAGCCGCCGGGCATGGCCCGGCGCTACCGATGGATCGGGTGGAAGTGCGGGAATGCTGCCAGGCAGTCATCCCCGCAGCGCCTCAGCGGCCGTCGGCCACGGCAGAGGGCGTCAGGTTCATGCCCTGCGCAAGCTGCTGCAGCGTGCCCAGTTCCTGGGAACTGTCGGGATACAGCGCGATCTGCGCGTAGCGGCCCTTGTCCAGCTTGACCACGCTGATGCGGCGCTCGGCATAGCCCGGCGGCTGCTGGCCGCCCAGATCCGGCTGGTACCAGTACATCGATTCACCGGCAAAGCTGCCTTTTTCCTGGCGCAGTGAGCGGGTCAGCGGAATGCCCGGATCGCGCTGGCTGAGCATCAGGCTCAGTACTTCGCGCCCGTCACTGGTGGCCGCGCGGCAGACCAGGAAGCCGGACTGTGCCTGCTGCTGCCATTGTAGGCCGCTGCTGGCGGGCAACGAAGGACAGTCGACCGGGGCCTGCGCGCAGGCAGACGCTGCAACGAACAACAGGCTCGACAGAACAACAGGCGCGAACTTCATGCATCCCCCAAGGTGGCGTGTCGTTGGCACCGCCGGTGACACCGGCGGTCGAGGCATCCCATCCCCGGATGCCGTCCTGCCCGGCGAAAGCACGGGCGGATGACCAGACCTTAACGGAACGTGAGCGATCGCACAAATCGCGGTTACATCCGTAACCATTGCGGCCGAGGGTCGGCCGCAATGGCACGGTCATGGCTCAGCGGTCGTTGCCGATCCACTTGTAGATGATGCCGCCGATCGCACCGCCCAGCAGCGGGGCGACCCAGAACAGCCATAGCTGGCCGGTTGCGCCACTGCCGGCGAAGAAGGCCACCGCCGTGGAGCGGGCCGGGTTCACCGACGTATTGGTCACCGGAATGCTGATCAGGTGGATCAGGGTCAGGGCCAGGCCGATGGCCAGCGGCGCGAAGCCCGCCGGCGCCTTGCCATGGGTCGCGCCCATGATCACGATCAGGAACACCGCCGTGAGCACCACTTCGCACAGGAACGCGGCCGCCACGCTGTAGCCACCAGGTGACAGCGCGCCATAACCGTTGCTGGCGAACGCGCCGGCCTGGTTGCCATCAATGGCGAAGCCGCTGGCACCGGAGGCGATCTGCAGCAGGATGAAGCCGGCCAGCAGGCCGCCGGCCACCTGCGCGATGATGTAGGGCACCAGATCCCGGGTCGGGAAGCGCCCACCGGCCCACAGGCCCACGCTGACCGCTGGATTGAAGTGCGCACCGGAGATATGGCCGAACGCGTAGGCGCCGGTCACCACGGTCAGGCCGAAGGCCAGGGCCACGCCGAGGAAACCGATACCCAGCGGATTGCCGTCGCCACCGAACTTGGCGGCCAGCACCGCACTGCCACAGCCACCCAGAACCAGCCAGAACGTGCCGAGGAACTCGGCGGACAAGCGTTTACCCATGCTCATGTGTTGCACTCCTTTGACGGTCTAAAGTGTGATTTATGTCACATTTCAGTGATCAGCGGGTGACTGTAGCGTCAACGCCGGGTGCAGGGATACACCTTCGGATGTGTGCAACACGCGATGCTCAGTACTGGGGCAGGGGAATGAATTCCTTGTCGTCGCCGGGAATGGTGCCGAAACGTCCGGCTTCCCAGTCGTGCTTGGCCTGCTCGATACGTTCCTTCGAACTGGACACGAAGTTCCACCACAGATGACGTGGGCCATCCAGCGGTTCGCCGCCGAACAGCATCGCCTTCACCGGCGTCTTCGCCCGCAGGCGGCCGCGTGCACCGGCTTCGGGAATCACCAGGTGCTGGGCGGGAATGTCCACACCATCCAGCTGCGCTTGGCCTTCGAGGATGTACAGCGCACGTTCGCGGTGGCCATCATCGATGTCGATCTCCGCATCCGGGTCCAGGTCAATTGCCACGTTGAGCGTGCCGGCGAACACCTTGACCGGCGACTCCTCGCCATAGGCGCGTCCGGCGATGACGCGCAGCCAGGCGCCGTTGCGGCGCTGCTCGGGCAGGGTGGCGGCGGCATGGTGGTAGAAGGCCGGTTCGATTTCCTCATGCGACTTCGGCAACGCCACCCAGGTCTGCATGCCGTGGATCGGGTTGTCATGGTCGCGGTCCGGTTGCGGCGTGCGCTCGGAATGGGCGATGCCGCGGCCGGCGGTCATCCAGTTGACGTCACCGGGACGGATCACCTGGTCCGAGCCCAGCGTATCGCGGTGGCCGATGGCACCGGACCAGAGGTAGGTGACGGTGGCCAGGCCGATATGCGGGTGTGGGCGCACGTCGATGGCGGTACCGGGGTGCATGAGTGCCGGGCCCATCTGGTCGACGAACACGAACGAACCGATGCTGCGGGCCTGCAGGGTGGGCACGGCGCGGCGCACTTCCAGGCCGCCGATGTCGTGCACGCGCGGGGCGATGATGGTGGTCATGCGGGCGTTCTCGCTGGCAGGGATCAAGGCGGTCAGCATCGCATGCGGTGGTGGCGGTGACATTCCCCGTCCGGGTAACAGGTTGTTCCAGCCAACGGCGCAGCCCCTCGTGGCTGTGGGTTGGTCGCTGAAGGCAAAAGCAGAAGCCGCGCTTGGCCGGGCGGGTGGGTGGCGCAGGACACGCCGTAAACCCGTCCATGGGGGCTCGATGGCGCCATCCATGGCGCCAACGGTCCTGCGCCACCCACCCGCCCGGCCTCTGACGGTTTCCGGGTGCTGTCCAGCCACGGAGAAGAAAAAAGAAAATCAAAATCAAACTCAAACGCCGGTCGCTTCGCTCGCATCCACGCATGGCGTGGACCAAGCGTGTCGACCAAGGTCGACACCTGCCAGCTCCCGAAGGTCACCGACCGTCACCGGGAAACTGTCAGGGGTGGGGCGGTGTGGGTTGGCAGGACCGTTGGCGCCATGGATGGCGCCATCGAGCCCCCATGGACGGGTTTACGGCGTGTCCTGCC
>NZ_JFYS01000032.1:0-16173 GCF_000632045.1 Stenotrophomonas sp. RIT309
GGGTGGGTCCGGTTGCGGGGGACGCCGTAAACCCATCCGTGGGGGCTTGGCCGCGGCATCCATGCCGCGGACACCCCCGCAACCGGACCCACCCCGCCTTCGACAGATTTCCGCAATCTGTCGGGATGGCATGGCCTGCTCTATGGCATGGCCTGCTCTTGGTGGGTGTCGACCTTGGTCGACACGAAGATCCGCGCCATGCGTGGATGAATCTCCGTCGAAATCGAATATTTCGACAATTGAACGTAGAACTCCACGCATGGCGTGGATCTACTGGCCACCGGGAAACTGTCGAAGACGGGGCGGTGTCGGATTGCGGGGTGTCAGCCGCATGGATGCGGCTGCCAAGCCCCCACGGATGGGTTTACGGCGTCCCCGCAATCCGACACCGCCCCGTCATCCCACGGAATGCCCGCTTTTGACGTTGACGTTGACGTTGATTCGGCGGGTGCCGGGCGCCGCCCGGCCGATCCCCCCTCAACCCGCCGGAGGGCAGTACGCCTTGATCGCCGCCTCGGCCAGGCCCTTCTGCGCGCTGCGCTGTTCCGGGGTAAGCGCGGTATCGGCCTTGCCATCGCCATCGGTGTCCTGCATCACCGGGCCGGTGCCTTCCAGCAGCGTCACGTTGGCGCGGGCGGTGCTGCATTGTTCCGGCACCGGCGCGGCGGCAGGCTCGGGGGCCGCGTCCGTCGCCGCTGTCCTGGCTTGGGCACGCGTCTCATACTTTGCCCCGGCCGGCGGCGTTTCCGAATACTGGGTCACGCCCTTGGCATCCTTCCACTTGTAGACAGGGCCGGCCAGCGCAGTGGTACTGGCCAACAGCAGCAGGCAACCCAGGCAGGACAGGGCACGCATGGCAAACTCCGCAGAATGGGCGTAGAACGCCGATTGCAGCATTGGCGCCGACCGCTGGCAAGTCGATTAAACTGGATTCCATGGACCCGATCACACCGCCGCCGCGCTCGCGCACGATTTACCTGCTGCCCAACCTGTTCACCACGGCTGGGCTGTTCTCTGGCTTCTACGCCATCATCGCCGCGGCCAACGGGGATTTCGTCAACGCCAGCATCGCCGTGTTCGTGGCGGCGGTGATGGACGGCCTCGATGGCCGTGTCGCGCGCCTGACCGGCACCAGCAGCGAGTTCGGCGTGCAGTACGACTCGCTGGCCGATCTGGTCAGCTTCGGCATGGCGCCCGCACTGGTGATGTATCACTGGTCCCTGTCGGAACTGAAATACGACGGTGAACTGGTCGGTCGCCTCGGCTGGGCGGTGGCGTTCCTGTACGCCGCCTGCGCGGCGCTGCGCCTGGCGCGCTTCAATACCCAGGTGGCCGTTGTCGACAAGCGCTGGTTCGTTGGCCTGGCCAGCCCGGCTGCCGCCGGCCTGATGATGTCCTTCGTCTGGGCCTTCGCCGATGGCACGCTGGGCTGGAACGGCAACGAGCTGCGCTTCGTGGCGTTGGCGGTGACCCTGGTCGCCGCACTGTTGATGGTCAGCCGCATCCGCTTCTGGAGCTTCAAGGGCGGCGCGGCCAAGCAGGGCGCGCGCTCGGACCGTGTCCCGTTCCTGGTGCTGGCACTGGTGCCGATCGCCATCGCCATCGCGGTGATCGACCTGCCCCGCGTGCTGTTCGTCGTCGGCATCCTGTACGCCCTGTCAGGCCCGGTGATGTGGGGCGTGCAGCGCCTGCGCAAGAAGCCCGAGGCGGCGTGAGCCAGGACCTGCCCGTGTTGTGGTCCCCGGCCCAGCAGGCCTGGCTGCAGGCCATGGGCTACACCGTCTATCACGACGGCCAGTTGGCCGCCGAAATGGACGCGGCACTGCAGCTGAGCGTGGCTGAAGCCGCAGCATCGGCACCCGTGCCGGTCGAGGCGACGCGCACGGCTCCACCTTCGATGCAGCACGCACCCAGCCAGCGCGGCGCGGCGCCGGAACCTCGGCCCGAGCGCGCGCCACCACGCACTGCCGTGCCGGTAGCGGCGCCGGACACCGTCCCGGCTGCGGCCCGTCCGCTGCCCACCGGCAACGCGCGCCAGCCGCTGGTGCGCCTGCCTGACCGCCTGCAGATCGCGCTGTTGCGTGCCTCGGGCTGCAATCCCAACGACCCCGCCACCCAGGCACTGATGGACAGCTGGCCGCTGGAGCAACTGCGTCGCGACCCCGCAGCCAAGCGCGCGTTGTGGCCGCAGCTGCGCGCGCTGCGCAAGGGCGGAACCGCATGAGTGCGGTCAGCCAGCCCGGCCCGGTGGCGCTGCGTGCGCTGCGCGAGAGCGATCTCAACGCGGTGATGGCCATCGAAGTGCGTGGCTACCCCTATCCCTGGACCCGCGGCATTTTCCTGGATTGCCTGCGTGCCGGTTACCCCGGCCTGGCCATGGAGCGCGATGGCCTGTTGATCGGCTATGGCGTGCTCAGCCTCGCTGCCGATGAAGCACATGTGCTGAACATCTGCATCGATCCGCTGGTGCAGTCGCGTGGGCTCGGCCGCCAGTTGCTGCGTGCGCTGGTCCGCCTGGCCGGTGATCGAGGCGCGCAGCGGGTGTTCCTGGAAGTGCGTCCGTCCAACACCCCGGCCCTGGCGCTGTATCACAGCGAAGGCTTCAACGAGATCGGCCGGCGTCCCCGCTACTACCCTGCTGCGCAGGGGCGCGAAGATGCGCTGGTGATGGCGATCGAGCTGGTGGACGGCGAGCTGGAGACAATGCCGCCGCTGTAATCGGCGTCGCGTGGCCGCTGCGCTCGCCGGGCATGGCCCGGCGCTACCGATGCGTTGTTTACGCCAGCCGCAGCGCCAGCACGCCAGCCACGATCAGCGCGGCCGCCACCCAGCGTGCACGCGGTACCCGCTCGCGCAGCAGGAACACCGAGATCAGCAGCGCGAACAGGATCGACGATTCGCGCAGCGCCGACACCATTGCCACCGGCACCTGGGTCATCGCCCAGAGCGCCATCGCATACGAGGTGGTGGTACCGATGCCGCCGGCCACGCCCAGCGGCCAGTGCTGGCGCGCATACGCCAGCAGCTTGCCGCGCTGCCGATGCAGCGCCCACAACGGCAACGGAATGCCCGACAGCAGGAACAGCCACAACGTGTAGCTCAGCGCATTGCCGGACAGTCGCGCGCCCTGCGCATCGACCAGGGTGTAGGTGGCGATCATTGCCGCCGTCAGCAATGGCAGCCGCAGCTGGCCGCCACGTGCGCCGCGGGCCATGCACAAGATGCCGCCACTCACCAGGAGGACACCGAGCCAGGCCGACGGCGGCAGGCGTTCGCCGAGCACGGCGCCGGCCAGCGCAACGAGGATGGGCGCGCAACCACGCATCATCGGATACGCCAGGCTCATGTCGACCTGTTGGTAGCAGCGTGCGACCAACGCGTAGTAGGTCACCTGCAGCAGCACCGAGACGGCCAACCACGGCCAGCTTGCGGCGGTGGGCATGGGCAGCAGGGGCAGGGCGATGGCCGACAGCAGTGCCGCGCTGCCGGTGACCAGCACCGTGCCGAGGAACTTGTCCGGCCCGCGTTTGACGATCGCGTTCCAGCTGGCGTGCAGTGCGGCGGCGGCGAGGACCAGCAGGAAGATGGAAAGCGGCATCAAGCGATGATGCCAAAAGGCAGGGGTGGGTGCCGACCTTAGTCGGCACATCGTTTTGCATGGCAGGTGCCAACCTGGGTTGGCACATCACAGCGGTGCGGACCAAGGTCCGCACCCACCCGGGAGGCGTTACAGCTTCGCGCGCTGTTCGCGCAGGCCGGCCAGCTGGTTGTTCCAGTCGACCAGGCGCACGCGTTCCTGCTCGATCACCGCCGGCGGAACCTTGTCGGAGAACTTGGCCAGCTTGGTCTCGCTCTTCTCCTGTTCGCCTTCCACGCGCTTGATCTCCTTGTCCAGGCGCGCGCGCTCGGCATCGAGATCAACCAGGCCTTCCAGCGGCACCAGCAGCTTCAGCTCACCGACGATCGCGGCGGCGGCCGGCGGCGCACTCTGTGCGTCGGCCAGCCACTGGATGCTGTCCAGCTTCAGCAGGAACGACAGCGAAGCGCTGAAGCGCTCGATGCGCTCGCGGTCCTGGCTCTGCCCGGCATGTTCCTGGCCGGCCAGCAGGCGCAGCGGCACCAGCCTGGAGGGGGCAACGTTCAGTTCGCTGCGCACGCGGCGCACCGCACTGATCACCGCCTTCAACCATTCCACGTCGGCCTCGGCCTGGGTGAAGTCGCCCTCGAATTCGGCGGCGGTCGGGTACGGCCGCAGCGACAGCGTGGTTTCGGCCAGGCCCAGGCGCGGTGCCAGCTGCTGCCACAGCTGTTCGGTGATGAACGGGGTCAGCGGGTGCAGCAGGCGCAGCAGCGCTTCCAGCACGTACAGCAGGGTGTGGCGGGTGCTGTCGGCGTCGGCGGCATCGGCGCCGTTCAATGCCGGCTTGCTCAGCTCCAGGAACCAATCGCAGAACTCGTTCCAGGCGAATTCGTACAGGCACTGCGCCAACAGGTCGAAGCGATAGGCGGCGAAATGACCCTGCGCTTCGGCGGTGGTAGCGGCCAGGCGCGAGAGGATCCAGCGCTCGGCATCGGTACGCGGCGTCGGCACGCCGGTGAACGCCGCACCTTCGGTGTTCATAAGAGTGAAGCGGCTGGCGTTCCACAGCTTGTTGCAGAAATTCTTGTAGCCCTCGGCGCGGTTCATGTCGAACTTGATGTCGCGGCCATGGGTGGCCAGCGCGGCGATGGTGAAACGCAGCGCATCGGCACCATGGGCGGCGATCCCGTCCGGGAACTCCTTGCGCGTGGCCTTCTCGATCTTCTCGACCATGCGCGGCTGCATCAGCCCGCCGGTGCGCTTGGCCACCAGATCATCGATGGTGATGCCGTCGATGATGTCCAGCGGGTCGAGCACGTTGCCCTTGCTCTTGGACATCTTCTGGCCCTGGCCGTCGCGGATCAGGCCGGTGAAGTAGACGTCCTTGAACGGGATCTTCCCGGTCAGGTTGTCGGTGGCCATGATCATGCGCGCCACCCAGAAGAAGATGATGTCGAAGCCGGTGATCAGCACCGACGACGGCAGGTAGCGGTCGAAACCGCGCTCGGCCATCGCCTGCTCGTTCGGCCAGCCCAGGGTGGAGAACGGCCACAGCTGCGAGGAGAACCAGGTCTCCAGCACGTCGCTTTCCTGGCTCAGCACGACGTCGCTGCCGAGATTGTTTTTCGCCCGCACCTCGTCTTCGCTGCGGCCGACGTAGCAGCTGCCGGTGGCGGCATCGAACCATGCGGGAATGCGGTGGCCCCACCACAGCTGGCGGCTGATGCACCAATCCTGGATGTTGGTCATCCAGTGGCGGTAGGTGTTGATCCAGTTCGGCGGCACGAAGGAGATGCTGCCGTTCTCGACCAGCTCCAGGCCACGCTTGGCCAGCTCGTCCATCTTCACGAACCACTGGTCGGTCAGGTACGGCTCGATCACCTGGCCGGTACGGTCGCCGCGCGGCACCTGCAGCTTGTGCGCCTTGGTCTCGACCAGGATGCCCAGGTCTTCCAGTTCAGCCAGCACGGCCTTGCGCGCGTCGTAACGGTCCAGCCCCTGGAAACGTTCCGGCGCGTTGTCGTTGATCGCGGCCACCGGCGTGAACAGGTTGATCATCGGCAGGCTGTGGCGCACGCCCACCTGGTAATCGTTGAAGTCATGCGCCGGGGTGACCTTGACCACGCCGGTACCGAACGCACGGTCCACGTAGTCATCGGCGATCACCGGCACGCGGCGGCCGGTCAGCGGCAGCACCACGCTCTTGCCGATCAGGTGCAGGTAACGCTCGTCTTCCGGATGCACCATCACCGCGGTGTCGCCCAGCAGGGTTTCCGGGCGGGTGGTGGCGACCACCAGGTAATCGCGGGTTTCGCGCAGGGTCTCGACGCCGTCGGCATCGCGCTCGACGTGCTCGTAGCTCAGGCCTTCATCCAGCTGGTAGGCGATCGACCACAGGAAACCCTCTTCCTCGGCGCTCTCCACTTCCAGGTCCGAGATCGCCGTCTTCAGCACCGGATCCCAGTTGACCAGGCGCTGGCCACGGTAGATCAGGCCCTGCTCGTGCCAGCGCACGAAGGCTTCGATCACCGCTTCGGACGGCTGCGGGTCCATGGTGAAGGTGCTGCGCGACCAGTCGGCCGAGGTGCCCAGGCGGCGCATCTGCCGTTCGATGATGTCACCGGACTGCTGCTTCCACTCCCACACCTTGCCGATGAAGCCCTCGCGGCCCAGCGAATCGCGGGTTTCGCCGTTGCCTTCCAGCGCCAGGTTGCGGCTGACCACCATCTCGGTGGCGATGCCGGCGTGGTCGGTACCGACCTGCCACAGCGTGTCGTAGCCGCGCATGCGGTGGTAGCGCACCAGCGCATCCATCAGGGTCTGCTGGAAGGCATGGCCCATGTGCAGGGTGCCGGTCACGTTCGGCGGCGGCAGCAGGATGGTGTACGGCTCGCCCTTGCCGGACGGCTTGAAATGGCCGGCCTTCTCCCAGGCCTCGTAGAGGTCGGTCTCGAAGGACTTCGGGTCGTAGCTGGAGGCGAGTTGGGTCATGCGGGGGAACCAGTCATCAAGGCGGGAAGGGAGATCAGCGCGACCCGAGGGTGCGCCGGATCTTCTGGTCGGTGTGGTACTGGCTGACCGAATAGGCAGCCCAGATCGCGGCGGGCAGCCAGCCGATCAGGGTGATCTGCAGGATCAGGCAGACGATGCCGGCAAACGGCCGGCCGATGGTGAAAAAGGACAGCCAGGGAAGAATCAGGGCGATCAGCAGGCGCATCAAGGGGTCCTCGCAGGGCTTACATGTCGTGCTTGTTCAGGTCGTAGCCGGCGGTCTTGTACTGGCGCCAGCGCTCGCGCAGCGGTTCGCGCGCTTCCGGATCGGCCGGGACCACTTCCAGCACGCGCTCGCACTGGCCCAGCCAGGGTTCGTCGCGCAGGTTGATCACCAGCGGCCGCACGGGCGCCTCGCCGCCGGGCGGGGCGATCAGTACCAGGGCTTCTTCCTCGTCCACGTCCTCACCTACGATCTGGTGCGGAATGTAGGCATCGTCGTCGAATGACCAGAGAAGTTCGTCAAGTTCTTCGGCCTGGGCCTGGTCGCGGGCGAGGACCAGGGTGAACAACCCGGCGTCGTTGGCCTTGCGCGCCAGCTCGCAGACCAGGCGCAACGGCTCGGTCAGGAAACGGGGCTTGGCGATCAGGTAGAAGTCGGCGCGGGGCATGGCGGCATCCAGGTGAGGCAGGTGCCGATCCATGCCGGGTGGCGGCTGGACCGGCGAGGCCCCGGCCGGCGGTTGCCGGCCAGGGTCAGGTACAGCGTCAGGCGCGGGCGACCTGGTCCAGCAACCACTGGCTCAGCAGGCCGACCGGACGGCCGGTGGCCATGCCACGCTTGCCTTCATCGCTGGCCACGCCGGCGATGTCCAGATGGGCCCAGCGCTGGCCTTCGGCGAAGCGCGACAGGAAGCAGCCGGCGGTGATGGCACCGGCCCAGCGGCCGCCGATGTTGTAGACGTCGGCGAAGCTGGAATCCAGCATCGGCTGGTACTCGTCCCACAGCGGCAGGCGCCAGGCGCGGTCGAAGACCTGCTCGCCAGCAGCCAGCAGCTCGTTGGCCAGGTCGTCGTGCTTGCTCATCAGGCCTGCGGTCTGGTGGCCGAGGGCGACCATGCAGGCACCGGTCAGGGTGGCCACATCGACCAGCGCCTGCGGCTCGAAGCGCTGCGCGTAGGTCAGTGCGTCGCACAGGATCAGGCGGCCTTCGGCGTCGGTGTTGCCCACTTCGATGGTCTTGCCCGACATCGAGGTGATGACGTCGGACGGACGGTAGGCATTGCCGTCGATGGCGTTTTCCACCGCCGGGACTACCACCACAAGATTCAACGGCAGCTTGGCCTTGACCGCGGCGACGAAGGTGCCGATGACGTTGGCGCCACCGCACATGTCGTACTTCATCTCTTCGATGCCGCCCTGGGTCTTCAGGTTGACGCCACCGGTATCGAAGGTGATGCCCTTGCCGACCAGCACGTAGGGCTTGGCGTCGCCGCCATTGCTCCACTTCAGCACGACCAGACGCGGGCGGTTTGCCGAGCCACGGGCCACGGCCAGCAGCGAGCCCATGCCCAGCGCTTCCATCTGGGTCTCGTCGAGGATCTCGGCTTCGGCACCGTCATGCTCGCCGGCGAATTTCACGCCCACTTCAGCCAGATAGGCCGGGGTGCAGTAGTTCGGCGGCAGGTTGCCCAGCTCGCGGGCGAACTCGACACCGGCGGCGATGGCCTGGCCCTGGGCCAGGGCCTGTGCGTCATCACCGGCGATGGCCAGCTGGGCCAGGCCGGCATCCTCGGCCTTCTTCTTGCCCAGGGTGGCGGTGTAGCGGTAGGCCGCGTGGTCGGCGGCGATCACCGCCTGGCGGATCGCCCAGGCCGCGTCGCGGTCCTTCACTGCCACTTCGGACAGGGTGAACAGTGCGCTGCGGGCAGCGCCGGCCTTCAGCGCGCGCACGGCATCGCCGACCGCCTTCAGGTACTGCGGCACGCCGAAGCGGGCGGCATCGCCGAGGCCGACCACCAGCACGCGCGGGGCGGTCACGCCCGGCAGGTCGTGCAGCAGGGTGGTGGCGCCGGTCTTGCCGGACAGGTCGCCGCGCTGGGCCAGGGCGGCCAGGCGGCCACCGCTTGCAGCATCCAGTGCCTGCGCGGACGCAGTCAGGGTATGGTCGGCATAGGCGCCGACGACGATGCAGTCAACGGCGGCCGAAGCCGCAGCGAGGTGGTTCAGGGTGAATTCGAGAGCCATTGAGCAGATTCCATTGGCAAGTCCGTACAATCGCGGACCGTTTACGCCCAGACGCTAGACTGGGCGGCACCGCGAACGAACCTGAGAGTTTAAACCACCGCCCCATGTTGAAGCTCGACCGCTATCTATTGGGCGATTTCGTCCAGAGTTTCCTGGCTACCCTGATCGTCCTGCTGGTGGTCAGCGTGGGCGGCGTGCTGGTGGACATCCTCGGCAACATCGCCGACGGGCGGCTGCCGGCCAAGCTGCTGTTCTCGCAGCTGGGCCTGCAGTTCATCGTCTACATGCCGCTGATCCTGCCGCTGGCACTGATGCTGGGCCTGCTGCTGGCCATCGCCCGCCTCTACCGCGACTCGGAAATGGCGGTCATCACCGCCATCGGTGTCGGCCCCCGGCGCCTGCTCAAGCCCCTGCTGATGCTGGTGCTGCCGGTGATCGCGGTGGTCGGTGCCTGTTCGCTGTGGCTCGGCCCCTGGGCCGGGCGCACCGCCGAACAGATGGTGCAGGACGCCAACCGCAGCGTGCTGATGGCCGGCCTGGAGCCGGGCCGGTTCACCCCGCTGCCCAATGGCGGGGTGGTCTATGTCGCCTCGATCTCGCCCGATGGCAGCCAGCTGGGCCGGGTGTTCCTGCAGCGGCAGAAGGAGGATCGCCTTGAAGTGGTGTCCGCCGCCAGCGGCCGCATGTACTTCGAAGGCGCCCGCCAGCGTTTCCTCGAACTGGATGATGGCCACCAGCTGGAAGGGCCGGCGGCCGGCGCACTGGACTACCGCCTGGCGACCTTCGCCCGCAACGACGTGGCGCTGCCCGACGGCAGTGAGGCCCGCAAGAGTGATGACCCCGAACTGATGCCGACCACCGCGTTGTTCGGTGACAAGCGCCCCGAGGCCCAGGCACAGCTGCACCGTCGCCTGGCGCCGCCGCTGATCGCACTGGCCTTTGCCCTGCTGACCGTGCCGCTGGGACGCAGTTCGCCGCGCCAGCAGCGCTATGGGCGGATGATGCTGGCCCTGATGGCCTACATGGTCGGTACCAACCTGATGTTCATCGGCAGTGGCTGGATCGCCAATGGCCAGATTCCGCCGGCGCTTGGCCTGTGGTGGCTGACCCTGCCGCTGCTGGCACTGGCGATCTGGATGTACGCGCGTGACGGCCGCATGGCCCGCCCGAAGGGAGCCCGCGCATGATGCTGCGGCCGATGCGTTTCGATCTGTACCTGGGTCGGGCAGTGCTGGGTACCGTGCTGCTGACCTGGGCGGTGCTGGTGGGCCTGGACGTGCTGATGGCCTTCTCCGGTGAGTTCAAGGACATCGGCAAGAACGGCTATTCGTTGGGCCATGCTGCCGCCTGGGTGCTGTACACCGTGCCGCGCCGGGCCTACACGATGTTCCCGACCGCGGCGGTGATCGGCGCGCTGATGGGCCTGGGCCAGTTGGCCGCGACCTCGGAGCTGACGGCGCTGCGCGCGCTGGGCCTGTCGCGCAAGCGCCTGAGCGTGTCGGTGGCGATCGCCCTGTCGCTGCTGACCGGGCTGATGGTGATCAGCGCCGAGACCCTGGGGCCGTGGGGCCAGAACCGCGCCGATTCGCTGAAGATGAGTGCCAAGTGGGGCACCGACATGGCGGTGGCGCGTTACTCCGGCCTGTGGGCGCGTGAAGGTGACACGTTCCTCAACGCACAGAGTGGCGAAGAACAGCTGGTCGGCGACAAGGGCACCCGGCTGATTCTGCGTGACGTGCGCCTGTACAAGATCGACGAAGAGGGTCGGATCGGTACGCTGACCCATGCGGCCACCGCCGAGCATGACAAGGATGGCTGGGTGTTGACCGGCGTGCGCCGTGACACCTTCGGCGAGCGCTCGGCAACGCGCCAGGAAGCGGCCCGTGAGCCGTGGAATTCCAAGCTGGATGCCGGCGCCCTGGCCACCGGCATCGCCAAGCCGCGCAACCTCAGCGTGTCCGAGCTGAGCACCAGCATCGCCTACCGCGAGCGCAACGGGCTGGATGCGCGCGACTACGAGGATGTGTACTGGAGCCGCTGGTTCTATCCGTTGAATGTGCTGGCGCTGTGCCTGGCGGCGGTGCCGTTCGCGTTCGGTTCGCTGCGCAGTGGCGGCATGGGCAAGCGCTTGTTCCTGGGCATCCTGTTCGCGCTGGCGTTCTGGCTGCTGCAGCTGTTCTTCGGCCGCATGGCCGGTGCGCTCAAGTTCGACTACCGCATTGCCTATGCGCTGCCGCCGATCGTGATGCTGGCGGTGTCCGGGTTGTTGTTCCGGCGCAAATCGGGCTGATTCCGGTAGCGCCGGGCCATGCCCGGCGAAGGTGTGCGATATCCCGCGTCCGCCGGGCATGGCCCGGCGCTGCCAGGACAGGTCAGCGCTTCGGCATCCGCAGCAGCTGCGTGGCACTCGCGCGGTCGTGCCAGGTCAGCCGCTGGCGATCCACCAAGGCCCACCAGAAGCCCAATCCGCCCAGCAGCAACGACAGCGTGGCCACCGCGAAGCGCAGCCACAGCTGGCCGCGTCGCAACGGCGTGCCATCGCGTGATTCCAGCTTCAAGCGCCACGGGCGCATGCCCAGCGTCTGCCCACCGCGCCGCCAGCTGGCGGTGGCATACCACCCGGTCATACCCCAGCACACCGCCCACAGCAGCCATTGCCAGGCACTGAAAGGCGCGATGTTGTCGCGCTGCGCATGGCCACTGAACGTATAGGCCAGGGTGAAGGCCGTGCCGGCCAGCATCCACAAGGCCAGCACCGGCAGCGCGTCATAGATCATCGCCAGCAGGCGCCACAGCAGCAGCGCGCGCGGGCGGGGCGTATCAGCGGCGACGTGGGCCGCATCGGTGGCGGGGCTCGACATGTGCCGAGCATACGCAATGCTGGCCGTGCCCGCAGTTGGCCTCGTATCCTGCGTGCATGGTCGTCACTTCCACCCCCGCCGAACGTCGTCAGCTGGTCCAGCAATTGCCCGAGCTGCGCGGCGAGGACAGCCAGCGCATCCAGCGCTTCCTCGATGCGATCTGGGCCGAGCACGGTCTGGCCCGCGCCACCCTGGACAGCTATCGCCGCGACCTTGAAGGCCTGGCGCGCTGGTGTGACGGGCGCGACGGTGGTCTGGCCGGTATTGAACGTGCCGGTCTGTTCGATTACCTGGCCTGGCGCACCCGCCACAACTGGTCGCCGCGCAGCAACGCGCGGTTGCTGTCGGCGCTGCGTGCATTCTTCGCCGATGCCGTGCGGCGTGGCGAACGCAGCGAGGATCCCAGCGCACTGCTGGACCCGCCGAAGCTGCCACGGCTGCTGCCCAAGGCACTGGCAGAGAGCCAGATCGACGCGCTGCTGGCGGCACCGGATATCGACAGTCCGCTCGGCCTGCGCGACCGCGCCATGCTGGAGCTGATGTATGCCGCCGGGCTGCGGGTGAGCGAGCTGGTGCTGTTGCCCGCCACCGCGGTGAACCTGCGCCAGGGCGTGCTGCGGGTGACCGGCAAGGGCAGCAAGGAACGCCTGGTGCCGCTGGGCGAGGAGTCGCAGTACTGGCTGGAACGCTACCTGCAGCAGTCGCGACCGCAGCTGGTGGGGAAGGGCAAGGTGCAGGCGCTGGCCGACGGGCAGACGCCCCTGTTCATCGAACCGGCGCTGCATGGCTTGACCCGCCAGGCCTTCTGGCACCTGGTCAAGCGATACGCGGCGGTGGCCGGTATAGACCCGGCGCGGATCAGTCCGCATGGCCTGCGGCACAGTTTCGCCACCCACCTGCTGAACCGTGGCGCCGACCTGCGCGCGCTGCAGATGCTGCTGGGCCACAGCTCGCTGTCCACCACGCAGATCTACACGCTGGTCGCACGCGAACACCTGCGGAAACTGCACGCCCGCCATCATCCACGCGGCTGAGCCCGCGGCTGAACCCCTGCCGGGCCTGTGCGCGGCATCGCGGACCGCTCAGGATGGCTGTGTCAGAATCCGGGGTCTTCTTTCTGCTGCGGACTGCTCCATGCTCCGATTCGCCATCGCCGCCGTGTTCGGCGCGCTCAGCCTGAGTGCCTGCGCCCAGCCCGCCCCGCCCGCCGCAAAGGCCCCCGCTGCAGCGGCAGCCAAGGCCGGCCCTGCCGCCACGGCCAATGCTCCGGCCGAGCAGGCCGTGCGCAAGGCGCTGACCGAGCTCAACCCCGGCTTCCAGGTGGACTACATCGGTGCCGCGCCCTTCCCGGGCTTCCGTGAAGTGGTGGTCTCCGGCCAGCTGCTGTACGTCTCCGACGACGGCCGCTACCTGTTCCAGTCGCAGCCCTACGACACCCGCGCCAAGAGCCCGGCCAACAGCGAAGGCCTGCTGGGCTACCGTCGCGACCTGCTGGCCAAGGCCAACCATGGCGACCGCATCGTGTTCGCCGCGCCGAACGCGAAGTACACCATCAGCGTGTTCACCGACATCGAATGCGGCTACTGCCGCAAGCTGCACCAGGACATCGCCGAGCTCAACCGCAACGGCATCACCGTCGAATACCTGGCCTTCCCGCGCATGGGGCTGGGCAGCAAGGATTACACCGACATGATCTCGGTCTGGTGCGCGGCCGATCGCCGCCAGGCGCTGACCAATGCCAAGCGTGGTGGCACGGTGGCAGCGAAGAACTGCACCAACCCGGTGGCGATGCAGTACGCCCTGGGCCAGCAGTTGGGCGTGAATGGCACGCCGGCGATCTTCGCGCCCGATGGCACCCAGCTCGGCGGCTACCTGCCGCCGGCGCAGTTGCGTGCTGCGCTGGAGAAGCTGTCGGCCAAGCGCTGATTGAAACGCCGCCGGGCATGGCCCGGCGCTACCGTGGATGGGTGGGTAGCGCCGGGCCATGCCCGGCGGATGCATCAGACAGAAAGCCGGGGACGCAGTGCGCCCCCGGCTTTTTTTTACTTCAACCCATCACTGACCGCCTTGGTCAGCGTGCCCTGCGCATCGTCGCCGCTGAACTCCCAGACGAATGCACCGCCCAGTCCCTGGGTCTTCACGTAGCCCATCTTGCGGGTGATGTTGGCCGGGGTATCGAAGCTCCACAGCGTGCTGCCGTTGTAGATCCAGGTGGCACCGGCGGTGTTGTCGGTGTAGCTCGGCCACGCCAGGTTCTTCAGCACCTTCCAGTCTTCGATGCCGGCCTCGTAGGTACCCGGTGCCGCACCGGTGGCGCTCTGGTACAGGCCGTTGTTGGCGTTGGTCACCCCGGTCCAGCCGCGCCCGTAGTAACCGATGCCCAGGTTGAGCTTGGCGGCGGGAACACCACGGCTGATGAAGGCCTCGATGGCGTCGTTGCTGTTGTACAGCTTCTGGTCGCCGGTGGATGGATCATTCGGCGAATCGAACAGCGCCGACTGGTGATTGGTCTTCGCATCCCACGCGCCGTGGAAGTCGTAGGTCATCACGTTGATGTAGTCCAGGTACGGGTGGTACGCGGCCGGATCGGTGACGCGGATCTTGTCGATGCCGGCGCCGACCGCCACCGTCAGCAGCAGGCCCGGACGCACCGCATCGAGCTGGCGGCGGAATTCGGCCATCAGCGCGGTGAAGTTGGCGTTGTCCTCGGGCGTGCCGCAGGCGATACCGCAGGCCACCGGGTATTCCCAGTCGATGTCGATGCCATCGAACACCCCCAGCGCCGCACCGGGGCCACCGGCACCATCGGTCACCGGCAGATTGCCCTTGATGTAGGCGTCGATGCACGAGGCGACGAAGGCCTGGCGGTTGGCCGGTTGCGCCGCGCTGGAGAAGCCGCGCGACCAGGTCCAGCCACCCAGCGAGATCAGCACCTTCATGCCCGGGTACTTGGCCTTGAGCTGCTTGAGCTGGTTCCAGTTGCCGCGCAGCGGCTGGTCCCAGGTATCGGCGCTGCCGCTCACGCTTTCGCCGGCACCGAAGGCCTTGGTGTAGTCGGCGAAGGCATCGCCGCCGGCGCCGCTGTTCGGATCCGACGCCTGGGTGACGCCCACTTCGCAGCGGTTGTTGCGCACGTTGCCGAAGGCGTAATTGATGTGGGTCAGGCGCGCGGCCGAACCGCTGCTGTCGATGTTCTTGACCCGGTAGTTGCGGCCGTAGATGCCCCACTGGGTGAAGTAACCGATGACCCGCTTGCCGGTGGTGCCACCGTCGCCGGCCAGGGTGCTGGCGGTCACTGCCGTGCCCTGTGCCGACGCATTGCCGGCGTTGTCGCGGGCACGCACGCGGTAGCTGTAGCTGGTCGATGCAGTCAGGCCGCCATCGACATAGCTGGCGCTGGACGGCGAGCCGACCAGGCTGCCATTGCGGTACACGTCGTAGCCAGCCAGGCCGCTGCCGCCGGTGTTGTCGGTGGACGGGCTCCAGCTCAGGGCGATGCTGTTGGCGGTGCGGGTACCCACGGCCAGGCCACCGGGCACGCTGGGCGCGGTGGTATCGCCACTGGCTGCGTTGACGGTGATGGTGATGGTCGCGGTGCTGGCGGTGGCATTGTTGTTGTCGGTGGCGACCGCGCGCAGGGTGTGGCTGCCGGCGCTGGCGTTGGCCCAGCTGGCGCTGTACGGCGCGCTGGTGTCGATGCCCAGCGAACTGCCATCGCGGAAGAACTCGACCTTGCTGACGCTGCCGTCCGCATCACTGGCGTTGGCGGTCACGTTGACCGTGCTGCCGGCGCTGAAGGTGGCGCCGTTGGCCGGCGAGGTCAGGCTGACCACCGGCGGCTGGTTGGTCCCGCCGCCGTCGCAGGCGCCGAGGTTGGTGTAGTAGGGCGCCCCGGCCGGATGGTCCGGCGGCGCGTTCCAGATGTCCTGGTTCGCCCGGTAGAGGACCCCTCCCTTCTGCAGGGTGTCGCCACTGCGGTAGATCTTGGCCTGGTCCCATTCGGCCACGCCAGCACAGCTGGCGGCCTGGGCCAGGCCGGGCAGGGCGACCGCCCCGGCCAGGGCCAGCAACCAGGCCAGACGGCGCGGGCGACAGCGATGAAGGGAAGGGTGGGCACTGCGTACATCGGCACTCTGCACAAGCGGGTCGTACATGGTGTGTCTCCGATCGATGGTTGGCGCGCGGGCCAAGACGGCGCCGCACGTAACGCAGGGTCCGGACGTCACCCGGGAAGGCGACGGAGGGGGCGGACGGAGGTACCTGGTGGGCCGGGGAGAGAGTCCGGCGCCAGGTGGGGACAACGTTGTCATCAATTGCGTGGTCAATCCGTGAGCGAGTGCATGGTTCGGGGATTTGGCGGAGAGCGGCGCTGGCGCGCGGTCGGCGGCCAGCGGCGGAGCCCCCTCGTGGCTGGGGTTGGTCGTTTACGTGTCTCTTCTACACATCTGGCGCTGCTGACGAATAGGGAGGTGTAGATCTGGGCGGTCGCCGTAT
>NZ_JFYS01000033.1:0-15934 GCF_000632045.1 Stenotrophomonas sp. RIT309
CACCCGGCCCTTGACAGTTTCCTGTGGCCTGCACCGCAGGAAGAGAAAGAAGAAGAGCGAAAAGCAACAGCAACAGCCGCGTGCCGACCCCTTCGTGCTTTCCGATACACCTCATCCACGCACGGCGTGGATCCACCAACCGTCATCGGGAAATTGTCGGAGGCGGGGAGGGGGCAGCTGGCGGGACCGTCCACGGCATGGATGCCGTGGCCGAGCCTACAGGGACGTACTTGCGGCGTGTCCCGCCAGCTGCCCCCCTCCCCGCCAACCAAGCAACAACCCAGAGCCGCTCTGGCTTTTGCAGTTGCTTTTGCAGTTGCCTCGGCGGGCGCCGGGCAGCCGCCCGGCCGATCACCCCTGCAACTGCAGCCGCTCACGCAGCAGCGGCACCAGCCAATCCAGGAACACCTGCACACGTTGCGCGCGATGCTGCCGGTGCGGCAGCAACAGGGTCACCGGCAGCGGCTGCGCCGCGTACTGGGGCATCACTTCCACCAGCACACCGGTTTGCAGTTCGGCCTGTACGTCGTAACGCGGAATCTGCAGCAGTCCCAGCCCTGCGACGCAGCAGGCAATCGACGCCTCGGCGCTGTTCACCCGCACCCAGCCGGGCATCGGCAGCGTGCGCAGCTGCGCGCCGTCCTGCCATTCCCACGGCTCCACCCGCGCCGTGGTCGGCGACGCATAGTTCACCGCGCGGTGCTGCTGCAGGTCGGTGGGGTGCTGCGGTACGCCGTGCGCGTGCAGGTACGCCGGCGCGGCAACGTTGACGAAGTCCAGCTGGCCCAGCGTGCGGGCCACCAGGCTGGAGTCACCCAGCTGGCCCACCCTCAGCACCGCATCGCAGCCGTCCTCGATCAGATTCACCGCGCGATCGGTCATGCCCAGGTCCAGCTCGACCTGGGGGTGCCGTGCGAAGAAGTCCGGCAGCGCCGGGGCGATGATGCGGCGGCCGATCCGGCTGGGTACATCGATCTTCAACAGGCCACTCGGCTGTGCGTCGTCCTGGCGGAACAGCGACTCGGCGTCTTCCACCTCGGCGATCAGGCGCAGGCAGCGCACGTAGAAGGTGTCGCCATCGTGGGTGGTGGAGACCCTGCGGGTGGAGCGCTGCAGCAGGCGCGTGCCCAAGCGCTGCTCGAGTTCCGCCACAGCCGCTGAGACGGTGGAGCGGGGCAGGCCGAGCTGGTCGGCGGCGCGGGTGAAGCTGGTGCACTCCACCACGCGGGCAAAGATGCGGAAACGCTCGATCCGGTCCATTGTTCGCCCGATCTGGAAAGTTAAGTCAATGTTGCGGTCTTTATCCTCAATTTCTGCACGATATCGTCGTTGGCACAGGGTTGCCAGCCCGGCAGCCTCTTCCCGAGACCGATGCCATGACCGACCACCGTATCCAGGGCAAGACCGTGCTGATCGCCGGCGGTGCCAAGAACCTCGGCGGGCTGATTGCCCGCGACTTCGCCGAACAGGGCGCCAAGGCCATCGTCATCCACTACAACAGCGCCGCCACCCAGGCCGACGCGGAGGCGACCGTTGCGGCGGTGCAGGCCGCAGGTGCCAAGGCCGTGGCGTTGCAGGCCGATCTGACCTCGGCCGCTGCGATGGAGCGTCTGTTCGCCGACGCGGTCGCCGCCGTCGGTCGCCCCGACATCGCCATCAACACCGTCGGCAAAGTGCTGAAGAAGCCGATGCTGGACATCAGCGAAGCGGAGTACGACCAGATGAGCGCGGTCAATGCGAAGACGGCCTTCTTCTTCCTCAAGGAGGCAGGACGCCATGTCAACGACGGCGGCCGCATCTGCACGCTGGTCACGTCGCTGCTGGGCGCGTTCACGCCGTTCTATTCCAGCTACGCGGGCACCAAGGCGCCGGTGGAACACTTCACCCGCGCGGCATCGAAGGAGTTTGGCGAGCGTGGGATCTCGGTGACCGCGATCGGCCCCGGGCCGATGGATACGCCGTTCTTCTATCCGGCCGAGAGTGCCGATGCGCAGGCCTACCACAAGACCGCCGCGGCGCTGTCGGCGTTCACCCGCACCGGCCTGACCGGTATCGCCGACATCGTGCCGTGGATCCGTTTCCTGGTGACCGACGGTTGGTGGATGACCGGGCAGACCATCCTCGTCAATGGCGGTTACACCACCAAGTAGAGGCACGCGAGACTTGGGTTCGCGCAGTAGATCCCCAAGTGGACAGCTTCAGGGCGTTCACGGGCACAATAGCGGGCTGTCCCGGGGCCGGAGAGCCTGCATGTTCCCTCGCACGATCCGCGCTTGCGTGCTGATGCTGGTTGCCTGCTGCGGTCATGCCGATGCAAAGCCGGCGCAGACGGAAGCCCTGCGCTTCCAGCAGAACCTGCTTGCCGTGCTCGAATGCCGTGCCAGTGCAGATACCCGGCAGACCGTCGCCAGCACCCTGCGGGCGGCACGTTACGGCGATCCGGCCGGTCGCCCGTTGCATCTGCGTGACTGGCATTTCGAGCAGGCCGGAGACGCCGACGCTGCTTCGGTGACGGTCATCGATATGCCGGTGCCGTTGACCGCGCAGGGCGTCCGGACCCAGCGCGTATTCGCAGACGCGCAGGGGTTGTCCATTGCCATCGATGCTGCAGCGCGTGATCGTATCGTTGCCCGCCATGGCCTGCAGCTGCAGTCGAGCACGCTGCGTGAACCTTTCCGGGTGTGGTCCGCACGATCGGTTGATGGCAACACGTCGGCCCCGTCGATCATGGTGAGCAGCGATGGCGACGGCTATCGGTTGGGATGTACTGCCGCAGCTGCCAGCACGCAGGGAACGTTGCCACTGGATCGGCAGCAGCGTGCAGATGCCAATGACCTCACAGCGGCCATCGTGTGCCGTGCCGACGATGCGGCCCTGCGCCGCGTCGGGCGCTTGCTGCAGCAGGTGATGGAACAGCCGCAGGGCGAATGGCCGGCAGAGGTGCACGCAGTGTCGGCACCCACGCATGCGATCAACGGCACGGTGCTTCCCGTCTTCCAGATCGAACTGCAGACGCCGCTGCAGATCCAGGGCATCGCCACCGACAAGGTGCTGGCCGCACCGGCCGGCCTGTTCGCTGCAGACCTTGGCAGAATCAACGTGGCAAGCGTGTTGCTCGATGCCGGTCTGACAACTGCTCACCAGCAGGCCGGCGTGCAGGTCTGGCAACGCGAAGCATCGCGCAGCGGCTTGCCTTCAGGCAGCATCCGAATCCATGAACGCGTGGTGGCCAGAGCTGACGACGGCACTGTCCTGACCGGATGCAGCAGCTCGCAGATGCGCGCGGCTGCGAGCGATCCGCAGAGCGCGAACATCCCGCACTGAGTGAGTCAGTGCGGGATGCGCAGAGAGAACGGGCACCGGACGCCGTCCGGTACCCCGATCACTCATCCCAGTTTGGCCAGCACCGCGTCGGTGGCCGTCGCCGTGCTCACCGCGTGGCCCTTGGCGGCCAGGTCTGCGGTGAACACGCCATCGTCCAGCACCGCGTGCACCGCCGCTTCCACCGCTGCTGCTTCGTCTTCCAGCCCCAGCGAATGGCGCAGCAGCATTGCCGCGCTGAAGATCGTTGCGTACGGGTTGGCGATGCCCTTGCCGGCGATGTCCGGTGCCGAGCCGTGGATCGGCTCGTAGATACCCACCGCACCCGGCTCGCCCAGCGATGCCGATGGCAGCAGGCCCAGCGAACCGGCCAGCATCGAGGCCTCATCGGTGAGGATGTCGCCGAACATGTTCTCGGTCACGATCACGTCGTACTCGCGTGGCTTGGCCAGCAGATGCATCGCCATGGAATCGACCAGCTGGTGTTCCAGCGCCACGTCCGGGAATTCCTCGCGGCCGATGCGCGCGGCCACGTCACGCCACAGGCGTGAGGTTTCCAGCACGTTGGCCTTGTCCACCGAAGTGACCTTGCCGCGACGCTGCTGCGCCAGCCGGAAGGCACTGCGCAGCACACGCTCGATCTCGGCCACGGTGTAGCGGCACAGATCGCTGGCGCTGTCGGCATCGCGGGTCTTGTCGCCGAAGTAGATGCCGCCGGTCAGTTCGCGCACCACGACGAAGTCCACGCCCTGCAGCAGCTCGGCCTTGATCGGCGAGGCGTGGAGTGCGGCTTCATGGGTGCGCACCGGACGCAGGTTGGCATACAGGCCCAGCGCCTTGCGGATCGCCAGCAGGCCCTGTTCCGGGCGGACCTTGGCGTTCGGGTCGGACCACTTCGGCCCGCCCACGGCGCCCAGCAGCACAGCATTGGCGGCCTGGCAGGCGGCCAGGGTCGACGCCGGCAGCGGTTCGCCGTGGCGGTCGATGGCGATGCCACCGATGTCGTGCTCGCTGAAGGTGAAGGTGTGGTTGAAGCGCTTGGCGACGGCGTTCAGAACGGCGACCGCGGCGGCGGCCACTTCCGGGCCGATGCCATCACCGGGCAGGACAACAATTTCAGCGTGCATGCTCACTCTCGTAACGTTCGATTTCAGGGACACGGCCCAACAGATAGCCCAGTTGATCGACGCCTTCCAGCAGGCAGGTCTGCGAGAAGCCGTCCAACGGGAAGGAGTAGACGCGGCCATCGGGCGTGCGCAGCTCGCGCGCCGCAACGTCGATGGTCAGCTCATCGTCAGGGCGCTGCATCAGCAGCTGCACGTCGGCCTCGTCCAGTACGATCGGCAGCAGGCCGTTCTTCAGCGAATTGCCGCGGAAGATGTCGGCGATCTCGCTGCTGACGATGGCACGCAGGCCGAGATCGGTCAGTGCCCACGGCGCATGTTCGCGCGATGAGCCGCAGCCGAAGTTGCGCCCGGCCAGCAGGATGCTGCGGCCGGCATTGTGCGGTTGGTTGAAGGCGAAGTCCGCCACGGGCGAGCCATCGGCCTGCCAGCGCCAATCGTTGAACGCATTGCGGCCCAGGCCAGCACGTTCGGTGGTGGACAGGAACCGCGCCGGAATGATCTGGTCGGTGTCGATGTTGGTCTGGCGCAGCACCACGCTGGCCGAGCTCAGGGTGCGGAAGCCGCTCATCAGGCCACCTCCTGGGCGAACAGCTCACGGGCATCGGCGACGTGGCCCTGCACCGCGGCCCAGGCAGCACTCATCGGCGAGGCCAGCAGCGTGCGCGAGCCCGGGCCCTGGCGGCCTTCGAAGTTGCGGTTGCTGGTGCTGACCGCCAGCTGGCCGGGGGCGACCAGGTCACCATTCATGGCGATGCACATCGAACAGCCCGGCTCGCGCCATTCGGCGCCGGCCGCGCGCACGATCTCATGGATGCCTTCGGCCTCGGCCTGGCGCTTGACGATTTCAGAACCAGGCACCACCAGCATGCGCACGCGCTCGGCGATGCGACGGCCACGCAGCACCTGTGCCACTTCGCGCATGTCGCTCAGCCGGCCATTGGTGCAGGAGCCGACGAACACCACGTCCACGGGCGTGCCGGCCAGCGTCTGTCCCGCCTGGAAGTGCATGTAATCCAGGCCCTTCTGCGCGGCGGCATCGTTGGCCGCCGGGATCGGCGCATCCACCGCGATGGCGGTGCCGGGGTGGGTGCCCCAGGTCAGGGTCGGGCGGATATCGGCGGCATCGATGTGCACCTCGCTGTCGAAGCGCGCGCCTTCATCGCTGCGCAGCTGCGTCCAGCGGGCAACGGCAGCGTCGAAGTCGGCGCCCTTGGGGCCACGCGGCGTATTGGCGACGAAGTCGAATGTCACCTGGTCGGGCGCGACCATGCCGGCGCGTGCACCGGCTTCGATCGACATGTTGCACAGGGTCATGCGCTGTTCCATGTCCATCGCTTCGATGGTGCTGCCGCGGAACTCGATCACGTGACCGGTGCCACCATTGACGCCGATCACGCCGATGATGTGCAGGACCACGTCCTTGGCGCCGATACCCGGCGCGACCTTGCCATCGACGGTGATCGCCAGCGTCTTCGCCTTGCGCTGCAGCAGGCACTGCGTGGCCAGCACATGGCCGACTTCGCTGGTGCCGATGCCGAAGGCCAGCGACCCGAATGCGCCGTGGGTGGAGGTGTGGCTGTCGCCGCAGACGATGGTCATGCCCGGCTGGGTGAAGCCCTGTTCCGGTGCGATCACGTGGACGATGCCGCGGTTGTCCGAGGCCATGTCGAACAGTTCGATGCCGTGCTCGGCGCAGTTGCGCGCCAGCATCGCGACCTGTGCTTCGGAGGCGGCACTGGCGTAGGGCAGCGTACCGTCGGCAGCGGCCGGCAGGGTCGGCGTTGAATGGTCCATCGTGGCCTTGGTCCGATCCGGACGGCGCGGCTTCAGGCCACGCTCGCGCAGCTCGGTGAAGGCCTGCGGCGAGGTCACTTCATGGATCAGGTGCAGGTCGATATACAGCACGGCGGGCGCGCTGTCGGTTTCTGGAACCACCACGTGGGCGTCCCACAGTTTGTCGTACAGGGTGCGGGGTGCGGAAGTCATGCGTTTGCCTGGCAGGAGTACGGAGTAACGGGCATCGAAGAGAAAGTAACAGGAGCAGGTCAGCGGCGCCGCGCGAGCACGCGCAGGCGCACGTAGTCGGCCAGCGGCTGGCCGGCGGCATTGCGCGGCAGGTCGGCCAGCAGGGCAGTGGCGGCATCGCGCACCGTGGCGCGCGCCTCGGCCGGCAGGTCGTCCAGAAGTGGAGCGGCGAATACCCGCAGCCAGCCGGCAACGCCGGTCGGCAGCGCGGTCGGTCGCGGCAGGCATTCGATCAGCTGCACCTGGAAGCCATGCTGGCGCAGGCGGTCTGCGTAGGCATCGGCGGTGGGGAAGTACCACTGGAATGCGCTGGCACCATGGCCATGGGCGACGCGCGCGGCCTGCACGGCGGCAGTGATCGTGGCCACGTTGCCATGGCCGCCGAACTCGGCGACCAAGCGCCCGCCGGGGCGCAGGGCGCGGCGCACGCCCTCCAGCACGCGATCCGGGTCGGGCATCCAATGCAGGGCGGCGTTGCTGAACACCGCATCGAACGCACCGTCGAAGGCCAGGGCGTGGCCGTCCATCACCTGCGCATCGACGCCCCGCGCACGCGCGGCGATCACCATTTCCGGCGAGGCATCGACGCCCTGCATATGTGCGCCGCTGAGGGCCAGTTCGGTGGTGAGCACGCCATCGCCACAACCCAGGTCGAGAATGCGCTCACCGGCACGCGCATCGAGCAGGCGCGCAACGGCGCCACCGAGGGTCGGCACGAAGCCGGCATCGATCGCATAGTCCTGGGCATTCCACTGCTGGCCAGCGCTGCTGGTGGTGGTTGCGGTGTCGAAGGCGCTCATCTCACATTCCTCAGGCAGTGGCGGTGGCAGGTGATTCAGTACTGATGCCGGCGTTGGCCTGGCGCTGGCGCAGCAGACGGTTGGCCACGTCCAGCCAGGCCAGCGCGGACGCTTCGATGATGTCCTTGCTGGTACCGGTGCCGTCGTACTCCACGCCCTCGTGGCGCACGCTCAGGTTGGCCTCGCCACGCGCGTCGGCGCCGATGCCGACGCTGTGCACGTGGTAGCTGTCCAGCATCAGCTGCACGCCGGTGGCGGCCGACAACGCGCCGAACAGCGCATCGACGGGGCCGTCGCCCTGCGCGGTCTCGGCCACGCGGTTGCCGTCCGGGTCGGACAGTTCGACCAGCGCGTTGGCGCGGCTGCCGACATCGCTGATGGTCATCGAAGCCAGACGGTAGCCCTGGGCATTGGAGCCGCCCTGCATCAGCGTCTGCAGGTCGGCATCGGTGACAACACGCTGCTGCTCGCACAGTCCCTTGAACTGCTCGAACACCAGCTTCAGCTCGTCTTCTTCCAGCCAGAAGCCCAGTGCGCGCAGGCGTGCTTCGACGGCAGCGCGGCCACTGTGGCGGCCCAGCACCATCTGCGAATCTTCCCAGCCCACGTCTTCCGGACGCATGATTTCGTAGGTTCCGCGGTGGCGCAGCATGCCGTGCTGATGGATGCCCGACTCATGGGCGAAGGCATTGGCACCCACGATGGCCTTGTTGCGCTGTACCGGCATGCCGACCAGGCGCTGCAGCAGCTGCGAGGTGCCGACGATGCGCGGGGTGTCGATGGCGGTGTCCTGCTCGTAGAAAGCCTGGCGCACCTTCAGCACCATCGCGATCTCCTCCAGCGAGCAGTTGCCGGCGCGCTCACCGATGCCGTTGACGGTGCATTCGACCTGGCGCGCGCCGCCTTCGATGGCGGCCAGCGAGTTGGCCACGGCCAGGCCCAGATCGTTGTGGCAGTGGGCGCTGAAGATCACGTTGGCTGCGTTCGGCACATCGGCGACGCCAGCGATGACCTGCTGGAACATCGTGCGGATCTCTTCCGGCGTGGTGAAGCCGACGGTGTCGGGCAGGTTGATGGTGGTGGCGCCGGCAGCGATCGCCACGCGCGAGACCTCGATCAGGTAGTCCAGTTCGGTGCGGGTGGCATCCTCGGCGGAGAACTCCACGTCATCGATGTAGGAGCGGGCCAGCGCTACGTGCCTGCGTACCGATTCCAGTACCTGCTCGCGGGTCATCCGCAGCTTGTGCTCACGGTGCAGCGGGCTGGTCGACAGGAATACATGCAGGCGCGGGTTGGCAGCGGCTTCCAGCGCACGCGCCGAGGTTTCGATGTCGGCCTGCAGGCAGCGCGACAGCACCGCCAGGCTCAGGCTCGGGCGGCGCAGTTCGCGGCCGATCAGGGCCATCGCTTCGCGGTCGGACTGCGAGCTGGCCGGGAAGCCGGTCTCGATGATGTCCACGCCCAGTTCGTCCAGCGCACGCGCCATCACCAGCTTCTGCGGCGGGCTCATGCTGCAGCCGGGGGACTGCTCGCCGTCACGCAGGGTGGTGTCGAAGATGCGGATGCGCGGGGTGGTAATTCGTTCGATGGTGGTCACAGGGAACTCTCCTCGACAGCGGGTGCGACGGCTTGCAGGGGGGAAGGGGAAGGCGTGGGAAAAGCGGTGGCGATCGCCTTGCCGGGCGAGCGCGGGGTTTCTGCCCGGCGCCGGCGCGGCTTGCGTGGCGGGCGTGGGCGGATGTCGGTGAGCAGGCCGGCGAGCACGCCGGCGTCGATGTTGCCGCCGGAGACCACCGCGCACTTGCGGCGCCCGGCGACGCGACGGCCGGCGGCCAGTGCCAGCGCACCGGCGCCTTCGGCGATGATGTGTTCTTCCAGTGCCAGCCGCACCAGGGTCTCGCGCAGCTCGGCTTCGCGCACGATCACCACGTCGTCCAGCAGCGAGGTACACAGGCGACGGGTCAGGAAACCGGGGATCTTCACCCGCACCCCATCGGCCAGCGACGCCACGGGATTGATCTCGCGCACGTCGCCGCGGATCGCGCGGGCCATCGAATCGACCCCCTCGACCTGCGCGCCGACGATGCGCACGCCCTGCGATTTCAGCGCCAGGGCGACGCCGGATGCCAGGCCGCCACCGCCGATCGGTACGATCACCACGTCCGGCGCGTGTGCGGCCAGCTCGATGCCGACGGTGCCCTGGCCGGCGATGACATCGGCATCGTCGAAGGCGGACAGGAAGCGGTAGCCGTGGCGCTGCGCCAGTTCGACGGCGAACGCATAGGCCTCGTCATAGCTGTTGCCGTGCTGGCGCACCGTTGCACCCCAATGGGCGACGCCAGCGATCTTGGTGGCCGGTGCGCCATGCGGCATCACGGTGATGGCCGGCACATCCAGGCGATAGGCGGCCCAGGCCACGCCTTGGGCGTGGTTGCCGGCCGAGGCGCAGATCACCGGCCGGGTATCGCCACGTTCGCGGGCGGCCAGCAGGGCATTGAGTGCGCCGCGCACCTTGTACGAGCCGGTGCGCTGCAGGTTTTCCAGCTTCAGCCAGGTGCCGAAGCGCTCGGCATGATGCAGCGGCGTGGGCGGCAGGAAGCGGCGCAGGCGGGCCTGCGCAGCCAGTACGTCGGCAACGGTTACGTCGCCGACATCGCTTTCCTTGCTGGCGTCAGCGGCCGGCATGGGCCACCAGCAGGGTGTTGCCGACCACCGCATGCGGGCACGGGCGGCGAAGAAGACGCCTCCGTACCGGCACCGTGTTGCATACGGTACGGGCGTTCATGCGGATGCTCCTTCCAGTGCGGTCATCTGCACCGAAACGCAGTCGTAGATCTTTTCCATCTGCCGGCACAGCGTTTCCGGCGGGCGCTGGCTGTCCACCACCAGTTGCAGGTGCCAACGACCATCATCGGCGGCCACCGGCGCACCGGTGATCGCGCGCGGCGCGAAACCGCGGCGTTCGGCCATGCCGATCACGCGCAGCAGCGCGCCCTCGGCCGGTTGCAGCACCAGGTCAAGCCGGTATTGCATTGGGGATCTCCTGGCGTGCATGTGCAGGGTTGCTTTCCAGCATGGTGCTGTTGGCGGTATTGGGCGGTACCAGCGGCCACACGTTCGCGCGTGCATCGATGGCCACGTGCAGCAGGGCCGGGCCGGGTTCGGCCAGCAGCGCGGCCAGGCCACCTTCGACGTCATCACGTGCGTCGATGCGCGTGGCCGCGATGCCGAACACCTTGGCCAGGGCGACGAAGTCCGGGTTGTCGGACAGGTCGATCTCGCTGTAACGCTCGGCAAAGAACAGTTCCTGCCACTGCCGCACCATGCCCAGCGAATTGTTGTCCAGCAGGATGATCTTCACCGGCAGGCGGCAGCGGGCGATGGTCGCCAGCTCCTGCACGTTCATCATGAAGCTGCCATCGCCGGAGACCAGCACCACCGTGCGCTCGGGGCAGGCGAACTGCGCACCCATCGCCGCCGGCAGGCCGAAGCCCATCGTGCCCAGTGCGCCGCTGGTCAGGTGGTTGCGCGGATGAGTGAAGCGGCAGTGCTGCGCAACCCACATCTGGTGCTGGCCGACGTCGCAGGCAACCACCGTATCGGCCGGCGCCAGTTCGCTCAGGCGCTTCAGCAGCGCCGGGGCGTAGATGTGCTGGCCAGGTGCGTCGTAGCGCGCGGCGAAGCGATCGCGATGCTGGGCGCAGCGCTTGCGCCATGCGTCCTGGTGGGCCTTGGGGGAGGGGAAGGCCGCACGCAGGGCGCGGATGGCGTGGCCGACGTTGCCGGGCACGGCGACATCGGCGCTGCGCAGCTTGGAGATCTCGTACGCATCGGCATCGATGTGCACCACGCGGGCAAACGGTGCGAACTCGGCCAGCTTGCCGGTCGCCCGATCATCGAAGCGCGCACCCAGCACCAGCAGCAGATCGCTTTCCTGCACGGCCATGTTCGCCGCGCGGGTGCCGTGCATGCCCAGCATGCCCAGCGACTGCGGGTGCTGGGGAGGCAGCGCGCCCAGCCCACGCAGGGTCATCACGGTGGGGATGGCGCTGGCTTCGACGAATTCGCGCAGGTCCTGCACGGCATCGCCCAAGGCGATGCCACCACCGGCGTAGACCACCGGCTTCTCGGCTGCCGCCAGAGCCGCGATGGCCTCGGCGATGGCCGCGTCGGCGGGGGCCGGCGGCGGTTCCACATTGGCCGGCACATGCGCCGGCAGGTGGCTGGCATCGGCCAGCTGCACGTCTTTGGGCAGATCGATCAGCACCGGGCCGGGACGGCCTTCGCGGGCGATGCGGAAAGCATCGGCCACCACGCGCGGCAGGTCATCGACGCTGCGCACCAGCCAGCTGTGCTTGACGATCGGCATCGTCAGGCCGAACACGTCCAGTTCCTGGAACGCATCGGTGCCCAGCAGCGGCGTGGCCACCTGGCCGGTGATGCAGACCATCGGCACCGAATCGAGCATCGCATCGGCGATGCCGGTGACCAGGTTCGACGCGCCCGGCCCGGAGGTCGCCACGCAGACGCCGACCTGGCCACTGGCGCGCGCAAAGCCGTTGGCGGCCAGTGCCGCGCCCTGCTCATGGCGCACCAGGATGTGCTTCAGCGACGAATCCACCAGCGCGTCGTAGAACGGCATGATGGTGCCGCCCGGATAGCCGAACAGCGTACGGACACCCTCGGCCTCCAGCGCCTGGGTCAGCCAGCGCGCGCCGTTGGGCGGCGCGCTGCGGTGTGTGGGAGAGTTCATGGGGGAACCTTGCAGAGCGGGTGGGGGTGCCGCGTTGTTACGCGGCTTGACCTTGCAACCAGACCATCTTGGCGCGCAGTTCCTTGCCTACCTTCTCGATCGGGTGCTCCAGGTCGGCCTGCTTGAACTTGTTGTAGTTCGGCAGGCCCGCTTCGTACTCGGCCACCCAGTTCTTGGTGAAGGTGCCGTCCTGGATGTCCTTCAGCACTTCCTTCATGCGCGCCTTGGTACCGGCGTCGATCACCCGCGGGCCGCTGACGTAGTCGCCGTACTGCGCGGTCTCGGAGATGAACTCCAGCATCCGCGAGATGCCGCCTTCGTAGAACAGGTCGACGATCAGCTTCAGTTCGTGCAGCACTTCGTAGTAGGCGATTTCCGGCTGGTAACCGGCTTCGACCAGCGTCTCGAAGCCCGCCTGCACCAGTGCCGAAGCGCCGCCGCACAGCACCGCCTGCTCGCCGAACAGATCGGTTTCGGTTTCTTCCTTGAAGGTGGTCTGGATCAGGTTGGCGCGCGCACCACCCAGGCCGGCCGCATAGGCGAGCGCGTACTCGGCGGCCTTGCCGCTCTTGTCCTGGTAGACCGCCCAGATGCATGGCACACCGCGGCCGATTTCATATTCGCGACGGACCAGTGCACCCGGGCCCTTCGGTGCGACCAGCACGACGTCCAGGTCTTCGCGCGGCTTGATCATGTCGAAGTGCACGTTCAGACCATGCGCGAACAGCAGCACCGCGCCCTGCTTCATGTTCGACGCCAGCACGTCCTCGTACAGCTTCTTCTGCACCATGTCCGGGGTCAGCACCGCGACCAGGTCGGCATCCTTCACCGCATCGGCCGGTGCCTTCACGGCGAAGCCATCGGCCTGTGCCTTGACCTCGGTGGGGCCGCCCGGACGCAGGCCTACCACCACATCGAAGCCGGATTCACGCAGGTTCAGCGCGTGCGCGCGGCCCTGGCTGCCGTAGCCGATGACGGCGATCTTGGTCTGGGGCAGTTCGTTGGTGCTCATGGGGGAGGTTCCTTGCGGGTGGGAAGAAAAAAGACGGCCGGCAGTCGAAGCGACGTACCGGCCGGTCAGGGAAAAGCGGGGAGGGCAGCGCCGCGCATCGCACAGGTACTGCCACCACGAGAGTTCGTGGTGCAGCAGGTCCAGGTTGTGGAGGAGGCGGTGGTCATGGTGGTTGCGTCTGAAACCAGGTCCTGAAATGAAAAAACCCGCACCTGGGCGGGTGCGGGTTTTTGAAGAGTTCCGGTGTGTTTGTTGCTTACACGCTGGCTCGTCCCGCACCTGTTGGTTGGGTAATAAGTACGAGCACAAGAATCGAACGCAGCGAGGCGGCGCCGGTATTGGCGGCTTCGATGTGGGTTCGCGGTGGTGTGTTGTGATGCAACATGTGATCGAGAAAACCACAGCCATTTCCGCTGTGTCAACCCTAGCAGCACTATTTCCGTCAGTTTCCGCTGCATGCAGTGCAATCGCTTGTGGCACAAGGATGGTTGCTGCTGAAAGTGTTTCGGTGAACCCGAATTCACTCTTTTCAACGGGTTTTTTGCGCGGATTCCGGCGATACCAGCTGCGCTCGCCGGGTCGTGCAGCGCCCGGTGTGCCGCGGGAGGTTCCGCGCGCATTGCGATGCGTTCGTGGCAATGGCGCCCGTGGCTCCATGAGGCGCCCCATGACCTATGCCCGATGGCCCCCGGTCGCGGTAGCGGCGAAGATCCGGTCACCACCCCTTCCCTCGGAACCTGACCGTGTCCCGACGTCTTGCCCGTTCCCTGCTGGCAGCTGCCGTGCTGGCTGCCGTGCCCATGCTGTCCCAGGCCGCCGACCGCATTACCGGCCACACCTTCGCCACCCGTTCGGAGGTGATCGCCCCGCATGCGATGGCCGCCACCTCGCAGCCGCTGGCTACCCAGATCGCGCTGGACGTGATGAAGGCCGGTGGCTCAGCCGTCGATGCCGCCATTGCGGCCAACGCAGCGCTGGGGTTGATGGAGCCGACTGGCAATGGCGTCGGCGGCGACCTGTTCGCCATCGTGTGGGACCCGAAGACGCAGAAGCTCTACGGCTACAACGGCTCGGGCCGTTCGCCGAAGTCACTCACCCTGGCCGAGTTCCAGCGCCGTGGCCTGAAGGAGATCCCCGCGACCGGCCCGCTGCCGGTATCGGTGCCGGGCGCGGTTGATGGCTGGTTCGCGCTGCACGAGCGCTTCGGCCGCAAGCCGATGGCCGACAACCTGGCCCCGGCCATCCGCTACGCGCGCGACGGTCATCCCGTTGCCGAAGTGATTGCCTATTACTGGGATCGCTCGGTGCCGAAGCTGTCGCAGTATCCGGGTTTCAAGGAACAGTTCACGATCGATGGCCACGCGCCGCGCAAGGGCGAGATGTGGAAGAACCCCAACCTTGCCGACACCCTGCAGAAGATCGCCGACGGCGGCCGTGATGCCTTCTACAAGGGCGACATCGCCCACACCATCGGCGATTACTTCAAGAAGAGCGGCGGCTACCTGAGCTACCAGGACATGGCCGACCATCATGGCGAGTGGGTCGAGCCGGTCAGCAGCAACTACCGCGGCTACGACGTGTGGGAGCTGCCGCCCAACAGCCAGGGCATCGCCGCGCTGCAGATCCTCAACGTACTGGAAGGCTACGACTTCTCGAAGATTCCGTTCGGCTCACCCGAGCACGTGCATCTGTTCGTGGAAGCAAAGAAGCTGGCCTTCGCCGACCGTGCGCGCTTCTACGCCGACATGGCGTTCCAGCCCGCGCCGGTACAGAAGCTGATTTCCAAGGAGTACGCAGCGCAGCGTCGCACGCTGATTTCGATGGACAAGGCGCTGAAGGAAGTGCAGCCGGGCACGCCCAAGCAGCTGGAAGAGGGCGACACGATCTACATGACCGTGGCCGATGCCGACGGCATGATGGTGTCACTGATTCAATCCAACTACCGCGGCATGGGCAGCGGCATGGCCCCGCCGGGGCTGGGCTTCATCCTGCAGGATCGCGGCGAGATGTTCGTGCTGCAGAAGAACCATCCCAACGGCTACGCACCGGGCAAGCGTCCCTTCCAGACCATCATTCCGGCCTTCATCACCAAGGGCGGCAAGCCTTATGCAAGTTTCGGCGTGATGGGCGGTGCGATGCAGCCGCAGGGGCACGCACAGATCGTGATGAACCTGGTGGACTTCGGCATGAACCTGCAGGAGGCCGGTGATGCCCCCCGCATCCAGCATGAGGGATCGACCGAACCGACCGGGCAGGCGACGGCGATGACTGATGGTGGCGAGGTCAATCTGGAAACCGGGTTCCCGTACGAGACGGTGCGGGCGCTGATGCGCAAGGGGCACCGGGTGGTGTTCGCCGATGGTCCGTATGGCGGTTACCAGGCGATCCTGCGTGATCCGGAAACCGGCGTGTATTACGGCGCGTCGGAGAGCCGCAAGGATGGGCAGGCGGCGGGTTACTGAGGTTTCCCGGCCAACGGGCAGAGCCCCCTCTGCGGTGTTGGCAGCAATGCTGTGGTTGGCCGGGTGGGTAGGTTGCCTGGGGGACGCCGCAAGTACGTCCTTGTAGGCTCGGGCGCGCCATCCATGGCGCTCACGCCCCCAGCCAACCTACCCACCCGGCCACGGACAGTTTCCGTGGCCGCCGCCGCAGGAAGAGAAAGAAGAAGATCAAAAGCAAAAGCAACAACAACAGCCGCGTGCTGATGGTTGGGGTCGGATCCGTTTTCCTCTGGAAAACGGATCCGACCCCACCTTGTTTTCCGATACACCTCATCCACGCATGGCGTGGATCCACCAACCGTCACCGGGAAATTGTCGGGGGCGGGGCGGTGTGGGTGGGCAGGACCGTTGGCGCCATGGATGGCGCCATCGAGCCCCCAGGGATGGGTTTACGG
>NZ_JFYS01000034.1:0-268242 GCF_000632045.1 Stenotrophomonas sp. RIT309
GTGGTGGCCCCCGGTCCCACCGGAGGGCCACCACCGGTAGAACGGACCCCGATGAAGATTCCCTTTGCAGCCGTGCTCGCACTCAGTCTTCTTGTCCCCGCTGTCGCCTTTGCCAAGTCGACGGACCGCAACGAAGCGATGAACATTGATTCCGGTGCGCAGTCCGGCACCCTCACCGGTGATGGCAAGACCGTGCTGTCCGGTGGCGTGATCATCACCCAGGGCACCCTGGACCTGCGCTCGTCCGAAGCGGAGATCTACCTCAAGGGCGGCGAAGCCGTGCGTGCGGTGTTCACCGGCAAGCAGGCCAAGATGAAGCAGCAGCTCGACGATGGCACCTGGATGGATGCGGTGGCCGACCGGATCGACTACGACATCACCACCGAGATCATCACCCTGACCGGCAACTACAAGGTCACCAGCGCGCGCGGCACCAATGCGGGCCAGCGCATGGTCTACAACACCCGCAGCGGTGAAATGAACTCCGGCGGTGATGGCAGCCGCGTGCGCACCGTGATTCCGCCGAAGAACAAGACGCCTGCTGCCGCTCCGGCTCCGGCTGGAGGCAAGAAGTAATGCTCGTCGCAACTGGCCTGCGCAAACGCTACAAGCAGCGCGAAGTCGTCAAGGACTTCGGGCTGACCCTGGACGCCGGTGAAGTGGTTGGCCTGCTCGGTCCCAACGGTGCCGGCAAGACCACCTGCTTCTACATGATCGTCGGCCTGGTCGGTGCCGATGCCGGCAGCATCGTGCTGGACGGCAAGGACATCACCGGCGACCCGATGTACACCCGCGCCAAGCAGGGCGTGGGCTACCTGCCGCAGGAACCGTCGGTGTTCCGCAAGCTGACCGTGGCCGACAACCTGCGCCTGGTGCTGGAACTGCGCGAGGACCTGGATTCGGCGGGCCGCGAGCGCGAACTGAACAGCCTGCTCGACGAACTGCAGCTTGGGCATGTTTCCGAACAGCTCGGCGCCAGCCTGTCCGGTGGTGAGCGCCGTCGCTGCGAGATCGCCCGTGCACTGGCCGCCAAACCGCGCCTGATCCTGCTCGACGAACCCTTCGCCGGTGTCGACCCGATCTCGGTCGGCGAAATCCAGCGCATCGTCACCCATCTCAAGCAACGCGGCATCGGTGTGCTGATCACCGACCACAACGTGCGCGAGACCTTGGGAATCTGCGACCGCGCGTATATCCTCGCAGAGGGCACCGTACTGGCCCAGGGCTCGCCCGAGGCGATCCTGGACAATGCCGACGTGCGCCGCGTCTACCTTGGGGATTCCTTCAAGCTGTGACCGCGGCCGCCGGGCCCTCTCCCTTCCGTTCGGCACAGGCATGAAGACTCGGCTGCAGACATCGTTGGGACAGCAGCTGGTGCTTACGCCCCAGCTGCAGCAGGCGATCAAGCTGCTGCAGATGTCCACGACCGAGCTGGAGCTGGAAATCGCCCAGGCGGTGGAGAGCAATCCGCTGCTGGACTGGTCGGACAGCAGCGACGAAGGCGCCGGTGTCGACAAGGACGGCAGCAGCGAGGACGCGGGCGGCGACAATGACGCCCCGCCCGACAACGCTGAAAGCAGCGGCGACGACTGGGCGCCTGCCGAGCTGGACTGGAGCAGTGGCGGCAGCGGCGGTAGTTTCGATGACGACGACGACAACGGCAGTGCCGCCGAACGCGTTGCCGAAACCGAAACCCTGGCCGACCACCTGCTGTGGCAGCTGCACCTGACTCACCTGTCCAAGCGCGACCGCAGCATCGGCGCCGCGCTGATCGATTCATTGGAAGACGACGGCTATCTGCGCGAGCCGCTCTCGGCCATCGCCGAAGCGCTGTTGCCGGCGATCCACGCCGGTGAAGACGAAATCCTGACCGTGCTGCACCAGATCCAGCGCTTCGATCCCGTTGGCGTGGCCGCACGCAGCCTCGGCGAATGCCTGCAACTGCAGCTGGACGTGCTTCCTGCTGATACCCCGTGCCTGGCCCTGGCCCGGCAGGTTGCCGCCGGCCCACTGGAACAACTGCCGCGCTCCGGCGTGACGGGCCTGGCCCAGCAGCTGAAACAGCCGCTGGCCGAGGTCGAGACCGCCGTGGCCCTGCTGCGCTCGCTGGACCCGCGCCCCGGCACCCAGATCGCCCCGCTCGCCCAGAACACCTACGTGGTGCCCGACGTCGTCGTATGGCGGCAGAACGGCATCTGGCGCGCCGCGCTGGCCGCCCATGCCGGCCCCAAGCTGGTGATCCACCGCGGTTACGAGCAGATGATCCGCCGCTGCGGTGACGCCGATGCCGGTTATCTGCGCGGCCAGCGGCAGGAGGCGCGCTGGCTGCTGAAGGGCCTGCAGGCGCGAGGCGAGACGCTGTTGCGGGTCGTGCGAAGCCTGATCCAGCAGCAGGCGGGCTTCCTTGAATTCGGCGAACAGGCACTGCGCCCGCTGACCCTGCGCGAAATCGCAGCCGAACTGGGCCTGCACGAATCCACCGTGTCGCGCGCGATCGCCCGCAAACATGTGCGTACGCCACGCGGCACCTTGCCGCTGCGCGCCTTCTTCGCTTCGGGCATCGACACCGACGGCGGCGGCGAAGCGTCCAGCACCGCCATCCAGGCCATGATCCGGCGCCTGATCGATGACGAGAACCCACGCAAGCCGCTTTCTGACGCCAAGCTGGCTGACCTGCTCAAATCGTCGGGAATCCCAGTAGCGCGGCGCACCGTGGCGAAGTATCGTGAGGCCATGAACATCTCCGCCTCGCACGAAAGAGTCAGAATCGTTTGACGCGCCGCCGCGCCCGGCGGAGAGGTTCATTGGCACATCCGATCAAAGGAGAAACCCGATGCGCATCGAAACGTTTGGCAAAGATGTCGAAGTCACCCCGGCCCTGCAGTCCTATGTAGAGGAGAAGCTGGCCCGGATCGGCAAACACTTCGACCAGCACTGCGAAGCGCGGGTGACGCTCAAGCTGCAGAAGACTGAACACCACGTCGATGCCAGCCTCAATATTCCGGGTCAGACCCTGCACGCTGAAGCCAATGCGCAGACCATGTATGCGGCGATCGACCTGCTGGCGGACAAGCTTGACCGCCTGGTGATCAAGCACAAGGAGAAAAAACAGCAGCACGCACCGCTGCCGGTGGGCGACAATGGTGGCTGATCGCCACCGCTCCCCGCAGACATGCCCCTGACTGACCTCCTGGCGGCCGTGCAGACCCAGCTCTGCACGGCCACCGACCGCGACAGCGTCCTGCAGGCCGCGGCCGGATTGCTGGCCTGCCGCCAGGCCAACGCCGAACAGATCTATCTCAACCTGTGCCAGCGCGAGGCGTTGGGCAGTACCGCGATCGGCTACGGCATCGCCATCCCGCATGGTCGTGCGCCGACCCTGGATCGCCCCCGTGGCGCGCTGCTGCGTCTGCAGACCCCCGTCGATTTCGGTGGTGACGAGCCGGTGGACCTGGTATTCGCCATGGCCGTTCCCGCCCACTACACCCATCAACACCTGATGCTGCTGTCCGAGCTGGCCGAGCTGTTTTCCGCGCCCTGCATCCGCCAGGCGCTGCGCGAGGCCGGTGATGCACGGGAGCTGCGCCAGGCCCTGGACCTGACCCCACCGGCGAGCGCCGCATGAATACCAGCATCACTGCCCGCGAACTGTTCGAACAGCAGCGAGAGCGGCTCGGCCTGCGTTGGGCAGCGGGCAAATCCGGCGAGAAGCGTGAGCTGGAGGCCGGCAATACGGTCTCGCGACGCCCTTCGCTGGCCGGCTATCTCAATGCGATCTATCCCAACAAGGTGCAGATCCTCGGTACCGAGGAACTGTCCTGGCTGGATGCGCTGGAACCACGCCAGCGCTGGGAGACCATCGAAAAGATCATGCAGTCGCATCCGCTGGCGCTGGTGCTGACCCGCAACCAGCCGTGCCCGGAAGACCTGCGCGCGGCCGCCGATGAATCCGGCACGCCGCTGTGGTTGTCACCCAAGCGCGGCCACGAACTGCTCAACCATCTGTCCTACCACCTGGCCCGGACGCTGGCGCCGCGGGTGATCCTGCATGGCGTGTTCATGGAAATCTACTCCATCGGCGTGCTGATCACCGGTGAAGCGGGATCAGGCAAGAGCGAGCTGGCCCTGGAACTGCTCAGCCGCGGTCACCGCCTGGTGGCCGACGACGCCCCCGAGTTCACCCAGATCGCCCCCGACGTGCTCGATGGCACCTGCCCGGAACTGCTGCAGGACCTGCTGGAAGTGCGCGGCCTGGGCGTGCTGAACGTGCGCGAGATGTTTGGCGACACCGCTGTAAAGAAGAACAAGTACCTTCGGCTGATCGTCCACCTGACCAAGCCGATGACCGAGCCCACCCCCCATGGTTACGAGCGCCTGACCGGCGACTCGGGCACGCGCCACGTGCTGGACCTGGACGTGCCGCTGATCACCCTGCCGGTGATGCCCGGCCGCAACCTGGCCGTCCTGACCGAGGCGGCCACCCGCCTGCACATTCTGCGTACCAAGGGTATCGACCCGGCGGCGATGTTCATCGCCCGCCACAGCAACCTGCTGGAACGGCGAACGCCCTGACCCCCCTGTCCTTCGAAGAGCCCGTCCATGAGCACCGTCATTCCCACCGCCCCGACCCTGATCATCGTCAGCGGCCTGTCCGGCTCGGGTAAATCCGTCGCCCTGAAGACCTTCGAGGACCAGGACTACTACTGTTCGGACAACCTGCCGATCCAGCTGCTGCCGGATTTCGTGCGCAATGTGCTTAGCCACCATGACGGCGCGGCATCGCGCCGGTTGGCAGTGGGCATCGACGTGCGTGGGCAGAGCGACCTGACCCAGTTGTCCAGCTGGCGGCAGCTGGCCACCGATGCCGGCGTCGACGCCAAGGTGCTGTTTTTCGAGGCCAGCGATGAAACGGTGCTCAAGCGCTACGCCGACACCCGCCGCCGGCACCCGCTGAGCCAGCTGGGCCTGTCGCTGCCCGAAGCGATTGCCCGTGAGCGCGAGCTGATCGCGCCGCTGCGCCGCGAAGCCGATGCGGTGATCGATACCAGTGCGTTGAACGTGCACCAGCTGCGGCGCCGGATCATCACTGAATTTGCGATGGGCCATGCCAGCCGCCTGTCGCTGCTGTTCGAATCGTTCGCCTACAAGCGTGGCGTACCGGCCGAGGCCGACTTCGTGTTCGACGCGCGCGTGCTGCCCAACCCGCATTGGGATCCGGAACTGCGTGCGTTGAGCGGCCGCGAGCCCGGCGTGCGCGACTACTTGGAGGCGCAGCCGGATGTTCAGCGCTACCTGGCGCAGCTGATGGATTTCCTGGATACCTGGCTGCCCAAGCTGGGCGATGGCACCCGCAGCTATGTGACGGTGGCCTTCGGTTGCACCGGCGGCAAGCACCGCTCGGTGTTCCTGGCCGAACGTCTGGCCCGCCATGCGCGTGAGATGGGCTGGGAAGACGTGGCGACGTACCACCGCGAACAGGATTGAGGGGGTCGGCCGGGCTGCGCCCGGCACCCGCAGAAACCACGGCAACGTCAACAGCAACAGCCGAAGCAACAGCAACATCGGATTCCCTTGGATGGCGAGGCGGTGTGGGCGCGCAGGACACGCCGTAAACCCATCCTTGGGGGCTCGATGGCGCCATCCATGGCGCCAACGGTCCTGCACCCCCACACCGCCCCGCCTCTGACAGATCGCGGCGGGTCGGAGTTGCACTGTGGGTAGGTGTCGACCTTGGTCGACACGGTAGATCCACGCCATGCGTGGATGAATCTCTGTCAGGCATCGAAAAAACGGATGGAGTCGGATCCCTTTTTCAACGAAAAAGGGCTCTGACCCGAACAACGCTGAATACGGGACACAGTGCCCCTCTCCTGCTGCTATCGCCAATTCACCTTGACCTGTTAACGTGCAGTAATGACCTGTGGCATTCTCCTCGTAACACATCCTGGGGTCGGGATCGCCCTGCTCGACGTGGCGACCCGGCTTCTGCGGCAGTTGCCGCTGAAGACCGAAGCTTTCGAAGTACCGTTCGACGCAGACTTGGATGCTCTGCTCCCGCTCGCCTCGGCCGCTCTGCGGCGGGTCGATGGGGGCGATGGCGTGCTGATCCTGACCGACCTGTACGGCGCCAGCCCTGCCAACCTTGCCGGGCAGCTGGCCCGGTTGGGGACCCCGGTTCGCCGGGTGTCGGCGCTGAGTCTGCCGATGTTGCTGCGGGTGATGAATTATCCGGAACAGGGACTGGATCAACTGCCCGCCACTGCGGCGGCGGGCACCCGTAATGGAGCGATAGTCGACGATGCTTGAACGAGAACTCACTGTGAGCAACCGCCTGGGCCTGCATGCCCGGGCCACCGCCAAGCTGGTGCAGACCCTGGCGCCGTTCCGCTGCAACGTGACCATGGCCGCCAAGGGCCGTGAGATCAACGCCAAGAGCATCATGGGCGTGATGCTGCTGGCGGCCGGGCAAGGCACGCCGGTCACCATCCGCATCAACGGCGAAGACGAAGTCGCCGCGATGGATGCGGTGGTCGACCTGTTCGAGCGTCGCTTCGACGAGGACAACTGAGCGTGCCGCGCGCGCGCGCCGGCCAAACCCCTACCGGCCAACGGCCGGTACAGCTGCTGGCCGGCCACGGCGCCGCCCGCGGCACGGCAATGGGCCGCGCCCGCGTGCGCCTGCCGCATGCACTGGAAGTGGCCGAACAGCGCGTCGCCCCCTCCCAGGTTGAATCCGAGCTGGCACGCCTGCATCGCGCCGTGGACGCGGCGCGCACGGAGATGCACGAGCTGCGCCAGCGCCTGCATGGCGCGCTGAACCAGGAAGTGGGCGAGTTCCTCGACCTGCATGCACTGCTGCTGGACGATCCCGAACTGCTGTTCGGCCTGGACGAACTGATCCGCAGTGGTCCCTACAGTGCCGGCTACGCGCTGCGCCTGCAGCGCGACCGCCTGGCCAAAGTCTTCGACGGCATGGACGATGCCTACCTGAAGAGCCGCATGGACGACCTCGACCATGTGATCGGGCGCATCCATGCGTTCCTGCAGCCCGAGCGGCCCGCAGCGGTGAAGGGCCTGGCCGGCGAAATCCTGGTCTGCGACAACATCGCCCCTTCCGAGCTGGCCCAGCTGCAATCGCACGGCGTGGTCGGCATCGTCACCAGCGCTGGCAGCGCGCTTTCGCACAGTGCGATCCTTGCCCGCAGCCTGCACCTGCCGTTGATCGTCAGCGTGCCGCAGCTGCTGAACAAGGTGATCGACGGCGACGTGCTGATCATCGATGGCGCCGACGGCAGCATCACCGTCAACCCGCAGGCCGACAACCTGCGTGATTACCGGGCGCGCCTGAAGGAGCACGCACGCGAGCAGCGCGAGCTTGGCCGCCTGCGCAGCAAGCCCAGCCGCACCCGCGACCAGGTCGACATCGCACTGCTGGCCAACGCCGAATCGCTGGAAGATGTGACCCAGGCGCATGCGCTGGGCGCCCACGGCCTGGGCCTGTACCGCACCGAATTCCTGTTCCTGCAGCGCAACGAGCTGCCGGACGAAGAAGAACAGTTCCAGACCTACCGCGATGCGGCGCTGGGCATGAGTGGCCGGCCGGTGACCATCCGCACCCTCGACCTGGGTGCAGACAAGGCCGACCGCACCGGCCTGACCCTGAGCAACGAGGAAAACCCGGCGCTGGGCCTGCGCGGCGTGCGCCTGTCGCTGGCGCGGCCCAAGGTGGCCGACACCCAGATGCGCGCGATCCTGCGTGCCTCGGCCTACGGCAAGCTGCGCGTGCTGGTGCCCATGGTCAGCACCCGCGACGAACTGCTGGCGGTGCGCCGGCGCATGCTGAAACTGGGCGAGCAACTGCGCGCCGAGGGCCACATGGTGGCCGAGCACGTGCCACTGGGCGCGATGATCGAAGTACCCGCCGCCGCGCTGGCGCTGGAGAGCTTCATCGATCTGGTCGACTTCCTGTCGATCGGCACCAACGATCTGGTGCAGTACCTGCTGGCCGCCGACCGCAACAACGAAGCACTGGGCGAACTGTATTCGCCGCTGCATCCGGCCGTGCTGCGCCTGCTGCAGATGGTGATCGAGACCGGCGCACGCCATCGCATCCCGGTGGCGGTATGCGGCGAAATCGCGGGCGACGCACGGATGACCCCGCTGCTGCTGGCACTGGGCCTGACCGAGTTCAGCCTGCACCCGGGCACCCTGCTGGAAGTACGCCGTGCTGTCCGTGATGCCGATCTGGGAGCCCTGCGCGCCCGCGCACCGAAGCTGCTGGGCATGCGTGACCGCCGCGGCATCGAGCGCTGGCTGGCGCTGGTGGCGGACGCGCCCTGACGCGTCGCGCTACGTGCTCGCCGGGCACGGCCCGGCGCTACCGCCGCGTGTCACCTTTGGTAGCGCCGGGCCATGCCCGGCGGATTCGGTCTGGAGCAGCAGCCCCTTGTTGTTCAAGGAGCGCGCCGACAGGCGGGGGATGAGGTGGCATGCGTGGACCCCAGTGGCCTGTGGCCAGCGGGGTATGCGCTGAAACATCCCCTTGCGATAATGACGCGCTGAACACCCCTGTTGCCGCATCCTTGCCAGGATCGCGGCTTTTCTTATCCCGCGGGAGCTGCGATGGCTGAGGCCGTACGCCACGACAAGACTGCGCGCCAGTTGCGGATGCTGTCCGATGCACTGGACAGCGGTCGGCTGGGCCCGGTACGCCGTCTGGTCAATACCCTGGCGCCGGCCGAGATCGGCAACCTGCTCGAATCGCTGCCGCCGGGCAAGCGCGAGATCGTCTGGGGCCTGGTCGATCCGGAAGACGATGGCGAGGTGCTGGTCCACGTCGGCGACGACGTGCGCGAAAGCCTGCTGGCGGACATGGACCCGGACGAAATCATCGCCGCGGTCGAAGACCTCGACATCGACGATCTGGCCGACCTGGTTGAAGACCTGCCGGACACGGTCATCGACGAAGTCCTCAAGTCGATGGACCGCGAGAACCGCGAGCGCCTGGAGCAGGTGCTGTCCTACCCCGAGGACAGCGCCGGCCGCCTGATGAACCCGGACGTGGTGACGGTACGCGCCGACGTCAACGTCGATGTGGTGCTGCGCTACCTGCGCCTGCGCGGCGAACTGCCGGACCACACCGATCACCTGTTCGTGGTCAGCCGCCGCCACCAGTACCTGGGCCGCGTGTCTCTGGCCTCGCTGGTGACCCACGAAGACACCACCCCGATCAACCGCCTGATCGACGATGAGCAGCCTGCCATCGATGTCGGCGAGAGCGACCAGGAAGTGGCGCGGCAGTTCTCCGACCATGACTGGATCTCGGCGCCGGTGGTGGATGACAACAACATCCTGATCGGCCGCATCACCATCGATGACGTGGTCGACATCATCCGTGGCCAGGCCGAGCACCAGGCGCTGGGCGCCGCCGGCCTGGACGAGGACGAGGACCTGTTCAGCCCGGTCTGGCGCGCGATGCGCCGCCGCTTGATGTGGCTGTCGGTGAATCTGTGCACAGCCTTCCTGGCCTCCAGCGTGGTCGGCCACTTCGAGGGCACCATCGACAAGCTGGTCGCCCTGGCGGTGTTGATGCCGATCGTCGCTGGCCTCGGCGGCAACGCCGGCACCCAGGTACTGGCGCTGATGGTGCGCGGCCTGGCACTGGGCCAGGTCGGCAGTTCCAACGCACGCACGCTGCTGTGGAAGGAAGTGCGGGTGGCCCTGCTCAATGGCGTGGTGCTCGGTTCGGTGCTGGGCCTGATCGTGCTCGCCTGGTTCCACTCGCCCGGGCTCTCGGCCGTGATCGCCATCGCGTTGACCTGCAACCTGTTGTTCGCGGCGCTTGCCGGCGTGCTGGTGCCCCTGGGCCTGAAGCGCTTCGGCTTCGATCCGGCGCTGGCCAGCGGCATCTTCCTGACAGCGGTGACCGACTCGATGGGCTTCTTCACCTTCCTCGGCCTGGCCACCATGGTCCTGCTGCACTGACTGGAACTGCCATGGCAACGACGATCGATAACTACTTTGCGCCGGGTTGGCGCGACCAGCTTCACACCTGTGCCGCCTGCGAGTGGAAAGGCAGTTCGCGGGCAATGGTGATGGAACTGGACGAGGACGCCACCGAGTATGTGTGCCCGGTGTGCGAGAACCCGTTGCTGGTGGTGCTGCACCCGGACATGGCGCAGGTGCAGGCCGCGGCCGCAGGCGGCAATGCCGAAGCACAGGAGCAGCTGGAGATCATCGCCAGCTTCCCGCGCCCGCAGTGATGCGGCGCACGATGCCGGGCCGGTCGCGGCGCACTACCATCGAGGCGACATCGCCCTCATGGGAACCGCAATGCTTCGATCGCTTCTGCGCTGGCTGCCGCTGCTGGCCCTGCTGATGTTGACCGGGTGTGCCAGTACGCCGCCCGGTGCCCGCGGCCACTTCGAGGCACGTGCGGTGAAGGTGGACGGCGACACCGCCTACTACCAGGTGTTCATACCGGCCGCTGCCGCGCGCGCGGCTGGTCGGCTGCCGGTGGTGCTGTTCCTGCACGGCTCCGGCGAGCGCGGCGGCGATGGCGTGAAGCAGACCCACGCAGGCCTGGGCCCGTACCTGCGTCGGCACGCGGCCGACTTCCCCGCGCTGGCGGTGTTTCCGCAGGTTCCCGGCGACGAGGAATGGAGCGGCCGCAACAACCGCGTGGCGATTGCGGCACTGGACGCCACGATCGCCGAGTTCGGCGCTGACCCGGCAAGGCAGTACCTGACCGGAATGTCGATGGGCGGCTATGGCAGCTGGAACATCGCGCTGGACGATCCGAAGCGCTTTGCCGCGATCGTGCCGGTGTGCGGTGCGGTGCTGGCACCACGTGCGGTACGCCCTACCCTGTTCGTCGAGCAGGTGGCGAACGAAGCGGATCCCTATGCGGTGATCGCGCAACGGTTGCAGCGCACCCCGATCTGGATCTTCCACGGCGCGCTGGATGACGTGGTGCCACCGGATGATGATCGCCGGCTGCATGCAGCGTTCCAGACCGCCGGCGCGCGCGACGTGCGCTATACCGAGTACGCGGAGGGCAACCACAATGCCTGGGATGCCACCTACGCCGACGCGGCGATGTGGGCGTGGCTGTTCGCCCAGAAGCGCTGAGCGCTTGCTCCGGTAGAGGCCAACCTTGGTTGGCCCCCTTCTGGTAGATGCCAACCTTGGTTGGCACCAGCCTACCCAAGATCAAGCCATTCCCCGATGTCCGTCGCAAGCGTGTCCGCCCAAGCTTGCGGCATGCAAAACGTCCGCCTCCTGCTCGGCCGTCGCTCCAGCATCGGTCTCAGCTACATCCTGACTACCGTCGTGGATCGTCGTGCGCCCCTGTTCGCCAACGACGCTGCCGCAGCCCTGGCAATCCAGGAATTCCAGAGGCTGGATCAGGAAGGCTTCACCCGCTCGATCGCCTACGTGGTCATGCCCGATCACATCCACTGGCTGCTCGAACTACGTGCGGGAACACTGGAAACCGTCATGAAGCGCTTCAAATCGCGCACGGCGCAGCAGGCAAACCGGTTGTTGGGAAGGGGCGGGCGCTTCTGGCAGGCCTGCTACCACGATCATGCGATCCGCTCGGACGAATCGTTGTACCGGCATGCGATGTACCTGATGGGCAATCCGATCAGGGCGGGTCTGACGACGCAGTTGGGGCAGTATCGGCACGCATGGTGCGAGTGGGAGCTCGAGGCCTTGGGTGATCGACCAGAGGCATTCAGCACGGACGGATAGTGCCAACCAAGGTTGGCATCTACCAAAGCAGTGCACGTGCCAACCAAGGTTGGCATCTACCAAAGCAGTGCACGTGCCAACCCAGGTTGGCACGCACCAACGCAGCAATCGGAGGCAATCAACCCAGCAGGGTTTCCAGCACGGCCATGCGTACGGCGACGCCGTTGGCGACCTGGCGCAGCACCCACGACTGCGGGCCGTCGGCCACTTCGTCGGTCACTTCCACGCCGCGGTTGATCGGGCCCGGGTGCAGCACGGCGGCGTCCTTGCCGGCGCGGGCCAGGCGCGCGGTGTTCAGGCCGTACTGTGCGTGGTACTGCTCCAGCGACGGCACCAGGCCTTCTTCCATGCGCTCGCGCTGCAGGCGCAACATCATCAGCGCGTCGACGCCTTCCAGCATCGCGTCGAAATCATCACCGACCACGCAGCCCTTGAGGGTGTCGTCGTCAGGCAGCAGCGACTGCGGGCCGCATACGCGGATCTCGCCCACGCCCAGCGTGCGCAGGGCATGCAGGTCGGTGCGGGCCACGCGCGAGTGCTTGACGTCACCGACGATCACCACCTTCATCTTCGAGAAGTCCGGGCCCTTGGCCTGGCGCAGGGTCAGCATGTCCAGCAGGCCCTGGGTCGGGTGCGAGCTGCGGCCGTCGCCGGCATTGACCAGCGCGGTGCCCTCGCCCGCCACCGCAGCCAGCGCCGCCACGGCGCCGTCATCGGGGTGGCGCACCACGAAACCGCGCACGCCCATCGCTTCCAGGTTCTTCAGCGTGTCGCAGGCGGTTTCGCCCTTGCGCGTGGACGAGGTGGAGGCGTCGAAGTTCAGCACGTCCGCACCCAGCCGCTGCGCCGCCAGATGGAACGAGCTGCGGGTACGGGTAGAGGGTTCGAAGAACAACGTGCACACCGCCGATCCGCCCAGCACGTGGCGCTTGTTACCGACACGGCCGACCGCGGCATCGCGGATCTGGCCAGCGCGGTCGAGCAGTTGCACCAGGGTGTCGCGGGGAAGACCTTCAAGCGTCAACAGGTGGCGCAGGCGGCCGGAGTCATCGAGTTGCTGGGCGGTCATGGCGGGGTTCGTATCGTCAGGGAATGGGAATGGCGTCGTCCGGCGACGACAACCAGCGGTCGATGATCACCGCCGCAGCCACGGCATCGAGCGCAGCCGCGTCGCGGCGACGCTTGCGCCCTTCGGCGCGCTCGACGGCGAAGCGGCGGGCGGCCTCGACCGAGCTGGAACGCTCGTCGATCATCACCACCGGCAGCTTGAAACGTTCCCGCAGCTGGCGGGCAAAGCCCTGCGCGCGCTTGCGGTTGGGCTGGTCCTGGCCGTCCAGGGTCAGCGGATCGCCAACCACCAGGCCATCGGGCTTCCATTCCTTGAGCAGGCGTTCGATCGCCGCCCAGTCGGGGCCATTGCCGTGCACATCGACCACGGCCACCGCACGCGCATGCGCGGCGAAGGCACTGCCGATCGCCACGCCGATCCGGCGCGAGCCGACATCGAAACCGAGTACGGTGCCATCGCGACGGATGAGGGCCGGCTCAGACATGGCCGCTGTAATCGGTCAGCCGGAACAGATCGACGCCAATGCGCGACGCGGCGCCCTGCCAGCGCTGTTCCAGCGGCAGCTGGAACACCAGTTCGGCATCGGCCGGCACGGTCAGCCAGCTGTTTTCGGACAGTTCGCTTTCCAGCTGGCCGGCACTCCAGCCCGCGCAGCCCAGGGTGACCACGGCATTGGCCGGGCCTTCGCCACGCGCCATCGCCTCAAGGATGTCACGCGAGGTGGTCAGGTACAGGCCCTCACCGACGACGAGGCTGGAATCCCACGCGCGCGCGTCGTCATGGATGACGAAGCCACGCTCGGGATGCACCGGTCCGCCATTGAGCACCGGACGCGCCTGCAGGACGCCATCGCCGGTAGCGATCTCCATCTGCGCAAGCACCTCGCCCAGGGTGTACTCGGACGGCTGGTTGACCAGCACCCCCATTGCCCCGTTCTCGTCGTGCTGGCAGATCAGCGCGACGGTGCGGGCGAAGGTGGCGTCGATCAGCGACGGCAGCGCCACGAGCAGGTGATTGGCGAGGGAAGTCGGCATTACTGGCATGGGCGCCATTCTAACCGCTGCGACCGGATGCGGGCGCGAAGGGATGGGCTAGGATGGCGCTCTTGCAAGGAGGACGACCCGATGCAGCAGGATGCAACGCTGTCATGGCCCACCCGCAGCATGATCGTGTTGATCGCACTGCTGCAGGGGCTGATGCTTTTCGCGGCCCAGGAACTGGCGGATCAATGGCCGTTCCGGGACATCGGCTGGCGCTACTGCTGGTATGCCTGGGTATTGACCGTGCCCACCGCAGTGGCCTTGACGCTGGTCGATCTGAAGGCCTGGCGCCTGTGGCTGCACGCCGGGTTGGCCTCGTTGCTGGTCCTCGCCCTGGCCGCTTGGACCGCCTGGAACCTGAGCGGAGAAACCGCGCTGTATGCGGCCGTGCTGCAGGTTCCGCTCTCGATCTGCCTGGCCGTTGCCACGTTCATTGCCCTGCCGTGGTGGCAGTTCCGCCTGCATGCCGGACATTGGCGGGCCGACTATGGCGCGTTGTTCGAACGCGCCTGGCAGAACGGGCTGACCCTGGTGCTGGCGGCGGTGTTCACCGGCTTGACCTGGCTGCTGCTGTGGCTGTGGGCGGCGCTGTTCCGGATGGTCAAGGTCGACTTTTTCCACGTCCTGTTCGGCAGCGATGCCTTCATCGCCTTGGCCACCGGCATGCTGGCAGGCTTCGGCGTGCTGATCGGGCGCACCCAGCATCGCGCGATGCAGATCACCCGCCAGGTGCTCTTCGCGATCTGCCGCGGCCTGCTGCCATTGCTGTCGTTCATCGCGGTGCTGTTCGTGCTGTCGCTGCCGTTCACCGGGCTGGCGCCGCTGTGGGCCACGCGTTCGGCCGCCAGCCTGCTGCTGGTGCTGGCGGTGCTGCTGATCAGCCTGGCCAACGCGGTCTACCAGCACGACGACGGCACCCCGCCCTACCCGGCATGGCTGCGCCGGCTGGTCGAGGCCAGCCTGCTGGCACTGCCGATCTACGCCGGCCTGGCGCTGTATGCGATGTCCCTGCGGGTCAGCCAGTACGGCTGGACCCTCTCGCGCTTCTGGGGCGTGGCGGTGGCAGTGCTGATTGCCGGCTATGCCATCGGCTACGCCTTCGCCGCACTGCGCCGGCACGGGCGTTGGCTGCATCGGCTTGAGCCGGTCAACCGCTGGATGTGCTGGGCCGTGCTGGCAACCGCACTGCTGGCCATCTCGCCGGTGATCGACCCGGTGCGCATCACCCTGGCCAGCCAGATGAAGCGCCTGCGCGCCGATCCGGCGTTGATGACTGCGGACGCCGCAAATCAGCTGCGTTTCGAGCTGGGCCGTCGAGGTGTGCAGGCGCTGCGCACGCTGCAGAAAGCACCGTCATTGGCGGCCGACACGCGCGCCTCCAGCATCATCGTGCAGGCCCTGGCCCGGCAGAAGCGCGAGTCACGCTGGGATAACGACATCGACGATGGCGTGCGCGACCTGGCCAGCCTGAAGTCACGGATCGTGCAGGCCAAGGGCACCGCCTCGCCAGCCGATGACTGGTGGCAGGCGATACTGGACCGTCGCTTGCACGCGGGCGATTGCCTGGACGACGACAAGACCGGCGACAACCGCTGCGTCACCCTGCGCCGTGACCTGGACGGCGATGGCCAAGACGACGTGCTGCTGTGCATGACCAGTCTGTACAGCGGTCCGCGCTGCCAGCTGCACGTGCGTGAACCGGCTGGCTGGAGAAAGGAGGGTGAGGTTTCCTTCCAGGACGTTGACCAGCGCACCTCGGACGGGGCCCCGCAGGCCCTGCGCGACGGCCGCCTGACCATGCAGCCGCCGCGCTGGCCGACGCTGCTGCTTGACGGCGCGGCGGGCCAGCTGGAGATTGATCGCAGCAACGACCGCGCGGAGGCGGCCACACCATGAGCGGATACTGCCGCATCGCCCCGGGCCATCCGGTGCACGAGTACTACCACGCCAATGAATATGGCTTCCCGCAGCGCGATGAGCGTGAACTGTTCGAGCGCCTGCTGCTGGAGATCAACCAGGCCGGCCTGAGCTGGGAGACCATCCTGAAGAAGCGCGAGGGATTCCGCGCGGCCTATGACGCGTTCGACGTTGATCGCGTGGCGGCCTACGCCGAGCAGGACATCGAGCGCCTGCTGTCGGACCCGGGCATCATCCGCAACCGCTTGAAGGTGCTGGCGGCGATCCACAACGCGCAAGTGATCCAGCAGCTGCGCCAGAGCCACGGCAGCTTCGCCGCCTGGCTGGACGCACACCATCCGCGCAGCAAGGCCGACTGGGTGAAGCTGTTCAAGAAGACGTTCCGCTTCACCGGTGGCGAGATCACCGGCGAGTTCCTGATGAGCCTGGGCTACCTGCCGGGCGCGCATGCCGAGGACTGCCCGGTGCATGCAACGCTGCTGAAGCTGGCACCGCCGTGGGTACAGGCAGCGCGCGGCTGATGCGCATCCGCCGGGCATGGCCCGGCGCTACCGGGGCGCGTGGCACCTGGGCGGGCGATCCGCCGAATGCGGAATCAGACGCCCATGTAGCGGCCCGGGCGGTGGTTGAACATCAGCACCAGGCTGAGTACCACCGCACCGATGGCCGAGTACATCACTTTCGACGGCGACAGCACGAAGAACGCGGCCACCATCAGGCACGCATCGAAGGACATCTGCACTTTGCCGGCGCTCCAGCCGCGGGTGCGCTGCAGGTACACCGCCAGGATGCCGATGCCGCCGAGGCTGGCGCGATGGCGGATGAAGAACAGGATGCCCAGGCCGGACAGCGCGCCACCGACCAGCGCCGAGTACAGCGGCGCGATATGCGAAAAGTCCGCCCAGCGCGGCAGGATGTCGGTGAGCAGGCCGCAGGCAGTGACCGCTGCGAACGTCTTCAGGGTGAATTCCCAGCCCATGCGGCGCACGGCCACCCAGTAGAACGGCAGGTTGACCAGCACGAACACCAGGCCGAAGTTCCAGCCCATCGAATAGTGCAGCAGGAAGGCCATGCCGGCCATGCCGCCGATCATCAGCCCGCCCTTGGCGAAGATGGCCAGGCCCAGTGAGGCCACGAGCATGGCCAGCACCATGCCCTGCACGTCCTCGGCGACCGAGTGGCGCAGCGCCTTCTCATCGGCGGGGGTGCCGGCAACATCGGGCGGCGGGGTCAGCGGGCCAGCGGTGACCAGGTGGCCGTCAGCGTCGTCGCACGGCGCCGGGCCATGGGATTGGAGGGACATACAGGTGGGGGCACTACGGGTGGGGAGCGGTATTAGACACGATCTGCATGACAGTTGCAGATGAAATCGTTCAGTTGGGAGTTGCGGCGAACGGCGCAGCCCCTCGTGGCTGGGCGGCGTAATGCAGTTCAGTGGCTTGGCCAGGCGGGGTGAGGCTGCGGGGGACGCCGTGAATCCGTCCCTGGGGACTTGGCCGCGTCTTGCTCGTGTGCGCTGTCCTGCGCACACAGCAAGACCGGGATTGGGCGTCCCGTCCTGCCCAACCCGCCCGAGGCATGCCTCGGGCCCATGCCGCGGACACCCCCGCAGCCTCACCCCACCCGGCCTTGGACAGGTTCCGTGCGCGTCCAGCCACGTAAAGAGAAAAGAAGAGCAAAAGCGGGTCGCTTCGCTCGGTGGAGCGGTTGTCTCAGCGCTGGGTGGCCAGGTGGTGGGCGACCAGGGCGTTTGCGTGGCCATGGCCCAGCCCGTGCTCGGATTTCAGGAAGCTGACCAGTTCCATGTGCTTCAGCCCCGGCCGTTTGGCCAGCAGCGCCAGCCAATGCGCCACCGGCTGCCCGTAGGTCTTTTCGATGGAAGGAAAATAGGACGCCGGGCCCTTGGGTTTGCTGTCGGTGCTCATGTGCTGCTCCCTTTTCTTTGGAAAGTACCCGATCGACGAACCACGGAACCACAAATCGACATAGCGCATTAACCGACCAGCGCCCGGCGCCACCAGTCACGCGCATCCACGCATGGCGTGGATCTACGTGTCGACCAAGGTCGACCCCCACCAACAACAAGTCATGCAATTCCAACAGATCGCGGAAAACTGTCGAAGGCGGGGTGGGTCCGGTTGCGGGGGTGTCCGCGGCATGGATGCCGCGGCCAAGCCTCCATGGATGGATTCACGGCGTCCCCCGTAACCGGGCCCACCCCGCCATCCCAGCAGGAAGCCAGCTGTTGCTGTTGCGGTTGCCGGCCAGCGGCCGGCACTACCGCGGGCGCCGGGCGCAGCCCGGCCGTATCATCCCCTCATGCCGCGTGAAAACCTCAACGACCTGCAAGCCTTCGTCCACGTTGCCCGCGAAGGCAGCTTCACCAAAGCCGCTGCCCAGCTGGGCGTCTCCCAGTCCGCCCTCAGCCACGCCATGCGCGGGCTGGAAGAGCGACTGGGCGTGCGCCTGTTGACCCGCACCACCCGCAGCGTCGCCACCACCGAGGCCGGTGCCCGCCTGCTGGAAACCCTGGCCCCGCGCCTGGCAGAGATCGAAGACGAACTGGCCGCGCTGGCCGAGTACCGCGAGCGCCCCGCAGGCACCATCCGCATCAACGCCACCGGCCACGCCGCCGAATACCTGGCCTGGCCCAGGCTGGCGCCGCTGCTGCAGCAGTACCCGGACCTGAAGGTCGAGCTGACCACCGATTACGGCCTGGCCGACATCGTCGCCGAGCGCTACGACATCGGCATCCGTCTCGGTGAGCGCCTGGCACGCGACATGGTGGCGCTGCCGATCAGTCCGCCGCTGCGCATGCGCGTGGTGGGGGCACCGTCGTACTTCCGCCAGCACGTGGCGCCGGTGCATCCGCACGATCTGGCCGCGCACAACTGCATCACCCTGCGCCTGCCCACCCATGGCGGCCTGATGCCGTGGGATTTCGGTCAGGATGGCCACGAACTGAGCATCCGCGTCTCCGGCCAATGGACCTTCAACACCATGGGCATGACGCGGGCTGCGGCGCTGGCCGGCAGCGGACTGGCCTGGCTGCCCGAAGACCAGGTGCAGGCGGCCCTGCTGGAAGGCCGCCTGCAATCAACACTGGATGACTGGTGCCCGCACTTCGATGGCTACTACGCGTATTACCCGTCACGCCGGCATGTCACCGTGGCGATGCGTACGGTGCTTGATGCGCTGCGCGGGCCGATGGTGGGGTGAGGCGTGCGGACCAACGGTCCGCACCCACCACAGGACGAAAGTCCGCACACACTGCGATCAGCCCTTGGCCTGCGCTGCGCGCTGCGCGTTGTAGCGCTCGCCGACGATGGCGATCTCCTGCAGCGTCTGCGCGATGCGCTCCAGCTCGGCGGGAGACAGCTGCAGGTCGGCGGCGGCGAGGTTCTCTTCCAGGCGATGGATCTTGGTCGTACCCGGAATCGGCACGATCCACGGTGCCTGCGCCAGCAGCCAGGCCAGCGCGACCTGTGCCGGGGTGGCGCCCCGCGCCGCCGCGATCGTGGTGATGCGGTCAACCAGCGCTTGATTGGCGCGACGCGCTTCCACTTCGAAGCGTGGCACGGTGTTGCGGAAATCGTTGTCGGCGAAGGTGGTGTCAGCGTTGATCGCGCCAGTCAGGAAGCCGCGACCGAGCGGGCTGAACGGCACGAAGCCGATGCCGAGTTCCTGCAGCGCCGGCAGCAGTTCGCGTTCCGGTTCGCGCCACCACAGCGAGTACTCGCTCTGCACTGCGGCCACCGGTTGCACGGCATGCGCGCGACGCACCGTGGCGGCGCTGGCTTCGGACAAGCCGAAGTGGCGCACCTTGCCCTCGGCGATCAGGTCACGCACGGTGCCGGCCACATCCTCGATCGGCACGTTCGGATCCACGCGGTGCTGGTAGAACAGGTCGATGTAGTCGGTGCGCAGGCGCTTGAGGCTGGCTTCGGCCACCGCACGGATGTTCTCCGGACGACTGTCCAGGCCGGTGTCGACCTGTGCGTCCTTGAAGCCGAACTTGGTGGCGATCACCAGCTTGTCGCGGTGCGGTGCCAGCGCCCTGCCGAGCAGGTCTTCGTTGGTATACGGTCCGTAGACTTCGGCGGTGTCGAAGAAGGTCACGCCGCGCTCGACCGCGGCGTGCAGCAGGGCGATGCCCTGGCTCTGCTCGACGGCGGGACCGTAGCCGTGGCTCAGGCCCATGCAGCCCAGGCCCAGGGCGGAGACTTTCAGGCCGCTGCGGCCGAGTTCACGTGTCTGCATCGTCGTGCTCCAGTAGGGGAGCGATGACGATACGCCTGCAGGGGCAGCGGATTGAACGACCTGGATGGCAGTCGGTCATGACTGGATTTCATGAATGCCGTCCTGCCGCCCGCACCAATTCTGCATCCGGTGGACGAGTTACCTACGCTACCTTGGACGGCAGCTGATAACGTACTTTGCTGCCCTCCAGTGTGATCCATTTCTTCTGCTGCAGTTGCTGGATGAGCGCAGTGACATCCTTTGCGGGAAGTGCCTTCTGAAACAGGCTGTTGATCGCGCAGGTGAGCGACTTCATTGAAGCCGGCCGCGCCTTGCCCTGCTTCACCAACACTGCATGTACGCGTTGCAGGCGCGCGTCGACACTCAACGCTGGCGGCTTGGCCTTCGATACGACCGGCGTCGGTGGCTTGGCCGGAGCCTGCTGCGTGCCACGGAGCATTGGCAGATCGGCAACGGATGCGCACCGCAGGACGTTGAGACGCCGCGATTGCAGGTGCGCCACCAGTGGATCGAAGCCGGTGTCCCTCGAAACGATCTGGAAGAATGCGCTGGGATCGACCGCAGCCATCTCGCCGATGTAAAAGGCGATATGGAAATCCAGCGCGTTCGACCCGCTACCATTGCAACGCACATAGCGTCCGTTGCCACCCAATGCCTGGACTGCCTCGGCAACATCCATGCTGATCCGCGATTGCGATGCGCCAACGAAGATCAGCACGGTGAAACCAGGGGCAACCAACTCCTTGAGAGACGGAGGCTGCACATTCTCGTAATCGATGAGCACGACGTTGCGAGCACGCGGCATATCCATATGCACCCCATTTACGATAGTCAGCCAGCGGCGGGCGGCGCCCTCACCGGACCTCTGAAATCTCCACGCCATCCAACCCCTGCGACAGGGTGCGGGCATCGCCGCCCTGGCTGAGCTTGATGCGCAGGCGCACTTCGTTCTGCGAATCGGCGTAGCGCAGTGCGTCCTCGTAGCTGATCTCACCGGCCTGGTACAGCTCGAACAGGCTCTGGTCGAAGGTCTTCATGCCCAGCTGGACCGATTCCTTCATCAGCTCCTTCAGCTTGTGGATCTCACCGTCGCGGATGTAGTCCTGCACCAGCGGCGTGCCCAGCAGGATCTCCATCGCCACCTTGCGCGAGCGGCCATCCGGCGAAGGAATCAACTGCTGCGCGACCACGCCCTTCAGGTTCAGTGACAGATCCATCAACAGCTGGTTGCGGCGATCTTCCGGGAAGAAGTTGACGATGCGGTCCATCGCCTGGTTGGCGTTGTTGGCGTGCAGCGTGCACAGCACCAGGTGACCGGTTTCAGCGAAGGCGATGGCGTGGTCCATGCCCTCGCGGGTACGCACCTCGCCGATCATGATCACATCCGGCGCCTGGCGCAGGGTGTTCTTCAGCGCGGCTTCCCAGCTGTCGGTATCGATGCCGACTTCGCGCTGGGTGATGATGCAGCCCTCGTGCTTGTGCACGAATTCGATCGGATCTTCGATGGTGATGATGTGCCCGGTCGAATTCTGGTTGCGGTAACCGATCATCGCTGCCAGCGAGGTTGATTTACCGGTACCGGTAGCGCCGACGAACAGGATGATGCCGCGCTTGGTCATCGCCAGCGTCTTGATGATCGGCGGCAGGCTCAGCTCTTCCACGGTGGGAATGCGCGTCTCGATGCGACGCAGCACCATGCCGACCTGGTTGCGCTGGTAGAAGCAGCTCACGCGGAAGCGGCCGACGCCGGACAGGCCGATGGCGAAGTTGCATTCGTGGGTCTTTTCGAATTCCTCGCGCTGCGCTGGCGTCATCACGTTCAGCACCAGGTCGCGGCTCTGCTGCGGCGTCAGTGGCGTCTGGGTGATCGGCGAAATCTTGCCGTTGACCTTGATCGCCGGCGGCATGCCGGCAGTGATGAACAGGTCCGAGGCGCGCTGGTGCGCCATCAGCTTGAGGAACGAGGTGAAATCGATGGTGGTCGCGGTGGTGTTCACGGCGGGCTCCCAATGGGGCATGTACCAGGAATCGGTCGGTGGAGGAAACAGCGCGGGGCCGGCGACGTATTCGCGCGCCCTGCCCCGCCATTGCCTCGCCTTACTCGAACAGACGCTTGTCCTTGGCGTATTCGCGGGCCTGGTTGCGGGTGATCAGGCTGCGCTTGACCAGGTCCTGCAGGTGCTGGTCCAGGGTCATCATGCCGTACTGCTGGCCGGTCTGGATGGCCGAATACATCTGCGCCACCTTGTCCTCGCGGATCAGGTTGCGGATGGCCGGGGTGCCCACCATGATTTCCCACGCAGCGGTACGACCGCCGCCGACCTTCTTCAGCAGCGCCTGCGAAATGACCGCGCGCAGTGATTCGGACAGCATCGAGCGCACCATCGGCTTTTCGCCGGCCGGGAACACGTCGATGATGCGGTCGATGGTCTTGGCCGCCGAACTGGTGTGCAGGGTGCCGAACACCAGGTGGCCGGTTTCCGCGGCGGTCAGCGCCAGGCGGATGGTTTCCAGGTCACGCAGTTCGCCGACCAGGATGATGTCCGGGTCCTCACGCAGTGCCGAACGCAGCGCTTCGTTGAAGCCATGCGTATCGCGGTGCACTTCGCGCTGGTTGATCAGGCACTTCTGCGAGGTGTGCACGAATTCGATCGGATCCTCGACGGTGAGGATATGGCCGTATTCGTTCTTGTTGATGTAGTCGATCATCGCCGCCAGCGTGGTCGACTTGCCCGAACCGGTCGGGCCGGTCACCAGGATCAGGCCCTGCGGCTGCTGGATCACCTCGCGGAACAGCGGCGGGCAGGCCAGGTCTTCCAGGGTCAGCACTTCGGACGGAATGGTACGGAACACCGCACCGGCGCCACGGTTCTGGTTGAACGCATTGACACGGAAGCGCGCCAGCGACGGGATCTCGAAGGAGAAATCGACTTCGAGGAATTCCTCGTAATCGCGGCGCTGCTTGTCGGACATGATGTCGTACACCAGCGCGTGGACCTGCTTGTGGTCCAGGGCTGGAATGTTGATCCGGCGAACATCACCGTCCACGCGGATCATCGGCGGCAGGCCTGCGGACAGATGCAGGTCGGACGCTTTGTTCTTTACGGAAAACGCCAACAGCTCGGCGATATCCATGAGCGGCTACTCCCCAATAACGGCTTCGACTGGAAGGATCTTTCCCCGGGCGGCAGTATAGCCTCCTGATTGAACGGAACGCGTTACGTGGCCACTCCCCTGCCCCAGATCCTGAGCAACCTGCACAACGCCGCCGCTGCCGCCGGGCGGCCACCGCCGCGCCTGCTGGCGGTGTCCAAGACCCAGCCGGCCGAGGCCGTGGCTGCGCTTGCCGCGCAGGGCCAGACCGCGTTCGGCGAAAACTACGTGCAGGAAGCGCTGGCCAAGATGCAGGAACTGCAGCCGCTGGGCCTGGAATGGCACCTGATCGGCCACCTGCAGTCGAACAAGGCCGAACCGGTGGCCACGCACTTCGACTGGGTGCAGAGCGTGGACCGGCCCAAGCTGGTCGCCGCGCTGGCCCGCTACCGCCCCGCTGAACGCGGCCCGCTGAACGTACTCATCCAGGTCAACATCGATGACGAGTCGAGCAAGCACGGCTGCGCGCCGGACGACGTGGACGCGCTGGCGGCAACCATCGCCGCCGAGCCGAACCTGCGCCTGCGCGGCCTGATGGCGATTCCTGCGCCGTGGCCCGACGCCGAGCGCCGGCGCGACGCGTTCGTGCGCATGCGCACACTTTTCGAGGCGCTGGCTGCCGCTCATGCCCAGGTGGACACCCTGTCGATGGGCATGAGCAGCGACTACGCTGAAGCGATCGCCGAAGGTGCCACCCTGGTGCGCATCGGTACCGCCCTATTCGGCGCGCGTCCGCGCCCGGCCTGATTCCAAGGAGATTCCCATGGCAGCTGATTCCATCACCTTCATCGGCGGCGGCAACATGGCCCGCAGCCTGATTGCCGGCCTGATCCGGCAGGGCGTGCCGGCCGCGCACATCCACGTGGCCGAACCGGTGGCCGAACTGCGCGAAAATCTGGCTGCCGATTTCGGCGTGCAGACCCACGACAACGCGGCCGCTGCGGCGGCGCAGGGCAACACGTGGCTGCTGGCGGTGAAACCGCAGGTGCTGCGCGAGGTCTGCCAGTCACTGCAGGTGTTGGCGCAGGCACAGGAGCCGTTGGTGATCTCGATCGCCGCCGGCATCACCAGCCCGCAGCTGCAGCGCTGGTTGGGTGGCACGCTGCCGGTGGTGCGCGCGATGCCCAACACCCCGGCCCTGCTCGGCGCCGGGGTCACCGGCCTGTATGCCACGCCAGCGGTGGATGCGCAGCAGCATGCGCAGGCCGAACGCGTGCTGGCCAGCGCGGGACGCACGGTGTGGATCGACGACGAAGCGCAGATGGATTCGGTCACCGCCGTATCCGGCAGTGGCCCGGCCTATGTGTTCCTGCTGGCCGAAGCAATGGAAGCGGCCGGCATCGCACAAGGCCTGCCTGCAGAAGCGGCGCGCACGCTGGTGGTGCAGACACTGCTGGGCGCCTCGCGCATGCTGGACGAAGCCGGTGAAAGCCCAGCCGAACTGCGGCGCCGGGTGACCTCACCCAACGGCACAACCCAGGCGGCGATCGAAAGCTTCCAGGCAGGTGGGTTTGAAGCGTTGGTGGAAAAGGCACTGCGTGCCGCGCAGGTGCGTGGGCAGGAACTGTCTGCCGCCAATGATTGAAACAAGTGTGCCGACCAACGGTCGGCACCCACCGCCATCCACGCATGCGTGGATCTACGTGCCCAGCCTGGCCATGACGAAATCAACGAAACACTGCAGCCGCGGTCGGGGGCGACGGTCGGGCAGGTAGATCAGGTGCATCGGCCGTGGCTCGGGCAGATAGTCGCGCAGCAGTGGCTTCAATCGTCCCGCTGCGATTTCACCGGCAAGCAGCGCGGTCGGCTGCAGCACCAGGCCTGCGCCCGCCACGGCTGCTTCGCGGAGCGCGTAACCGTCATTGCTGGTCAACCGCGCTTCCCAATCGACCTGTTCGCCATTGGCCAGCTGCCAACCGTGACCGCCGCGCCAGGCCAGGTGGCTCAGGCAATCATGTCCTTCAAGATCGGCGGGCGTGCGCGGCGTACCACGGCGGCGCAGGTACGACGGTGATGCACACAGACTCATCGCATACGGCGGCAGCGGCCGCGCCACCAGTTCCTGCGACGGCAGCGGACCGACGCGGATGGCTGCATCGAAGCCATCCTCGATCAGGTCGATGCGGCGATTGCTCAGGTCCAGCTCGATGTTCAGCAGCGGCTGTGCCCGCAGCAGATCGCTCAACACGGGAGCCAGCACGCAGCTGCCCCAGGTGGTCGGCGCACTGACCCGCAACAGCCCGCGTGGCTGCACCTGCAGCCCGGCCACGTCCGCCTCGGCCTGCTGCACCTGTTCCAGCACCTGCCGGCAACCGGCCAGGTAGGCAGTGCCGGCTTCGGTCAGACGTTGGCGACGGGTGTTCCGCTGCAGCAGCGCGGTGCCCAGGTGCGCTTCCAGCTGCTGGATGTACTTGCCGACCATCACCGCCGACACCTGCAGGTGGCTGGCGGCAGCGGAAAAACTACCGTGCTCGGCCACGGCGACGAAGGCCTGCATGCAGCGCAAGGTATCCATTGCAAATCCCTGGTTAGGAATATGCGAATCATAAGCCACTTACCAAACCAACCGGTGACAGCGCAGACTGCATCCATCCCCTCTCGCAAGGAGCTGTCATGAAGATTCTTCTCGTCGGTGCCAGCGGCACCCTCGGCCAGGCGGTCGCCCGCCACCTGGGCCAGCAGCACGACATCCTCGCTGCCGGCCGCCACAGCGGCAGCCTGCGCGTGGACCTCACCGACGACGCCAGCGTGCGCGAGCTGTTCGCGCAGACCGGCCCGGTCGATGCGGTGATCTCCACCACCGGCAAGCTGCATTTCGGCCCGTTGCAGCAGATGACACCCGAACAGTTCAACGTCGGCCTGCAGGACAAGCTGCTCGGCCAGGTGCGTCTTGCACTGGCCGCGCAGCACCATCTCAATGCTGGCGGCTCGATCACCCTGACCAGCGGCATCGTCAGCGCGCAGCCGATCCGCGATGGCGCCAACGCCACTGCCGTCAACCATGCGCTGGAAGGTTTCGTGCGGGCGGCGGCGCTGGAACTGCTGCCGCGCGGGCTGCGCATCAACGTGGTCAGCCCGAACGTGCTGGTGGAATCGATGGAAGCCTACGGCCCCTACTTCCCCGGCTTCGAAGCGGTGACCGCACAGCGCGCGGCACTGGCCTTCCAGCGCGCGGTGGAAGGCATCCAGAGCGGCGAAACCATCACCGTCTGGTAACGAGCGTGCCGACCAGGGTCGGCACCCACCAGCACGGTCAGCCCCAGCGCATCGGGCCGTCGCCGCGCTCGCCGAGCACGTCATCCGGGTTGGCCAGGCGGCAGCGCTTCAGTGACAGGCAACCGCAGCCGATGCAGCCGGTCAGCTCGTCGCGCAGCAGCTGCAGCATGTGGATGCGTTCCTCCAGCTCCACCTGCCAGCGTGCCGACAGCTTGGCCCAGTCGGCCTTGGTCGGCGCCCGCCCCTGCGGCAGGCTCTCGAACGCACGTGCCACCGCTTCCAGCGGCATGCCCACGCGTTGCGCCACGCGGATCACCGCCAGCCGGCGCAGCACGTCGCGGGCGTAGCGGCGCTGGTTACCCGACGTGCGCAGGCTGCTGATCAATCCCTTACGCTCGTAGAAATGCAGCGCAGAGACGGCCACGCCGCTGCGACGGGCGACATCGCCGACGCTCATGTCCTGTGCCAGCATCGATTGACCTCAACTTTGGTTGAGGTGGCATGCTGCTACCATCGCCGCCAGATGACAAGCGCGGCCCGTCCGCCCCCGCAGGAACCCGATGCCCTCCCCCGCTGCCACGGCCGATCCGGTCGATTCCTCCATCCTGTCCGCGCGCTACCGCGCCACCACCCTGGGCATGGTCGCCCTGGTCTCCCTGCATGCCTTCGAGGCACTGGCGGTGGCCGCAGCAATGCCGACCGTGGCCGAGGCCCTGGACGGCCTGCGCCTGTATGCGTTGGCCTTCGGCGGCACCTTGGCCACCAGCGTGATCGGCATGACCCTGGCCGGCCGCTGGGCCGACCGCCACGGCCCCGCACGCCCGCTATGGTGGGGCCTGGCCTGCTTCGTGCTGGGCCTGCTGCTGGCGGGCTTCGCCCTGCGCATGGGCATGCTGGTGGCCGGACGCCTGCTGCAGGGCCTGGGCGCAGGCGCCATTTCGGTGTCGCTGTATGTGATGGTCGGCCGGACCTATCCCGAGCATCTGCGGCCGAAGGTCTTCGCCGCGTTCTCTGCCGGCTGGGTGGTGCCGTCGATGATCGGCCCGGCGCTGAGCGGTGTGATCGTGCAGCATCTTGGCTGGCGCTGGGTGTTCCTGGCGGTGCCGCTGCTGGCGATACCGGCCGGCCTGCTGCTGCGACCGGCACTGGCGCGCATGCAGGCTGCAGCCACGGATGTTGCCGATGATGGCCGCGGCAACATCGTGCGCTGGGCCAGCGGCGCCTCCCTGGCTGCCCTGCTGCTGTATCTGGGCGGGCAACAACAGGGCGTACCGGCACTGCTGTGCATCGGCGTGGCGATGCTGGCGCTGCTGTTCTGCGTGCATCGCCTGTTGCCCGCTGGCACCCTGCGCCTGCGCCGTGGCCTGCCCAGTGTGATCGCATTGCGTGGTGTGGCCGCTGCTGCGTTCTTCGCCTGCGAGGCCTACCTGCCCCTGCTGCTGCAGCGCGAGCGTGGGCTGACACCCAGCTGGGCCGGTGCAGTGCTGAGCCTGGGCGCGCTGGGCTGGTTCACCGGCTCGTGGCTGCAGGGTCACCAGCAGCGCGGCTGGTCGCGGCAGCAACTGCTGCGCGTGGGCACACCGCTGATGACCGTGGGCATCGCCGCGACGCTGGCAGTGCTGTTCACTGCGGTGCCACTGCCGGTCGCCCTGGTCGGCTGGACGCTGACCGGCTTCGGCATGGGCATGATCTACGCCAGCCTGTCGGTGCTGACGCTGTCACTGTCACCACCACACGAACAGGGTGCGAACACCTCGGCCCTGCAGTTGAGCGAAGCATTGTCGGTGACCACCGCACTGGCGGTATCCGGCGCGCTGTTCGCACTGTTCGTGGAAAGCGCCCCGCATACCGGTTACATCCTGTGCCTGGCCATCACCCTGGGCCTGGCGGTGTTCGCCACGGTGATCGCACGTCGCGTGTAGACGCCCCGGAGAGCGTCCCGTTACGGCCTCGCCACCGTACCCACTTCATCGATGTCCTGGTGCAGGATGCGGCGCACTTCCAGCACTGCCTGCGGCGTCTCCTGCACGCTGTGGCCGGAGATGATCACCTTCTCCGACAACGCGCCCGGCAGGTGCGAGCTCCAGTACGGCACCAGCCCATCGTCGGATTTCTCCACCGGCAGTTCCGGTTTACGCTGGGCGATGATGGAGTGGTACTTCAGGCCCGGCGTGATCGGCAGCTGCGCAGCGGCTTTCACGAACGGGTCGCTGGCCTTGAGGTTGTCGATGCTGTTGGGAATCTTCGGCTTGGCCGTGCCATCCGCCTGCTGCTCGGCCTGTGCCAGTGCCAGGAACACATCCTCGAACTTGCCGAGGATGGTCAGCGGCAGGCGCACCAGGCGGCCGATCAGGCGGCCGACCTTGTTGCCGGCGATGTCCGTGCCCTGGTGCGGGGCGGCGATGAAGATCGCACGCTCTACGTTCGGTTCGGCCTTGAAGTGCAGCAACGGACCCAGCTTGGACTGCACCCGCTTCAGGCGCTCGCCCTTCAGGTTGTAGTTGGCGAGCAGATCATTCCACAGCACATCGCCGGAATCGCTGACCAGCAGGCGCGCCAGCACGCCACCCATGCTGTGGCCGATGTAGACCATGTCCTTCGAGGCGCGCGTGCTCCCGTTGGGGTCGAAGTGCTGCAACGTGTCGTTGAATGCGTTGGCGATCTCGTAGCGGTTCAGCGCGATCGGCGCATTGGTCGGGTAGTACACCTGCCACACCTGGAACTGCTGGCGCAGTTCGGGGTCACCCATGATCTCGTTGGCCAGGTTCACCCACGCTTCCGGGCTGCTGCCCAGGCCATGCAGCATGAAGATGATGCGGCGGTTCGGATCCCATGGCTGCATCAGGTAGATGTGCGGCTCGCCGATGCCCTCGCTCATGCCGAACAGGGTACGCAGCGACTGCGTGGCGAATCCGCTCTGCGCCAGCCACAGACCGTAGGCGGCGGTGAAGTTGCCCGCCAGCGGCACCTCTTCGCCATGCAGGGTGATGCGCTCGGTGGCCTCGGGCGAATAGCCATCCAGCAGCACCTGGCGGGTGCGCATCACGTCTTCCAGCGTGTTGCCTTCAAAACGCAGCAATGCCGTAACGTTGATCGAGGACATCTCGCTGTACTCGGGCACCGAATCATCGTGCTGGTGGCGGCGTCCGCGGCGGACGCCCTCCTCCTGCTCGTCCTTGGTGGCCTGCGCCTGTGCCGTTTCGGCCTTGGCCCCTTCCGCGGCGACGGCAGGCACCACCAGCTTCGGCGGGTCCATCACCATCACCAGCTCGGCGCCGAAACCATCGCGGCGATAGGTGCTGCGCATGCCGACGAAGCTGACGGTACCGGCCGGCACCAGCTGCTTGGGGATGCTCTTCAATGAAAGGCGCTGGAAATCGGAAGCCAGCGTCCAGCTGCCCGCCGACACCGGCTTGGTGTAGTCCTCGCCGGCCAATGCTGCGGCACGGGCACGCGCGAACAACACCACGGCGGCCTTCTCGGCAGCATAGTTGTAGTAATCGCGTACCTGCGTCTGCCGATCCTCGAACGCGCGATCGGAGGGCGAGCGCCCGCTGTAGAACAGATAGGCATAGCCATAGCGCGCCGCCTCCAGCCATGCATCCAGCGCTGCATCGCTCATCGGCGGTTCGTTGGCCGCCTGCTTCTTCGACGTCAATGCCAGAGCGGCCTTCACCCACAGCTCGGACAGCGTCGACAACCGCTGCTCGACGTTGAGGTCATCGGTCATCAACAGCGTGCTGCGGCAGACCAGGAAGTCCTTCTCGCACTGTGATTCGTCCAGCCCGGCCGCACTCAGTGTCTCGCGCGAGGCGGGGCTGAGCTTGCCGGTGTTGAGCACATCGGCGCGCTTGTTGACCAGGTAATCGCTGGACGCCACCTGCTTGACGGTGACCATCGCGCAGCCGCTGCCGCCCAGCAGCAGGAAAGCAGCCAACAACGCCGGCAGCGCGCGCTGCCAGCGGAACAGGATCATCGGGGTCATTGCTGCGGGTCCTGCTCGGTGCCAGGGATGCCCTGGCGGATCACGGTGGAGAAGTCATCGTCGGGTGCCATCTTCAGCGCGCGCTCGGTGATGCGGCCCTTGGCATGCAGTTCGGCGTACGGCACGCCAGGCGTGAGCGCGCCCACCTCCTGCGCGTACTCGGCCAGGTAGCCCGAGGCCAGCAACCGGTAGTCCAGCGGCAGGCGCGGGGCGATATGCCGCGCCAGGTCGAAGACAATCGTGGTGCAGTTGCTGGTCAGCGTGTTGTAGAAGCCGGGCGTGGCATCAAGCTGGCGTGCTTGGTCGATGTAGGCAGCAAACAGGGTCTTGAGCTGGTTGCGGTCCATGCCGTGCAGGCGGTACAGGTAGACATCCTCGCCGCGCGCGTTGGTGCGCGTGCGGATGATGTCGGTTTCTTCGGACGCGACCAGCGTCATCTCGAACTTGCGGAAGAAGCCGCCCAGTGCCGAGAACGATTCACCACGCTCCTTGCGGATTTCCAGCGAGAACACCAGGTGGCGCCCGTCCTCGAATCCGAACGAGACCAGGGTGTGGGCGATCGCCGGGCCCATCCAGTACGACAGCACCAGGTCGGCCGAACGCAGCTGGTCCAGGTCGTAGCTGCGGCGCACCCAGCGCGCGTCGTAGTCGGTCTCGGTGCGCCAGGTGAAATCGCGCACGTTATCCAGCACCACGTGGCGGCCATCGAAGGATTCCACGTGCAGGCGCTGCGCCACGTCATCGGCCCAGTCGCGGTCCTGGCGTGGGGTCAGCAGCAGCCACCACAGCCCCGCCAGCGCCAGAGCGCCGGCAAAGGCCGCCCACAACCGGCGCGTGCCACGGCCGCGCGCCACCTGCCAGGCCGCCCAGGCGGCGGCCAGCAGCCACAGCATCGCCGCGGTCACGCCCAGCCAGCCTGGCCCGGGCATCTGGTAGGTCAGCAGACCGGCCACCCACAGCGCCAGCAGCACCATCACACATCCTGTCATCCATCGTCCTGCGGCTTTCACTGGCATCCTGTCGGGGTCCCGGGGCGGCATAGTTAGCCACAAGCCGCCTCACGGCGACATCTACGACGGTTCAGGCTGGCGCCTGCGGGCGCATACTGGCGTCCACCAAGGTGTACAGGGAGCGAGGATGGGCATTACCACCGTGGCCGGCGTCGCCGTGCAGGCGCAGCACCGGGCCAGCTGTCATTGCGGCACCGTCGAGCTGCTGCTGGACCTGCCCGAGGGCATCGTCGACCCGCGCCGCTGCGACTGTTCGATGTGCCGGCGCCGCGGCGCCATCGCCGCCAGCGTGGCCGAAGACGGGCTGCATATCGTGCGTGGCCAGGCCCATCTGCGCCTGTACCAGTTCAATACGCACGTGGCCGAGCACTACTTCTGCGACGTCTGTGGCATCTACACGCACCACCGCCGCCGCTCCAACCCGGACCAGTACGGCTACAACGTGGCCTGCCTGGAAGGCATCGATCCGTTCGCGCTGGGAACGATTCCGGTCAATGACGGGGTGAACCACCCCGCCGACCGCACCGGTTAGTGGCGGCTGCGCCTGGGCGGCGGCGCGACCTTCTGCCACGGGGCCATGCTGGCCCGGCCGACGCGCAACGGACGCTTCAACGGCGTTCGACGCGCGGGCAGGTCCGCTGCAGGCGGCAGCGTCGCGGCGGGCAGCGCAGGGCGTGAGGGCCAGAGTCGGTCAAGCAACCACATGGCAGGTCTCCGTGGGGGACGGGGACGATCACCCTACCGATGCCCGGGCCAAGACCGGGTGATGGCGTTGCGGCAGGCCGATGACAACCGACGGCCCTGGCCTCCTCAGTGCACCGGCCGCGCCCTGCCCATCCGCCGTACCAGCACGAAGAACAGCGGCACCAGCACCACCGCCAGCACCGTTCCGGAGAGCATGCCGCCGATCACGCTCATGCCGATTTCACGCCGGCTGACCGCGCCGGCGCCGGTGGCCAACGCCAGCGGGATGACGCCTGCCACGAAGGCCAGCGAGGTCATCACGATCGGCCGCAGGCGCAGGCGCGCGCCCTGCAGTGCCGCTTCCACCGCTGAACTGCCGGCGCGGTAGCGTGCTTCGGCGAACTCCACGATCAGGATCGCGTTCTTTGCCGACAATCCAATCGTGGTCAGCAATCCCACCTGGAAGTAGATGTCATTGACGAAGCCCGCAGCCGTGGTCGCCAGCACCGTACCGATCACGCCCAGCGGAATCACCAGCACCACCGCTACCGGCACCGTCCAGCTCTCGTAGAGCGCGGCCAGGCACAGGAAGATGAAGGCAATCGAAGCGGCGTACAGGTACAGCGTCTGGTTGCTGGCCAGTTGCTCCTGATAGGACAGCCCGCTCCATTGCAGATCGAACCCGGGTTGATCGGCCACCAGCGCCTGCATGCGCTGCATCGCTTCACCCGAGCTGCGCCCCTCGGCCGCGCTGCCCTGGATCTGCATCGCCGGCAGGCCGTTGAAACGCTGCTGCAGCTGCGGCCCACGCGCCCAGTGGCTGCTGGCAAAGCTGGCGAACGAGGCCATCTGACCGTTGCCACCGCGCACGTACCACTGGCCGATGTCGTCGGGCACGCTGCGGTAAGGCTGGTCGCCCTGCATGTAGACACGCTTGACCCGGCCGCGATCCAGGAAATCATTGATGTAGCTGCCACCCCAGGCGGCAGACAGCGTGGAATTGATGTCGGCCTGTGCCAGGCCCAGCGCGCTGGCCTGGGCGTGGTCGATGTCGAGCCGCAGCTCGGCCTTGTCGCCCAGCCCGTTCAATCGCACCGAGGTCAGTCCGTCGTCTTCGCCGGCCGCGCGCACCACCTGCTCCTGCGCGGCCTGCAACGCCACGCGTCCGGCCGCGCTGGTGTCCTGCAGCCACAGCTCGAAACCGCTGGACTGCCCCAGGCCGCGCACTGCCGGCGGCGCCAGCACGTTGACCTTGGCATCGGGCAGCTTGCGGAAATAGGCATTGGCGCGCGCGATGATCGCCGCTGCGGTGTTGTCGCCCTTGCGCTCGTCCCAGGGCTTGAGTGCCAGGAAGCCCTGCCCCGCATTCTGGCCGGTACCGGCGTTGTTGCGACCGACCACCACGAACACCACGTCCAGGTTCTGCTTCTCGTGCTCCATGAAGTAACGGCTGATCTGCTCGCCCAGCGCCTCGGTGCGCGCCATCGGCGTGCCTTCCGGCGTGGAGAACTGGAAGGTCACCTGGCCCTGGTCCTCCACCGGCAGGAAGCCGGTGGGCATGCGTGCGTACAAGGCAATCATGGCGATCACCAGCAGCAGATAGAACGCCATCCAGCGCCGCGGACGTGACACCACGCCACCGAGCTTGCCCTGGTAGGCCGACTGGCTGCGTTCGACGCCACGGTTGAACGCGGCGAAGAAGCGCCCCGGTGGCTTCTGCGCCGACGAGGGCTTGAGCAGGGTCGCGCATAGTGCTGGTGTCAGGGTCAGCGCGACCAGCGCCGACAACGCCATGGCCGATGCAATCGTGATCGAGAACTGCCGGTAGATGATGCCGGTGGAACCGCCGAACAGCGCCATCGGCAGGAACACCGCACCGAGCACCACGGTGATGCCGATCAGCGCACCGGTGATCTCGCCCATCGACTTCTCGGTTGCCTCGCGTGGCGGCAGATGCTCTTCGTGGATGATGCGTTCCACGTTCTCCACCACCACGATCGCGTCATCGACCAGCAGGCCGATGGCCAGCACCATCGCAAACAGCGTCAGGGTGTTGATGGTGAAACCGGCCACCGCAAGGACGCCGAAGGTACCCAGCAGCACCACCGGCACCGTGATCGCAGGAATCAGGGTGGCGCGCAGGTTCTGCAGGAACAGGAACATCACCACCACGACCAGTACGATCGCCTCGATCAGGGTGTGGATGACCCCTTCGATGGAGACCCGTACGAACGGCGTGCTGTCGCGTGGATAGGCCACCTGCAGCCCGGGCGGGAACGTAGGCCGCAACCGTTCAAGCTCGGCGCGTACCGCATCGGCAGTGGCCAGCGCGTTGGCGCCGGAGGCCAGGGTCACTGAGAAACCCGCAGCCGGATAGCCGTTGAGGAAGCTGCTGGTCTGGTAATTCTCCGCGCCGATCTCGACCCGCGCCACGTCGCCCAGGTGCACCGCCGCGCCGCTGGGCAGCGTGCGCAGGATGATCGCGCGGAACTGTTCCGGAGTCTGCAGGCGCGACTGCGCCGTGACGGTGGCATTGAGGCTCTGCGTCGCACTGGACGGCAACGCCCCCAGCTCGCCGGCAGTGACCTGGGTGTTCTGTGCCTGGATCGCGCTGCGCACATCCGACGGCATCAGGTCGTAGGCACGCAGCTTGTGCGGATCCAGCCACACCCGCATCGCATAGGCCGAACCGAACACATTGATCTCGCCGACGCCGGCAATGCGGCTGATCGGGTCCTGCACGTTGCTGACCAGGAAATCGGAAACGTCCACCCGCTCCATGCGCCGGCTGGTGTCGTACAGCGAAACCACCATCAGCGAGTCGCCCTGCGACTTGGCCACGGTCACGCCCTGCTGCTGCACTTCCTGCGGCAGGCGGTTGATGGCCTGGTTTACGCTGTTCTGCACCTGTACCTGGGCGATATCGGGGTTGGCGCTCTGGTCGAAGGTGACCGTGATCCGCGCCTGTCCCGAAGACGAACTGGTGGAGGAAAAATACAGCAGGTGGTCGATGCCCTTGATCTGCTGTTCGATCACCTGGGTGACGCTGTCTTCCACCGTCTGTGCAGACGCGCCGGTGTAGTTGGCGGTGATGTTGACCTGCGGCGGTGCGATGTCCGGGTACTGCTCGACCGGCAGCTGGGTCACCGCAATCGTGCCGAACGCCATGATGCAGATCGCCAGTACCCAGGCGAATACGGGGCGGTGGATGAAGAAGCGCGGCAGCATGCGCTCAGTCCTTTCCGGCCGGCGCAGCCACGGGCGCCGTCTTCATCCGCACCGGCATGCCGTCGGCAAGGCCCTGCGCCCCCGCCACCACCACCTGATCGCCAGCGCTGATGCCATCAAGCACCAGCCACTGGTTGCCGACCGCGCGGGCGGTGCGGAAGGTGCGCAGCCGCGCCTTGCCCTCCTTGTCGACCAGCCACGCCTGCGCCTCGCCCTTGGCACTGCGGTCCACCGCCGACTGCGGTACCAGCAACGCCTGCTGCTGCGTGCCCTGGCCTACCTGCGCGCGCACGTACATGCCCGGCAACAGCTGTCCCTCGGGGTTGGGGAACTGCGCGCGCAAGATGATGCTGCCGGTCTCCTGCTGCACATCGATGTCGGCAAATTCCAGCGTGCCCGGCAGCGGGTAGTCGGTGCCATCGGACAGGCGCAGCCGCACCGGCGCGCTGTTGGCCTGCACGCCCCCCTCGGCAATGGCGCGACGCAGCGCCAGGTACTCGTTGCTGGACTGGGTGATGTCCACGTTCATCGGGTCGACCTGCTGGATCCGCGCCAGCGGATCGGCCTGGGCGGATGTCACCAGCGCCCCCGGGGTGAACAGCGCGCGCCCGATGCGACCGGCAATCGGTGCGGTGACCGTGGCAAAACCCAGCCGCGTACTGGCGGTATCGCGCGCTGCCTGCGCAGCCTGCACGGCCGCAGCCGCCTGCTGGCCACTGGCGATGGCATCGTCCACGTCCTGGCGCGCGGCCAGCTGGTCCTTGCCCAGCGCCTGCATCCGCTGCGCCCGCAGGCGAGCGGTCACGGCGGCCGCTTCGGCGGTCTTCAGATTGGCCTGCGCCTCGTTCAGGGCGGCCTGGTACAGCGCCGGCTCGATCTGGAACAGCGGCTGCCCGGCCTTCACCAGCTGCCCCTGCTCGAACAGGCGCTTCACCAGCACCCCGTCCACCTGCGGGCGTACATCCGATTCCTGCGAGGCAATGGTGCGTCCCGGCAGTTCCTGCTGCAGCGCCAGCGTCTGGTTCTGCAGCGTCAGCACGGTCACTTCCGGCGTCGCCTTGCCTGGTTTGGGCGCGTCCTTGCCGCAGCCGGCCAGCAGGGTAGCCAGGGCAAGCACCAGCAGCGGCCGGCGCCAGCCCGCGGCAGGCAGGGAGAAGTACGGAAGGGTCATCGGCAGCAGGTTCCACGCGCGGGGGGAGCGTTCGGCGCCGAATATAGAAGACAGCGCGCTGCGATCCAGCGAAAAACGCATGAAACATTTTTCATTTGCAGTGCACGCCTACGGTTGCGAGGATGCGCAGGTCCCAATCTGCAAAGTGGCCCATGCCGCGCGTACTCACCATCGAGGACGACCTTGTCACCGCGGAGGAAATCGCCACCGAGCTGCGCAGCCACGGCTTCGAGGTGGATCTGGCCAGCGACGGCAGCAGTGGCCTGGCGCTGGCACGTTCAGGCGACTACGCGGTGATCACCCTGGACCGCATGCTGCCCGGCATTGACGGGCTGGCCCTGGTCACCACGCTGCGCCATGAAGGCATCGCCACGCCGGTGTTGATGATCAGTGCGCTGTCGGACGTGGATGAACGCGTGCGCGGCCTGCGCGCAGGTGGCGACGACTACCTGACCAAGCCGTTCGCCTCCGATGAAATGGCCGCGCGCGTGGAAGTGCTGATCCGGCGCCAGGGCCAGGCCGCTGCCAGCGACAAGGTGCTGCGCGCCGGCGACCTGGAACTGGACCTGATGAGCCGCTCGGTACGCCGTGGCGGCCAGGAGATCAACCTGCTGCCGACCGAGTTCAAACTGTTGGAATTCCTGGTCCGCAATGCCGGCCAGGTGGTCACCCGCACCATGTTGTTCCAGGAAGTCTGGGGCTACCACTTCGACCCGGGCACCAACCTGATCGACGTGCATATCGGCCGGGTGCGCAAACGCATCGAACAACCCGGCCGGCCGCAGCCGATCCTGACCGTACGTGGAACCGGTTATGTCTTCGACGCGCAATCCTGACCATTGGCGCTCATCCAGCAGCCGTCTGCTGGGCCTGTACTGCATCCTGTTCGTGGCCTGGTCCAGCCTGCTGCTGGGCGTGATGTACTGGCGCATCTCGGACTACCTGAACGACCTGACCGAATCGGGCCTGCAGCAGCGCGCCCATCTGTTCATGAGTTTCGACGGCCCGGCGCTGGATGACGCGCTGCGCGACAGCCAGCGCTTCGACCTGCACCAGGTGTATACGTACGGGCTGTTCGACAAGGCCGGCGTGGCGATGGCGGGCCCGCTGACGGCCATCCCCGAAGGACTGCCGCTGGATGGCAACTCGCATCAGGTAGCGGGTTGGACGCTGGTCGATGGCCGCCACGAGAGCGGTGGCAGCGCGCTCGGCGTGGTGACCCGGGATGGCCGGACACTGGTGTTCGTGCGCCAGAACGGCAAGCTGATGGCGGTCAACAGCATCATCCTCGATGCACTGCTGTGGGGTGTGTCACTGACCGTCATCCCCGGGCTGGTGGGCTGGCATCTGCTGCGCCGGCGCCCATTGAAGCGGATCCAGCAGATCGAAGCGGCCACCAACCGCATCATTGCCGGTGACCTCGGGCAACGCCTGCCGGTATCCAACCGACGCGATGAGATCGATCGGCTGTCGAGCATCGTCAATGCCATGCTGGAACGCATCGAACAGCTGATGACCGAGGTCAAGGGCGTGTGCGACAGCATCGCGCATGACCTGCGCACACCGCTCACGCGCCTGCGTGCACACCTCTACCGCATGCGGGTTGGCCTGGGCGAGCACGACCCGCATGCGGACCCGCTGGACAAGGCGCTGGCGGAGACCGACATGCTGATGGCGCGCTTCGCCGCCCTGCTGCGCGTGTCCGAGCTGGAAAGCCACCAGCGCCGTTCGGCCTTCGACGAGGTCGACATCGCCGACCTGCTGCAGGAACTGCACCAGTTCTACCTGCCGTTGGCCGAAGAGAAGCAACAGGATCTGCAGCTGCAGGTGGCGCCGCAGATCGGCATGCTGCGCGGCGACCGCGAACTGCTGTTCGAAGCGGTGGCCAACCTGCTGTCCAACGCGCTGCAGTTCACGCCTGCGCACGGACGCATCCTGCTGCGCGCGATGGACGACCACGGCGCGCCCCGGATCGATGTGATCGACAACGGGCCGGGCATCCCGCCGCAGGACCGCACCTTGATCTACCAGCGCTTCTTCCGCGGCAGCAGCAGTGCCGGGCAAGGGCCCGGCTTTGGCTTGGGGCTGTCGATCGTGGCCGCCATTGCCGGGCTGCACGGCTTCCGTGTCCGCGCCGGCAGCGCGCCCGGCGGCGGCGCCTGGATGAGCATCCGCGGCGCCGCAGACGGCCTGCCCTGAAGCCGGGCTCATCACCGGCAAGTGCATTTGGGAATCATTTGTATTTGGAAGCGGGCATCCGGATAATCCGCCGTCACCGCCCTTCCCGGATTCCCCACGATGCCCGCCCTGCCGTCGCGCCGCCCGCTGCTGTACACGCTGTTCCTGCCCACTCTGCTGGCGTCGGCCATCGCCCAAGCCCAGGACGGCACTGCGGCCCGGACCCTGGACAAGGTGACCGTGGTGGCCGAGCGCGCCAGCACCGCGACCAAGACCGACACCGCCCTGACCGAGACGCCGCAGGCGATCAGCGTGGTCACCCAGCAGCTGTTCACCGATCGCGGCGCACACAACCTGCAGGAAGTGCTGCGCTACAGCGCCGGTGTCACCGCTGACGCCTGGGGCCTGGACACCCGCAATGACGCCAGTTCGGTACGCGGCCTGGACCCGGTGCAGTACCAGGATGGCCTGCGCCGCAGCTACGGCTTCAGCCCGCTGGCACGCCCGGAGGTATACGGCCTGGAACGGGTGGAAGTGCTGCGCGGCCCGTCATCGGTGCTGTACGGAGCGGGCGCCACCGGCGGCATCATCAACGCCATGAGCAAGCGCCCGACCTTCGGCGCCGCCAGCGGTGAGGTCGGCCTGCAGCTGGGCAGCTTCGATCGACGGCAGCTGCAGGGCGACATCGGCGGTGCGCTGAATGACGACGCCACGATTGCCGGGCGTTTGGTCGGTCTGGTCCGCGAATCGAACATGCAGACCGATGTCCTCAAGGACGACCGCGTGTATCTGGCACCCTCGATCAGCTGGCGCGGTGAACGCAGTACGTTGACCCTGCTGGCCAGCTACCAGCACGACAAGACCGGCTCCAGCCAGCAGTTCCTGCCGCTGGCCGCCACCCTGCACGCAGCGCCCGGTCGCCGCCTGGATCCGACCACCTTCATCGGCGATGCCGGTTTCGACCGCATCGATTCGCGCGTATACAGCCTGACCGCCCTGTTCGATCATCGCTTCAACGATGCGGTCAGCCTGCGCTCGGCGGTGCGCTACATCGACGGCAAGACCACCCTGCAGCAGTTGTATGTGGACAGCTACAGCAACCCGGAAAACCCCTTCATTGATGCCGACCGGCGCGTGGTCAACCGCACCGCCTACGGCACGCAGCCGGACATCCAGGTGATCAGCGCCGACAACGCGGTGCAGTTCGACTTCGCCACGGGCGCCTTCCAGCACCTGCTGCTGGCCGGCGTGGACTACAGCCAGTACAAGGAGCAGCTGCAGCGGCTGGATGCCACCGGCACGCCCATCGACGTCTACGCGCCGGTATCGACCGCCCCGACGGTACGTGGCTGGGAGCGCCAGCCGGACCAGGAATCTTCCCAACTGGGCGTGTATGTGCAGGACCAGATCCGCTGGGCTGATCGCGTGTCGCTGGTGCTGGGTGCGCGTCGCGACCATGCTCGCTCGAAGACCGAAGGCCAGCCCAGCCAGACCGACGATGCCACTACCTACCGTGCCGGACTGATCGGCGACGTCGGCGGCGGCGTATCGCCGTACCTGAGCTACAGCGAATCATTCCTGCCGGTGTCCGGCCAGGATCTGTTCGGCAATGCCTTCAGGCCGATGCGCGGACGCCAGGCCGAAGGTGGCATCAAGTGGCAACCGGCCCGCAACATGCTGTTGACCCTGGCCGCCTACCGCATCACCGAGACCAACCGCCAGACCAACGATCCGGACAACGTGCTGAACGTGGTCCAGACCGGCCAGATCCGTTCCAAGGGCGTGGAGCTGGAGGGCCAGTTCCAGTTCGCCAACGACCTTACGGTCACTGCGGCTTACGCGCGCAACGAAGCCGAAGTCAGCCGCAGCAACTTCGCACTGGAAGTGGGCGAACGCCTGAACGACACCCCGCAGGACCTGGCCTCGGCCTGGGTGTCCAAGGGCTTCCAGCTGGATGACGCCGCACGAATGAAACTCGGCCTGGGTGTCCGCCATGTCGGCAACACGGTGTCGCTGGGCAACGGCGGCCGCGTCATCACCCCCAGCTACACCCTGGCCGATGCGCTGGTGGAAGTGCAGGTGACCAACTGGACCTGGGCCTTGAACATCACCAACCTCACCGACAAGCGTTACTACGCGCCGTGCCGCACCTTCGGCGATTGTTTCGCCGGCTACCCGCGCGTGGTCACCGGCACCATCAGCTATCGGTTCTGAGCACGGCAACGGACGGCGACCGCCGCAGCAGCACAGCCAGCACCCCATTGCTGGCGTGCTGGCCACACGTTACGCAGGTGCGCAGATGCACCGCCCGCCGCCGCTCCCCATGCACGACGCGCATTGCCACCCCCGAGGCAAGCGCCATCAGCGCACTCGTGGCTGACCACGAACAGGCGGCGGGCGATGCGGGTTGGCGTACCGGACAACTCTGGGACTGACCGGCGGATCATTGTGATCCCCACACATCGCCCACCACGGACAGCGGGTCACGAGATCCGCAGGCGCCATCCGTGCGCCTGCCGATCACGTGCCAGAGTTGATTGTGGGACGCCAATCCCAGCCGGCCGATGATGGCCGACAGGGGCATGCTGATTACTGTCGCCGAGGCGGTATGTAGGGGTTGTCCGCGCCCGCGCCTCAGGCTTGCCGCAGGTGCGATTTCCAAGGGCAGAACTGCAGGACGAGTCACACTCCGCAGGCATACTCACCGCGGATCAGCGTGCCGCCACTGCACGCAGCACAGATGCTCAGCTGGCAATCACGACACTACCGGTTGCGCTGCCATCGCCAGGAAATTCTGCAGCACCGGCGCAGGCGATTCCGGGCGCATGCAGAACTGCAACTCGAACGCAGCGTTGCCGCCATCCAGTGGTCGATAGACTATTTCTTCGGGACGGAACCCGGCCATGCTGGCCGGCACGATCGCCACGCCCGCTTCCACGGCCACCAGCGACAGCACTGCGTGCATGCCCTGCGCTTCCTGCACGACCCGTGGCGTGAAGCCGGCAGCAGTACACAGGCCCAGCACCTGTGCGTGGAAGCCGATGCCTTCGGCCGACGGCCATGAAACGAACGGCTCGTCCACCAGCGCGGCGACATCCAGCCGTGGCCGTGCGGCCAACCGATGCGCGCGCGGCAGGGCAATGGCCAGTCGATCATGGTCGAACGCCTGCAGATGCAGCTCTGCGGAAATGATCGGCGGAATCAGGATGCCCAGGTCGATGCGTCCCTCGCGCAGCCACTGTTGCTGCTGCCGCGAGGTGGCTTCGTGCAGATGCAGCTGCACCTGCGCAAACGCATGGCGGAACTGGCGGATCAGTGCCGGCAGTCGCCCATAGAGTGCGCTGCCGACGTAGCCGACACGCAGGCTGCCGGTCTGCCCTGCCGCCGCTTCCCGCGTGCGCTGCAGCGCCTGTTCGGCGTGCTGCAGGGTTGCACGCGCCTCCACCAGCAGCGTCTGCCCCGCTGCGGTCAGGCCCAGCGTGCGGTTGCCGCGTACGATCAGGCCGGTACCCACCTCGTCTTCCAGGCGCCGCATCGCCGCCGTCAATGGCGGCTGCGACATGTGCAGGCGTGCAGCAGCGCGATGGAAGTGCAGTTCTTCGGCCACCGCCACGAACTGGCGGAGCAGGCGCAGATCGATCATTTCATCGCAGGCAGGTGGAGACCTGCCTAGGGTACGCGTTCAACCGCGCGCGTCGACACTCGGCCGTGCAATGACCGGCCACTGCAGGGCCACCGATTCGATGCTGTCCGCTGCCACCGCACGCAGGTCGCGCGGATAGGCCACATGTTCGGCTTCCTGCAATCGCAATGCATGGAACTGGCCGTTGCTGGCCCGCAGGGTCCAGCCACCCTGCCGGCACCGCGTAGAGGCAAGGAAGGCGACCCCGGGTGCCACCGCGTCTGGATGCAGTTCATCCGGTTCCCCGTCGATGCCCCACATGCGGGTCTTGGCCACCGGCGACACCGCGTTGACGACGATGCCGTGCTCGGCGCCTTCCAGGGCCAGCACATTGACCAGCCCCTGAGCAGCCAGCTTGGCCATCGCGTAGCCGCACAGGCCGCGCTGCGCATACTGCGGGTACAGCGCGCGATCGGAGGTGGTCAGCACGATGCGGCCGCCGCCGGCAGCACGCATCGCAGGCCATGCCGCCTGTGCCAGCCACAGCGGTGTCTTCGCCGCCAGGCACAGCATCTGCTCCAGCGCATCGTCATCCACCACTTCAATACCGGCGTAGGCCACCCAGCCGGCGTTGTGGATGATGAAGTCCAGGCGACCATGGCGCTGCAGGATGTCCTGCACGAGCGCGTGGCAACCGCTGCGCTGGTTGATGGGTCCGCTGGCGGCTTCGACCGGCAGGCCCTGGGCATGCAGTGCTGCCACCGCCTGGACGATGCGCTGCGGATCGGTACCCGTGCCGTCCGTCGCGGCGCCCACGTCATGCATCACCACGTGCGCGCCACGCTGGGCCAGCAGGCGGCTGTAGGCCAGGCCGAGGCCACCGGCGGCACCGGTCACCAGGCCCACCTGGCCTTCGAACGAGATACTGGAATTGGGTTTCATCGGCACAGCTTCAACCAGGCGCGCCGGCCCCGGCCAATACTGTTGGCGGCACGCCACGATACGCCGACGCTATCGCGCGTCATCGGCTGAAGCGGCGGGCGCCGGCCACGCAGATCACCGCTGCCACGGTCACCAGCAACATGCCGGCGCTGACGGTCTCGTGCAGCAGCAGCGCCGCCAGCGCCAGGCCGAAGAACGGCTGCAGCAGCTGCAGCTGGCCGACCGCAGCGATACCGCCCTGGGCCAGGCCGCGATACCAGAACAGGAAACCTACCAGCATGCTGAACACCGCCACGTACCCCAGCGCCCACCAGGCCGACGCGGCCACCGCCGTGAACGAGGCCGGGCGCATCGCCACCATCAGCGGCAGCATCACCGGCAATGCCAGCAGCAATGCCCAGCTGATTACCTGCCAGCCACCCAGATGCCGGGCCAGGCGGCCGCCCTCGGCATAGCCAAGTCCGCACACCACGATCGCTGCCAGCATCAACAGGTCGGCCTGCAGTGAGGCTTCGACGCCGTTGCGCGCGGCGTAGCCGACCACACAGGCGCTGCCCAGCAGCGAGAACACCCAGAACGCCGGGCGCGGCCGGTCGCCGCCGCGCAGGACGCCGAATACCGCCGTGCTCAGCGGCAACAGCCCAAGGAACACGATGGTGTGTGCCGAGGAGGCGTGGCGCAGGGCAAGCGCGGTCAGCAACGGGAAGCCCACCACCACGCCCAGACTGACCAGCACCAGACCGGGCAGATCGCTTCTGACCGGGCGCGGCTGGCGCAATGCCAGCAGCAGCACCAGCCCCAGCAACGCGGCGATGCTGGCGCGCGCGGCGGTGACGAAGCTGGCGTCCAGCTCCATCACTGCCAGGCGGGTGGCCGGCAACGAGCCGGCGAAGATCACCACACCGATGAAGCCATTGATCCACCCGCTTGCCGACCGTTCCACACCCTGCTCCAGAAATGCCGGGCAATGGCCGGCCGTGCCCGTCATTGGGCCACCGGGCACGGGCGATACACAGCTACAATCCAGTACAGTCACAAGTAACTGTACTGCCCACAATCCCCTTACAGTCACGCGCATGTCCCGACCGCCCAGCCGCATCGACAGCGTCATCCACGCCGTCCGCTCCCGCATCAGTTCGCGCCTGGATGGCCCGGGCAGCCGCCTGCCCTCGGTGCGCGCGCAGGCCACGGCGATGGGCGTTTCCGTGTCCACCGTGGTCGAGGCCTACGAACGCTTGGCCGCCGAAGGCGTGATCGCCGCGCGCGCCGGCTCCGGCTTCTACGTGGCTGGCCCGGCGGCACCACTGGCGCTGGCGGAAATGGAACCGCGGCTGGATCGCGCGGTGGACCCGCTGTGGGTATCACGGCAATCGCTGGAAACCCCGCCGGGACACCTCAAGCCTGGCTGCGGCTGGATGCCCAGCGACTGGCTGTACCACGATGGCCTGCGCCGCGGCCTGCGCCGCATGGCCCGCGCCGACTCCGCGCAGCTGGTGGACTATGCAGGACCGCTGGGCCTGCCGGCATTGCGGCAGACACTGCAGCGACGCGCTGCCACGCTGGGCATCGACGCGTCGATGGAGCAGTTGCTGCTGGCCGAATCGGGGACGCACGCGGTCGACCTGATCTGCCGCTTCCTGCTGAAGCCCGGTGACTGCGTGCTGGTCGACGACCCGAGCTATTTCAATTACCACGCGATGTTGAAGGCCCATCAGGTGCAGGCCATCGGCATACCGTACACGCACACCGGGCCGGACCTGCAGATGTTTGCCAGCGCGCTGCAGGAACACGCGCCACGCCTGTACATCACCAACGCCGGGCTGCACAACCCGACCGGCGCGGTGCTGTCGGCGACCACGGCACACCGCCTGCTGGGCCTGGCCGAACACAGCGAACTGATCATCATCGAAGATGACATCTTCGCCGACTTCGAGCTGCGCCCGGCGCCGCGGCTGGCGGCGCTGGATGGATTGTCGCGGGTGATCCATGTCGGCAGTTTCTCAAAGACCATTTCCGCGGCATCGCGCTGCGGCTACATCGCCGCGCGCCCGGACTGGATCGAGGCACTGACCGATCTGAAGCTGGCCACCAGCTTCGGCGGTGGGCACTTGGCTGCGCACCTGATGCAGATCGCACTGACCGATAGTGGCTACCGCCGCCACATGCAGGCGGTGCGCACGCGCCTGGCCGATGCGCGCAAGCACACGCTGCGGCAGGTGCAGAAGCTGGGCATCACGCCATGGCTGCAACCCGATGCAGGGCTGTTCCTGTGGTGCCGGCTGCCCGATGGTCGTGATGCATCGGCGCTGGCCAGGCAGTGCCTGCGCGAAGGCGTGGTGGTCGCGCCGGGCAATGCCTTCAGCCAGTCGCAGCGGGCTGCCGACTACGTGCGCTTCAATGTGTCGCAGTGCCAGGACCCGAAGATCTGGCAGGTGCTTGGGAAGGCGTTGCAGCAGCACAGCTGAAGCATCCGAGTGCGTTATCCTGCCAGCCATCCAGGCAAGGAGCGCCCGCATGCGTCGATGGATCGGCATCACCTTGGTCTGCGGGCTGGCCAGTGGTTGCGTCACCTTCGGGCCACCCGACGGCTCGCTGCAGATCGCTGGCTATGCGCCCACGGATGGCAACTGCCAACTGCAGATCACCGCGCCGGGGGCGTCCAACACGGATGCCGAGCCGGTACAGGGCTATTTTCAACGGCACTTGATGGTTCATTCCACCAGGCCCGGTCGCGTTGCACTGCTTTGCAATGGCAGGCCGCAGGCCGAACGCAGCTTCCGCTATGGCCGCGACGTGGGGTTCGGCGAGGTTCTGCCGCTTCTTGTTTTCGAACGCAGCGCGCTGGATCTGGGCGGCAGCACGCCGGTCGTACGCATGCGCGCCTTCCAGTCCGACTTCCTGGAATGGAACAAGGCCTCGCTTGCACGGCTGGCAGAGCATGGCCCATCGCGCGGCCAGGCATTGGCCGACGCGTCGTACGCGAAGCTGGTGGAGCACTATGCCCTGCCGGGCACCTCTCGCACTGTCATGCGCCGGCCCAGCGTCGAGTCAGCGCATGATCCGGAAATGGAACAGGTCCTGGCCGTGCAGATCCTCGGCGACGCAGCGTCCATACGTACCGCGCAACAGCGCCGCTCAAGCGTCCGCATCCATGAGTACCGGCTGCAGCGCGTACACGATGACTGGCGATTGACCGGCCTGTATCGCCTGGAAGCAGACGGGATGAAGCCCGCGCTCTGAAAACCCCGGGCTCAATGGGCGAGGTAGGTCTCTGCCGGGATGTCCAGAAGCTCCGGACCCGAAAGCGCGGCGCCCTGCAGATCGGCGCCGGTATTCAAGGCGTTGTTGATCGCGTTGAGCGACGAACTGCGCTGGCAGATCGCCCGGAACGCGGCGCGTGGACCTTCGTGGTACATGGCCAGGGCGCGCTGGAGACCGGCAGCGAATACAGGCTCACGGTCGAGCGGCAGTTCATGCAGCTCGCCCTGTGCGTCGGAGGCGGTGAAGGTACCAGGCAGCTGCACGCCCAGTTCCATATGACCGATCAGGGCCATGGCGAAGGCTTCAGGCAACCACACCAGCAGGCGGCGCATCTGCCAGTGTTCGCTGCCGAGCGCGAGCAGCGCCCGCTCGGCCTGCTCCTCATCCACGCCCTCCCGTCCCAGCATTGTCAGCGCCAGTTCGAAGGCTTCCGCCGATGGCATCGCGGGGCTGCGAGGGTCCATTCCCGATCTCTTCAATGCATGCAGGCGCAGACCTTAAGCAAAGGCGGGCCACTGTGCAATCGACACTTGCCGAGCACGGTAAAGTGGATGTTCGCCATTGCCGCAGGAATCCTTCCGATGTCCTTCTCCGATCCCCACGCCGTGGCCCGCTACGCGGAGGGCCCGCTGCGGCAGGTACCCGGTTTCCTCGGACTGCAGCAGATGAGCCACCTGCTGCTGGCCGAACACGTACCCGATGACGGCCAGGTGCTGGTGCTCGGCGCAGGCGGCGGTCTGGAACTCAAGGCCTTCGCAGAAGCGCACCCGCAATGGCGGATGCTCGGCGTCGATCCTGCCGCGCCAATGCTGGCGCTGGCCGAACAGACCCTGGGGCCGTTGCTGGCCCAGGTGACGCTGCTGGAAGGCTACATCGACGATGCCCCGCGCACCGTCTTCGACGGCGCCACCTGCCTGCTGACCCTGCACTTCCTCACCGTTGAACAGCGCCTGCACACCCTGCGCGAACTGCGGCAACGGCTGCGCGCAGGTGCGCCGTTGGTGGTGGCGCACCACAGCGTGCCGCAGGACGCGGCCGGCAAGCATCGCTGGCTGCAGCGCTACGCCGCGTTCGCCGAGGCTTCCGGCATTCCACGTGCCGATACACAGCGCGCTGCCGAGGCGATCGCCGAACGCCTGCCGCTGCTCTCACCCGAACAGGAAGTGGCGCTGCTGCAGGAGGCCGGCTTCGAGAACGTGGAACTGTTCTACGCCGGCTTCAGCTTCAAGGGCTGGGTGGCACATGCGCCGGCCACACCGGCATAGCGCCGCGACGCACGCTCATGGCACCACGGTAATACCGATCCGCTGCATCAGCAGCGCGACCTGCTGCACATCGAGCGTGGCGCCACGCAGGTTGGTACTGCGCAGGTCCAGTTCGCCCAGTTCGGAGTTGGTCAGGTCGCAATCGGTGAAGTTGGCGGAATTCCAGTCGACGCCATCGAACTGGCCGCCGGACAGGTCCGACCCTGCAAAACTGGCGCCGCTCACATTGGCGCCGTCCCAGCGGTTTTCCCACAGCTCGCACTTCTCCAGCAGCACCCGCGAGAAGTTGGCATAGCGCAGGTTGCTCTTCTTGATGAAGGCACTGCAGAACCAGCTACGCGTGGTGATCTGGTTCATGAAACTGGCGTTGCTGAAATCGGCACCCTGTGCGCGGCATTCGCTGATTTCCAGCCCCAGCGCCTTGATGAAGTTGAAGTTGCACATGCTGATGTCGCACTGGCGGAAGCTGGCTTCCTTCAACGTGGCACCACTGAAACGGCACCCGGTGCGCGTGTCGGCATCGTAGAAAACGCAGTTCACGAACTCGGTGGCGGTGAGGTCAGCGCCGGAGAAATCGCATTCCAGGAACTGCTGGTCGACCACCTTCTGGCCGGTGAACTGATCGGCGCCGATGCGCAGCTTGTGGTGAACAGTGGAGGACATGCAGGGTTCCGTGCCGGGTGCCTTGCCATGATGCCGCGCTGGAAAGGCGATGGGCAGGACGCGCTCGCGTGGGATTCACCAGCGCTGCAGCCGGAGTGTGTACATCCCACCCTTACGCGCCACCGCCAATACCCGATCTTGCACGTTGATGCATGATTGTGCACACTTCAGGCATGACCTCCGACCCGACACTACCCGCCGAACGTACCCAGTTGATCCTGCAGGAGCTGCGCCAGCAGGGACGCGTGGTCGCCACCGAACTGGCCCGCCGTTACGCGGTTTCCGAAGATTCGATCCGCCGGGACCTGCGTGAACTGGCTGCCCAGGGCCTGTGCCAGCGCGTCTATGGGGGTGCGGTGCTGCCAGCCCCGAAAGCCGTGCCACTGCGCGAACGGATGACCCAGGACCGCACCGGCAAGGACGAGCTGGCCGCCCGTGTCTGTACGCTGCTGCAGCCCGGCCAGGTCCTGCTGATCGATGCCGGCTCGACCAACCTGGCCATTGCCCAGCAATTGCCGGGCGCGCTGGGGCTGACGGTGATCACCAACGCGCCGCAGATCGCCACCGCCGCAGCGTGGCGGGAGGGCACCACCGTACAGCTGATCGGTGGGCGACTGGCGGCCGGCGGCGGCGCGGTTGGCGCCGAGGCGCTGGCCCAGGTGCAGCGCCTGCGCGCGGATGTCTATCTGCCCGGCCCCTGCGCCGTGGACGTGGACACCGGCGTGTGGGCGATGGATGCCGAGGAGGCCACGCTCAAGCGCGCGATGGTCGCCTGCAGCAGCCGCATCATCGTCGCTGCCACCAGCGAAAAACTGGGCGCGCGGGGCAACTGGCAGATCGCCAGCCTGGATGACATCGACGACCTGGTACTGACCACGTCTGCACCGCCTGCCCTGGCCGCCCGCTTCCGCGCCGCCGGCATCACCGTGCATCCAACACCTCCCTGACCGGATCGCCCATGTCCCTCGTCAACCGACCGCGTGCCCAACAGCACGCGACCCGCGCTGCATTCTTCATTCCCGGCTTCGCTACCGCGCTGTGGGCCACGCTGGTGCCCTTCGCCAAGACGCGCACCGACATCAACGATGCAACACTCGGGCTGGTGCTGCTGTGCCTGGGCGCGGGCTCGCTGCTGGCCATGCCGCTGTCGGGCGTGCTGGCCGCACGGCTGGGCTGCCGCCGGGTAATGCTGGCTACCACGCTGATCATCTGCGCGACGGTGCCCGGCCTGGCACTGGCCGACTCGGCGTGGTTGCTGGGCCTGGTGCTGTTCGTCTTCGGTGCCGGCGTAGGCGCGATGGATTGCACGATGAACGTACAGGCCGTGGTGGTGGAACGCGAAGCGCAGCGGGTGATGATGTCCGGCTTCCACGCGTTCTTCAGCATCGGTGGATTCCTCGGCGCGGCGACCATGACCCTGTTGCTGAGCGCACGCATGGCGCCGGTTGCCGCGGTGCTGCCGGGCGTGTTGATGATGGCGGTGGTCGCGCTGCTGTCGGCACGCCACTGGCGCAGCGAGCGCATCGCGCACGACACGCCGTTGCTGGCCTGGCCACGTGGCATCGTCATGTTCATCGGCGTGCTGGCCTTCATCGCGTTCCTGGCCGAGGGCGCGATGCTGGACTGGAGCGCGGTGTTCCTCACCGACATCCGCCAGGTCGATGCCAGCCATGCCGGCATCGGCTACGTGACCTTCACCCTGACCATGACCGTGGCGCGCCTGTTCGGCGACAGCCTGGTAGAGCGCATCGGCCGGCAGAAGGCGATCGTGGCCGGTGCGCTGCTGGCCTGCGCCGGCGTGCTGGTGCTCACCCTGGTCACGCCATGGCAGGTGTCGTTGGTCGGCTATGTGCTGGTCGGCCTGGGCTGCGCCAACATCGCACCGGCGCTGTTCTCGCTGGCTGGCAGCCAGAACCGGATGCCGCAGGCGATCGCCATCACCGCCGTGTCCACCCTCGGCTTTGCCGGCATTCTTGCCGGCCCGGCGCTGATCGGTTTCGCCGCCAATCACTTCGGCCTCATCGCCGCCTTTGTCGGCGTGGCGATGGCACTGTTGCTGGTGGCAGTGTCGACGCGCTGGCTGCGGATGTAGACCTGCATGGCAGGCCGTTGACCTGTCCCTGCAAAGAACCGTGCGCGCGAAGGCGCACGGTTCCACAACACTGCATCGGGCCGAAAACTCAGTAGGAGGAGAATTCCCAGCGCTGGTTCTCTGTGCCCTGGCACATCCACATGTGCACCTTCGAGCCATTGGCATTACCCATGCCCGGGTCATCCAGGCACATGTTGGTCTGCGGGTTGCGGATCTCGCCTACCAGCCGCCAGGACTGGTGCGCGCCACCATTGCAGGACCACATGCGGATCGGATTCCCATCGTGGCTCGCACCGTCAGCCGCTTCCAGGCATTTGCCGCCCAGCCCACGGATGGACCCGTCCGCGCCCAGTTCGAAGCGCTGCTGCGGCACGCCCGTGCAGTCCCACAACTGGACGCGGGTGCCATCCGCAGAATTGGCCCCTTCAACATCCAGGCACTTGCCACCGACACCGACAATCGAGCCGTTGGCGGGATTGAACTCCCACTTCTGGTTGCTGGTCTGCGCATTGCTGTACAGCTGGATCTTGGTGCCGTTGGCGCTGGACGCACCAATGGCATCCAACACCTTGTTGGCCACGCCGACGATGGATGTGTTGGTGAACTTCCACGACTGATTCCAGTCACCATGGGCGTCGTAGAGCTGGATCCGGCTTCCGTTGCTTGTGCCATAGCCCACGATGTCAAGCACGCGATTGCTGGGCACGCCCGTGATGGTCGACGTATTGGGCTTCACGGTCCAAAGCTGCTGCGCGGTGCCCGGTGTGCAATCCCACACCTGGATGGCCGTGCCTGGCGCGGTGTTGGCGCCCTCGGCATCCAGGCACTTGTTGCCCATGCCGCGGATCTCACCAAAGGTCGGAATGTTGCGCAGGTTGACGGGCGCCGACACCGACCCTTGCGTGAACTGACCATCGCCACTGAACGTCGCCGTGATCGAAGCGGTAGTGAAGCCTGCCGGAACGGTGTAGTTGATCGCAACCCTGGCCGGACGGCCGTAGGCGTACTTGTGCGTACAGGCCTGGACGTCACGGATGGCAGCCCAGCACCCCTTGTCCAGGTCGGAAACCGTACCGAGGAACGGCGTGTTGACGGTACTGACCTGCACCTTGCCCACCGCTTGGCCATTGACCTTGAATTCGACGAAGCCACCGATCTGCTCATTGCCTGGAATGTGATACAGCCCGAGTGCTTGGCCATCGACCTGCGCAGACAACTGGATCACCTGCCCCGGTGCCGGCAGCGCATTGGAAACAGACGCTGTCGTTGTGGTTGGAAAGCTGTACAGGCGCGGCAACGATTTGGCCTGAACGCTTGAAGACGCCGCTGCAATTCCAATTGCGAGAACACCCATCGAAACGTAATTCATCCTTGCTCCATTTACGTTGTGTGGAAATCCTATCCAGGGACTACCGTTGCACCCTTGCAAGCATTGAGCCCCTGCACTTCCCTGGCCATCGACATCGGGCCGCAGCCTTCATGGCCAGGAACTCCCGATAGTCTCATACGCGCCAGGCCAACGTCAGGGTGCTACGGCCGCCGACGCCGCACCTTCATCCGCAGACGCCGGTAACCGATCACCGCAGCGGTGGTACACAGTGCCGTGCCAGCCACGCTCAGCAACAGCAGCACGCCCAGCCGCGTGTTCTGCTGACGCAGCGCGGCAGGCAGGTCCCAGCTGTGCAGGAAAGAGAACAGCCAGCGCCCGGCCCGCTCGCGATGCCCCATCGTCAACAGCGGATCGCCGGTCGCCAGATCGATGTAAACGCGCATGGCCTCGGCATCGCCGAACCACGCCACCGCCACCGGGAAGCGCCGCACCGCCGCACCGTTCATGGCCTCCGGCGCGCGCGCATAGAAGTACGCATCCGGCGCATGCCGGATCGTGAAACCCTGCATCGGCGCAGCGGACATCGCCTGCACCTTCTGCTTCAGCCATGCCTCCGGCAGCAGCCGTGCGACACGCAGGCGCCCTTCGACGGCCGACACGATTCGGGTATCGCCCTGCCCGTCCAGCAGCACGGCGAACAGTTCGCCACCGATACGTCGCCACTGGATCTCCACCGGCACGAAGCCAACGTCCGTCGATGCAGCCAGCAGCCGGCCGGGCTCGGCCAGTGCGCCCTCCACCGTCACCACGCCACCTCGATAGTGCGCGGTGTCGATCACCACGCCCGTGCTGCTGAACACCCCAAGCGGGTTCATCGACATCAATCCACTGAAGATCCAGGTGAACACGAATGCACTCGCCATCAAGCCGATCAGGTGATGCCAGCGCATCCACGGCTCCTGGTACGGCGTCTTCGACCCTGACCGGTACTGTCCGCGAAACCGCCAGCGCCAGATGCCGACCACGACCCCGCTGATCGCGGCCACGGTGCACAGCGCCGACAGCACGATCACCGTCCAGGTCCATACCGGGTCCACCGACTGCATGCGCAGGAAGTACAGCCAGTGCAACCACGCACCCACATAGTTCCAGCGCTGCTGCAGGCGCGGTGCATCCAGCACGACTTCGCCGGTCCGCGAGGACACGTAGACATCACCGGGCTGTGCACCACCGACGCCGACGCGGTACAGCGGTCGATGCGGATCCAGCGCGCGCGAATGCGTCCAGCGGTCTTCGTCCAGCGGCATGGCGCCAACGAAGGCAGGGCCGCCGGCGAACTGCGCGGCGGAAACCTCGGCCAACTGCGCCGATACCGGCGGCAATGCCTGTCCGGTAAGCACCGACCACGCGCCCACGTTCGCGCCGGAGCGCACCACGTAGGCGGGCTCGCCACGCAGCGTCGTCAACACGACCCGCTCAGGCGCCTGTCGCACCACTTCCGGCAGCACGGAAAGTGCCTGCCAGCCGCGCGCGTCGACCAATGCGGGCAGCGCGGCCAACCGCTCCGCTGGCGTCAGCTTCGGGTAGCCGACGAACAGCATCACCATGCCGCTGACGAACCACAGCAGCATCAGCAGGCACCCGCCGATGCCGAGCCAGCGATGCGTCAGGTAGGTCCAGCGTTTGGCGGTGGATCGCAACGACATGGCCTGCGTCCTCAGAAGCGATGGTCGAGGCTGAACTCGACGCGCCGGTCTGCGCCCAGCAGCCACTGCGTGCTGGTGTAGTACGCCGTGGCGTAGTACGCCTTGTCGAACACGTTGAACACGCGCGCGGTCAGCCGTGTGCGCGGCGCGGCCTGCCAGGTCAGGGCCAGATCGGTGGTGGCGTAACCCGGAAGCTGCAGCGTGTTGGCGTTGTCGGCATAGCGCTTGCCCACGTAACGCACGCCACTGGCCACGCTCCAGTCGGGCTGGAACTGCCAGCTCAACCAGACGTTGGCCAGGCGCTCGGCCACGTTCGGCGGCACGTTGCCATCACGCGAGACGATCACCGCCGGCGTGCCGGTGGCTTCCAGGAAATCCTCGAACCCGGCCTTGAGCACGGTCGCGTTGGCATCCAGCGACCACTGTGGAGCGAAGTTCCAGTTCAACGAAGCTTCTATTCCCTTTGAGGTCTGTGCCCCCACCTGCACCCGCCGGTCGGGCTGCAACGGGTCACGGCTCACCAGGCCGGTCTTGCGGATGCGATAGGCCGCCAGCGTCCACTCGCCTCCGTCAAAGGCCTGCTTCATGCCAACCTCGATCTGCTTGCCCTTGGCCAGATCGAACGCGCCGTTGGCCGGGCTGATCATCAACAGACCACTGACCGGGTCGGCCGCCTGCGAGTACTGCGCATAGAGGGTCAATGTTGGTTGCAGCGCGAAGACCGTGCCCGCGCGCCAGCCGGTGCTGTTGTAGGTGCTGGAGAACGCACGCTGGCCGCTGACCAGGTCACTGCGGTCGATCGTGGCGCGATCGTGGCGCAAGCCAGCGAGCACCGACCAGCGCTCGCTCAGTTCCAGCCGGTCTTCCACGAACAACGCGACCTGTTCGGCGCTGTTGCGGTAGCGCGGCAGGTTGGGAGCATCGCTGCTGAACCCGCCGGGCACCGGGTTGAAAGGATCCACCGGCCCCGAGCTGCCCGCATAGGTGTTGTTGGTGTGCTTGAAATGCGCACGGTTGGCATCGAAGCCGACGGCGAAACTGTTCGGCAGCCCACCCGCGTTGCCCAGCAGGCGCAGCGTGGAGGTCAGTCCGGTCTGGTCCTGGTTGTGGGTGATCTGGGTGTTGCCGGAGCGGTCGATCAGGCCCGTGCGCCCGTTGTAGACATAGGCCTCGGCGTTGCGCCAGTCACGCTGGCTGTCGATCTGGTAGACGCGCGTACGCCATTCCACGGTGTCGTTCGGCGTCCAGGCCGCATCGAGCTGGGTCCAGCGGTCGCGGAAACGGATCACGCTGTCGGCCAAGTTGTAGTTCTCGTGGCGCAGCGCGTCCAGCTGCCGCCCATCGATCAATGGCGTACCGAAGTAGCGCATCGGCTTCTGGTAGCCCTGCGCATGGGTCAGCGTGAACTGCAGATCCGTCCGTGGCTGCCATAGCAGCGCGGCAGAGAACGTGGCATCGCCGTTCTGGCCGCGATCGACCCACCCGCTGCTGTAGTTGCCGCTGACATCCACGCGGTAGGCCAGCGCCGGCGTGAGCGCACCGCCACTGCCGAATCCAAGCCGCGCAGTATCTTCGCTGCCCACGGTCACGCTGACCTCATTCTCGATGGCGCCGCGCGAAGGCTTCTTCGGCACGATGTTGACCACGCCGCCGATGGCGCCATCGCCGTGGATGACCGAGGCCGGCCCGCGCAGCACCTCGATGCGCTCGATAGACCAGGTATCGAACGGAAAGGTGATGCCCACACCACCATACTGGCGCAGGCCGTCGTACAGGCGCATCACCGAAGCGCCATCGGTGAAGCCACGGCTGGACAGCGCACTCAGGCCGTTGCCCGGATGGGGCATGGCACTGATCGCGCCAGCGCGGGTGATCGCGTCGTTGAGATTGGAATCGCCGCGCTGTTCCAGCTGCTCGCGTGAAATCACCGTCAGGCTGGCCGGCGTCTGCAGCACGCTCAGCCCGAGCGCCGAACCGGTATTGGCGGTGGAGGACAGCGAACCGCTGCGGGTATCGACCACGCGGACGGTATCCAGGGTTGTCGGCAGCACGGCATCTGCAGCAAGCGCAGGCGTCGCCTGCAGGAAGGATGCGCACAACGCAGGCAGCATCGCCCAGCGCAGCGGGGCGAAGTTGGGGGTGGTTTTCATGTGTTCACGGCATGCAAGACCGCCCCGCACTGCGAGGCAGCAGAAAGAAAGGCGCACGCGGTAGTGCCAGGCCACGCCTGGCAACCCGGGAGAATCAATCAGCGCGTGCGCAAAGCGCTCAGACGGCCAGCAGCACCGGTGGCCCGCGCGCACCCAACGTGCCGCAGATCCGCTGCGGCAACGTCTGCACCGAACCGCGCAGCGCGCGGCACACCGGTGCCAGCGGAATCATCAACAGCAGCGCCGCCACCAGCAGGGTGATCAGTCGTGCGGCAATCAGGCAGTAATCGCAGTCCACGCCCATCTCGTGGTCGGCGTGTGGATCGGCCGGCGGCTTCGGTGTCGCTTCGCCATGCTGCATTGCCATCGCGTGGTGGTCGTGATGCCCTTCCATCGCGTGCTGGGTGTGTGCGGCGTGGTCCATGGCCGCCACCGGTGCTGCAGACGCAACAACGTGCCCATGTACCAGCCAGCGGCTCACCAGAGGCGCGAGCAGCACCAACAGCATGGCAAGCCATGCCAGGGTCTGGAACCGGCGGTGGAGAACGGAGCGGCGCACCCAGCCATTCTACGAGCCCGCGGCCAACCTTGGACCACGTTCAGGGTTTGGTCCCTGCGACACGGTGACGCAGGGTTCTGGCACCGCCCACATCACGGATCCCCCAGTAGATCCACGCCATGCGTGGATGCTCTTCGCGCATCAACTCACGTACTGCGCTTGGCCATTACCGAATGACCAGTTCTCCCGCTTCACTTCCACCAGGTTGATGAACACATCCTCGCGGCGGATACCCACCGCCGCGTGCAGTCCATCGGCAATACCGGCATACAGCGCCTTCTTCTGCTCCAGCGTGCGCCCCTCGTTCCAAGTGATCTGGATGCAGATGAAATCATCGGTGCGGGTGATGCCCAGGTAGCCCGGGTCGTACACCAGCGTACCGGCGTCGTGCTCCTGGAAGATCTGGAAGCGATCGTTTTCCGGCACGCCGACGGCGCGCATGGCCTGGTAGATCGCTTCGCCGACACGCTGGCGATACTCGACGGATTTACCTTTGCGAAGATCGATACGGGCGAGCGGCATGGTGGCACTCCAGGGATGGGAGGGGGACGCGGCAATGGGCCGAGATTACGCCCGCCGAGGGCGGCGGGACAGCGCATGGATGGAACCCTCTGCTTCCATCGATGGCATGCGCCGCGCGGAGTGACGTGATCGCCACGTTCGTCCATGCAGGGTGACGCCAGGCGCAGGGTCAGCGCGGTCGGTGGATGACGCCATCAGTGATGCGCTGCACGGCGTGCGGGTGCTGTCCCGCACAGATCGGGGAACACGCGGTACGCCCGGGTGCTGTTGCGAAATTTCCTTACAGACCAGTGTGATTGTTCAACTCGATGATCGCCGGGCCGAGGCAGGTTGCCTTGGCCGGGATTGGCGTCTCGAAAAAGCAAACCGAACGGATGGGTTGCGCAGCAGTGCGTAGCCGCAAGAATGCACCAACTGCCCTCAATGGCGGGCGGTGCGTGGGGATCACTCGATCCGCCGGGTGATTTCTCACTCCGTTGTGTTTGCCCCGGCACGCCAACCCGCACCGTCCGCCACCTTCTCTTTGGAAGGTGGCCCTATGCCAGTGAGGGTTCCACCATGACCAACAACACCGTCCTCATTCCGCGCCTGCACGCTCTGATCGGCGACATCGCCAGCAACGTTCCCGAAGGCCTCGCACGCGAGATCGAGTGCGCACTGAAGGAGCAGCAGTTCCCTCCCGCGCAGCCGATGTCCTTCACCTTCCTGGATGCGATCCGCAGGGGAGATGGCGAAGACGGCCAGCCGCGCACCACGCAGATGCTCAACGCACAGACCCCCGCCTCCCTCGGCCGTTCACTGTCCGCACTGACCGCCGTACTCGATCTTCTGCACGCGGCAGAGCGCGCACGCGTGGACGGAAATACCGACGAGCAGATCGGCGACTTCCATCGAAATGGTCTGCTGCTGGCCGCGCGCCAGATCGCGCATGCCGCGCAGACAGGTCTGGGCGATGCGATCACAGCGGTGGCAAACAAGCCCGGGTAAATCGCGGGCAACAAAAAAGCCCCCATCGCTGGAGGCTTTTTTCGTTCTGCAACATGGTGGGCGGTACAGGGATCGAACCTGTGACCCTTGCCGTGTGAAGGCAATGCTCTACCGCTGAGCTAACCGCCCGGTGTGTTGCTGAGCCGCTCATTATAGGGGCTTTTCAGAGACCGTCAACAGTTTTCACATTCGTGTTCACGCGCGTTTCCAGGGGCCGCCGGGCATGGCCCGGCGCTACCGGAATCACATCGTATGCGTCGGCTTGTCCGAACCGGTCAGGCCGGCCAGGATCGTTTCGATCTTGTGGCGCACCGTCTCGCCTTCCTGGCCATCTGCCAGCTGCACGCCGATGCCGGCGGTGCGGTTGCCCTGCGCACCGGCCGGGGTCACCCAGATCACCTTGCCGGCCACCGGCAGGCGCTCGCTGGAATCGGGCAGGGTCAGCAGCAGGAATACCTCATCGCCCAGGAAATAACGCTTGGGCGTGGGCACAAAGATGCCGCCATTCTTCACGAACGGCATGTACGCGCTGTACAGCGCGGCCTTGTCCTTCACTGCCAGGGACAGGATGCCCTGGCGGGCGTTGCTGGCACTCATCGATTTCCCCTTGCGGCAGGCCGCTCGTTCACCTTGTTCCAGGCCAGCAGCAACTCGACCACCGCAAGGTCTGCGCGCACGGTGGTGCGCAGCAGGTCTCGGGTGCGGTTGGCCGCATCGAACCAGGCTGCAAGCTTGTGCAATCGCTCCGGCGTGGTCAAGGCATCGGTGCTGGCCTGGGCCAGCGCCAGGTCGGCGGCGAAGCGCAGGCGCAGCGCCGCGTTGTCATCGGCGCACCACTTCTGCGCCAGCTCCACTGCGCCGGTCTTGCCGGCGGCCAGCTGTTCCAGCTCGCGGCCGACCTCGCGACGCAGGCTCAGGCCATCTTCGCGCAGCCAGTTGTCGGCCTGCCCGGGATGGCCGCGTGCTGCATCCAGTGCCTCGCGCGCGGCCGCTTCGCTGTGGCCCTGCTGCTGCAGCCAGGCCAGCGCTTCCTCGCGCGGCGGCAGCTTGAATTCCAGGCGCTGGCAGCGGCTGCGCACGGTCTGCGGCAGGCGCGCCGGGTCGCTGCTGATCAACCACAGGTAACGCCCGGGTTGCGGTTCTTCCAGGGTCTTCAGCAGCGCATTGGCGGCCGAACGGTTGATGGCATCGGCCGGGTCGACGATCACCACCTGCGCCACGCCGTACTGCGGGGTCAGCGCCAGCTTGTTGCTGATCTCGCGCACCTGCTCGATCACGATCTCGGTGCGCAGCTTGTCGCCGCTCTTGTTGGGAATGAAGCTGATCAGCTGCAGGTCGGGATGCGTGCCGGCGGCAATCAGCTGCCGGGTGCGGGTGGCATGCGCGCCATCCCCGCGTGCCAGCACGTGGTCGGCCAGCGCCAGGGCCACCTCCCGCTTGCCCAGCCCGGCCGGGCCACAGATCAGCAGGCCATGGCCCAGCCGATCTGCATCCAGTGCAGCCACGGTCTGGTCGAACGCGCGCTGCTGCCAGGGCGAGAACGTACTCATGCGCCCTCCCCTTGCTGCAGCCAGCGCTCGACACGCGCAACCACATCGGCGGCCACGCGCTCCTGCACCTGGCCTGCATCAACCAGCGCGAAACGCTGCGGATCCTGCTGTGCGCGGCCGCGAAACACTTCGCGCACGCGCTGGAAGAAATCGTCCTGCTCGCTTTCGATGCGGTCCGGCCACAGGTCGCGGCCGTTGGCACGCGCGCGGCCTACGGCCACGTCCACGTCCAACAACAGGGTCAAACCGGGCAGCAGGCCAACGGCGCGGCGCTCCAGGTCGGCGATCCACTGCGGGTCGAGGCCGCGGCCACCGCCCTGGTAGGCATAGCTGGAATCGGTGAAACGATCGCTGAGCACGTAGGCGCCGCGCTGCAGCGCCGGCTGGATCACTTGGCGCACATGCTGCGCGCGCGCGGCGAACACCAGCAGCAGCTCAGCCTCGGCACTGAGCGGCTCGGCAGCAATCTCGGCATCCGGCTTCAGCACCAGGCCGCGGATGCGCTCGGCGAGCGGCGTGCCACCGGGCTCGCGGGTCAACACGACCTCATGGCCGTGGCGGCGCAGGCACTCGCGGATGGCGTTGATGGCGGTGGTCTTGCCCGCGCCCTCGCCGCCTTCCAGGCTGACGAAACGGGGATGGCGAAGCAGCGCGGAACTCATTGCGCCGGAGTCTCCTGGGTGCGTTGCTGGCGCAGCTGCTGCAGGTAGCGGGCTACGGCGGCGTTGTGTTTGTCCAGGCTGGGCGAGAACACGTGCGCGCCACTGCCATCGCCCACCGCGACGAAGTACAGCGCATCGCCCGGTGCCGGTTGTGCAGCGGCCATCAGCGCATCGCGGCTGGGCATGGCGATCGGGGTCGGGGTCAGGCCAGAGCGGGTGTAGGTGTTGTAGGGCGTATCGGTGGTCAGATCGCGGCGGCGGATGTTGCCGTCGTACGCCGCGCCGATGCCGTAGATCACGGTCGGATCGGTCTGCAGGCGCATGCCGATCTTCAGGCGGCGCATGAACACGCCGGCAATCTGCGGTCGCTCGCTGGCCAGCGCGGTTTCCTTTTCGATGATCGACGCCAGCGTCAGCAGCTCGTAGGGCGTGTTGATCGGCAGGTCCGGCGCACGGCTTTCCCAGGCTTCGTCCAGCGCCTTCTCCATCGCGCCGTGGGCACGCTTGAGCACGTCCAGGTCGCTGTCGCCGCGCTGGTAGACGTAGGTTTCCGGCAGGAACCGGCCTTCCGGATGCTGGCCGGCGAAACCGAGGCGATCCATCAGCGCTGCGTCATCGAGGTTGTCGGTGGTGTGCAGCAGCGGATCGGCGCGTTTGAGCGCGGCACGCAGCTGGCGGATGTTCCAGCCTTCGATGATGGTGACGCGGTGCTGCAGCACCTTGCCCGCACGCATGCGCAGCAGCAGCTCGCGCGGGGTCAGGTCCTTGCTCAGCGCGTACTCGCCCACCTTCAGCTTGCCGGCGGCATCGAGCTGGCGCGCCAGCAGTTGCCACTGGGTGTCCTGGCCCTCGTCCACGCCGGCCTCGCGCAGCTTGCGCAGCACGCTGTTCATGCCATCGCCGCTGGCGATGACCACACTGTCCGCACTGGGGGTCAACGGCACGTCGGCAAACTGGCTCTGCTTGTAGAAGAACCATGCGCCCGCGCCGGCCACGATGGCGGCCAGCACCAGCAGCAGCGTTACCACCAACAGACACCCGCGCTTGGCTCCCGCCATGGACTACCTCTGAACTCGATTCCGTCGTGCAGGATACCGTGCCGGTGGGGCGGGGTCATGACCGGGGGCACGCGTCCGTGCCGACCAACGGTCGGCACCCACAAGCCATGCCCAGCGGCGGCAATCGATCAGCCCTGCTGCCCCAGCGCCCGCAGCAGGCCGCGGGCCTTGGCCCGGGTTTCGTCCAGTTCCTTGTCCGGGTCCGAATCGACCACGATGCCGGCTCCGGTGCGGAAGCTGACCTCGTTGCCGTCCACTTCGGCGGTGCGGATCAGGATGTTCAGGTCCAGGTCGCCATCACGGTTCAGCCAGCCGAATGCACCGGTGTACGCGCCGCGTGGCACCTGCTCCAGTTCGCTGATGATCTGCATGCAGCGCACCTTCGGGCAGCCGGTGATGGTGCCGCCGGGGAAGGTCGCGGCGATCACCTCGCCCGGGGTGACGTCCGCGCGCAGCTGGCCGCTGACGTTGCTGACGATGTGATGCACGTGGGCGTAGCTTTCCACGGTCATCAGCTCGTCCACCACGACCGTGCCGGGCAGGCAGATGCGGCCCAGATCGTTGCGCTCCAGGTCGATCAGCATCACGTGCTCGGCGCGCTCCTTGGGATGGCCGACCAGTTCCTGGATGCGCGCGGCATCGTCGTCGCCCTCGAAGCGCGGACGGGTGCCGGCGATCGGGCGGGTCTGTGCGTGGCCGCCATGCACCGACACCAGCCGTTCCGGCGACGAGCTGACCACATGCCGGCCGTGCGCACTGAACAGGCCGGCAAACGGCGCCGGATTGGCCCGCCGCAGCTGCGCGTACAGCGCCTGCGGGCTGACCGGTGCTGCGAAGTGCGCGCTCCAGCGCCGCGACAGGTTCACCTGGAACACGTCGCCGGCGCGCAGGTAGTCGATCACTCGGCGCACACCCTCGGTGAAGCGCTGCGGCTCGTCTTCGCGGACCGACTGCGGCGGCTGCCAGCCCTGCCCGGCCGGCGGCAGTTCACCCGCTACCAGCGCGACCAGCGAGTCCAGCAGCGCTTGCTCGCCCGCTTCGGCAATGAGGAAGCTGGCGTCGGCCTGGTGGTCATGCAGCACGGCGGCCGGGCAGCGCAGGGCAAGTGCGGTCGGTCGGCCGTCATCGCGCGCGCGCGCCGGCAGCACCGGTTCGACCTGGCTGGCCACTTCGTAATCGAGCATCAGCGCCCAGCCACCGCGGAACGGCAGCGCGTGGCCGCCGTCGTGCGGCAATCGCTGTGCCTGCCATGCGTGGTCCAGCGCCTGCAGGAAGCTGCCGGGCTGCACCGCGCCGTGCTGGTCGCGCACCTGGCCATCGGCGTCCAGCTGCAGGGTGTCGCCCTGCGCGGCCAGCAGCAGGCTCCAGCGGCCCTGCGCAGTGCCCGAGGCGGTGGACTCCATCAGCAGCGGGAAACGCGCCGGGTCGCGCTGCTGCAGGGCCAGCAGGTCGATCGGGTGCGGCAGCGGGTGGATCAGCGGGGCGTGGGTCATGGCAGCCAGTTCGGGAGACGGATACACGGAAGCCGCCTTGCGGCGGCCTCGTGGTTGGCGGAGCCGAGCATGGCTCGACCCTACCGGTGCGATCAGACGCGCTTGAAGATCAGCGTGCCGTTGGTGCCGCCGAAACCAAAACCATTCGACATCACCACGTCGACCTTGGCCTGGCGTGCTTCGTTGGGCACGTAGTCCAGGTCGCAGCCTTCGCCCGGCTGCTGCAGGTTGATGGTCGGCGGAATCACGTTGTCGCGCATTGCCAGAACCGAGAAGATCGCTTCCACGCCGCCGGCAGCGCCGAGCAGGTGGCCGGTCATCGACTTGGTGGAGCTGACCATCATCTTGTAGGCGTGGTCGCCGAAGGCGGTCTTCATCGCCATGGTCTCACCGAGGTCGCCCAGCGGGGTCGAGGTGCCATGTGCGTTGAGGTAGCCGACCTGTTCCGGGGTGACACCGGCGTCCTTCATGGCCATGGTCATGCAGCGCGCAGCGCCTTCGCCGTTCTCGCTCGGCGCGGTCATGTGGTACGCGTCGGAGCTGGCGCCGAAACCGGCCAGCTCGCAATAGATCTTCGCGCCACGCGCCTTGGCGTGCTCGTACTCTTCCAGGATCAGGATGCCGGCGCCGTCGCCCAGCACGAAGCCGTCACGGTCCTTGTCCCACGGGCGCGAGGCCTGTTCCGGAGCATCGTTGCGGGTGCTCATCGCCTTCATCGCGCAGAAGCCGCCCAGCGCCGTCGGCGAGGAGCCGCGCTCTGCACCGCCGGCCACCATCACGTCCGCATCGCCGTACTGGATCATGCGCATGGCGGTGCCGATGGAATGGTTGGAGGTGGCGCACGCCGAGACCGCCGAGAACGACGGGCCCTTCAGGCCGCTGATGATGCTCAGCTGGCCCGGCAGCATGTTGATGATGGTCTTGGGCACGTAGAAGGGAGAGATCTTCTTCCCCTCGTGGAACTCGATGGTCTGCTCTTCGATGCCGAGCAGGCCGCCGATGCCAGCGCCAACGATGGCGCCGATGCGGTCGGCATTGGCGTCGGTGATCTCCAGGCCCGAATCATGCAGGGCCATGAAGGCGGCACCGAGGCCGTAATGGATGAACGGGTCCATCTTCTTGGCATCCTTGCCACTGACCCGGTACTTGCCGAACAGTTCGTTGTCGGCGGTGATGTCAAAGCCTTTGACCTCACCTGCGATCTTGGTGGTGAACCGTTCCAGGTAGGCATCAGAAACGTTGGTCAGCGGACCGATGCCCGAACGACCGTGGGTGATGCCTTCCCAGCTGCTGGCCAGATCATTGCCCAACGGCGAGACCATACCCAGGCCGGTTACGACGACGCGACGCTTCATTGCTGATTCTCCTGACCCGAACGTTCTTTGCGGGTAACGCGGTTTACTTCGGTGTGGTGCGCAAACACACGGGGCCGCAAACAGCGGCCCCATGGGGTGTCGTGCGCGCCGGACTCAACGCCCGCACGCGCACTGACGTCCTGCATCAGGCCTTGACGTGGGCCGTGATGTAGGTGATCGCAGCCTGCACGGTGCTGATCTTCTCGGCTTCTTCGTCCGGGATCTCGCACTCGAATTCTTCTTCCAGCGCCATCACCAGCTCGACGGTGTCCAGCGAGTCAGCGCCCAGGTCATCGACGAACGATGCGCTGTTGGTGACTTCTTCTTCCTTGACGCCAAGCTGTTCGATGACGATTTTCTTGACGCGTTCTTCGATGGTGCTCATGGGATATCGCTCCAGATGGAGTAGTGGTTCAAAAGTGGTCGCCATCAAAGGCGATGGCCGTGGGATAGTGTAGTGGAAACCGGCGTGACCTTGCATTGCAGCAAAAATCCTCGCAGATCAACCACTTGCGGCGCGATCCCTGCGCCCCTTGCTTACGGCATGTACATGCCGCCGTTCACATGGAGAGTTTCGCCGGTGATGTAGCCGGCAGCCGGGCTGGCCAGGAAGGCCACCGCATGGGCGATGTCCTCCGGCGAACCCAGGCGTTCGAGGGCGATGTCGCCGATCAGCGCGGTACGCGCTTCTTCCGGCAGCGCCTTGGTCATGTCGGTGTCGATGAAGCCCGGCGCGACCACGTTGACGGTGACCCCGCGCGAGCCGATTTCCTTGGCCAGCGACTTGGAGAAACCGATGATGCCGGCCTTGGCGGCGGCATAGTTGGCCTGGCCGGCGTTGCCGGTCACGCCCACCACCGAGGCGATGTTGATGATGCGGCCCTTGCGCGCCTTCATCATGCCGCGCATGACGGCCTTGCTGGTACGGAACACGCTGGTCAGGTTGGTGTCGATGATCGACGCCCAATCGTCTTCCTTCATGCGCATCAGCAGGTTGTCGCGGGTGATGCCGGCGTTGTTGACCAGGATCGAGATCGGGCCGAATTCCTTGGCGATACCGTCAAGCACGGCATCGAGCGCAGCGGCGTCGGTGACGTTCAGCGCGCGGCCGTGCCCGCCGTGGGCAGCCAGGCGCTCGCCGATCGCGGCGGCGCCGGAATCGGTGGTGGCAGTGCCGATGACGGTGGCGCCCTGGGCGGCCAGCAGATCGGCGATGGCGGCACCAATGCCACGGCTGGCACCGGTAACCAGTGCGATTTCACCCTGCAGGGGCTTGCTCATGATGTTTTCCTCAGGCTGGGGCGGCCGCCGCACCCGCGCCGCTTGCAGCGGCCACCGGCACGGTCGGCAGGAACAGGGGCAATCAGGCCGACCACGTCTCGCGGGCGGTTTCGAAGTCGCCCGGGGTGGCCAGGGAACGGCCGTCGATGGCCTTGTCGATGCGCTTGACCAGACCGGTCAGCACCTTGCCCGGGCCGCATTCGGCGATCCGGGTGACGCCACGGGCGGCCAGCGCCTGCACGCAGCCGGTCCACTGCACGGGCTGGTACAGCTGCTGCACCAGCGCGGCGCGGATCGCGTCCACACCGTCGTGCACCTTGGCGTCGACGTTCTGCACCACCGGCAGCTGCGGCAGCTGCCAGGACAGGCCGGCCATCACTTCGGCCAGACGGTTGGCGGCTTCGCGCATCAGCGGGGTGTGCGAGGGCACGCTGACGGCCAGCTTGACCGCCTTGCGCACGCCCTTCTCGGCCAGCAGCGCCAGCGCGCGGTCGACCGCGGCAGCGTCGCCGCCGATCACGATCTGGCCCGGCGAGTTGAAGTTGGCCGGAACGACCACCTGGCTGCCGGCAGCTTCCGCGCAGACGTCCAGCACCAGCTGGTCTTCGGCACCGAGCACGGCGGCCATGGCGCCCACACCCGCCGGTGCGGCGTCCTGCATCAGCTGGCCGCGCAGGCGCACCAGTTGCGCACCGTCGTGCAGGCTGAGGGCGCCAGCGGCGACCAGGGCGGTGTACTCACCCAGGCTGTGGCCCGCCAGAACCGACGGACGAGGACCGCCCACGGCGTTCCAGGCGCGCCACGCGCCGATGCTGGCGGCCAGCAGGGCCGGCTGGGTGTATTCGGTACGGTTGAGCATTTCCTCCGGGCCGCCCTGGGACAACGCCCACAGGTCGACGCCGGCACCATCGGATGCCTCGGTGAAGGCCTCACGCACCTGCGGGTGCAGTTCGGCCAGCTCGGCCAGCATGCCCACAGACTGCGAGCCCTGACCGGGGAAGACAAAAGCGAGGGTGGATACGGTCACGCGGTCATCCGCTTGTTGCAATCGAAGCGGGCCATGATAAGGGGGAACATGCCGTGTCGTCTGTACGTGCGCGTATGCACGGCGTATGGACAGTGCCGCGATACGGGGTCCGCCGGGCATGGCCCGGCGGACCGCGATCAGCAGAGCAGCTGCAGGATGTCCAGCTCGCCGTCGGCAAACCAGTCCATGCACAGGCCGACCACCATCAGCAGGCCCAGCGTGGTGGCGCCATGGGTGATGAAGATGGAGTGGGCCAGCGCACGCGCCGAGCGCCCCAGCTTCATGCACACCCGCGCCAGGCGCTGCAGACGGCCGCTGACGGCGTGCACATGCGCGCGTACCGGTGCCTGCACCCCGTTCATCGCCTCGGCCATCATCGCCTGCAGGCTTTCGGGGCGGTCAGCGTAGTACTTGGCCACGCCGTAGCCGAACATCAGCCAGTCACGCGCCTGCGCTTCGGCCAGGTCCATGACTTCCAGCGGATCTTCTTCGAAGTCGATGAAACCGACGTTCTGGCCATCCCAGGTGAGGTTGCGCGGCAGCGGCTGGCCGAAATAGGCGCCACGTGCGTGTGCTTCGGCGATGGCCTGCATTGCCGCGGCCACGAGGCGATCGCGGCCTGCATCATCGGCTTCGCGCAGGCAGGTATTGAACGAGCTGCCGTTGTCGCCGATCACCAGCGCGGCATGGCCGCTGCCGATCACCGCGGGCACGTTCACGCCCTGCGCCTGCAGTTCCGCCAGCCGGCGGGCCTCGGTTTCGCGCGCGGCATCGCCACCGCGGTGCGGCGGCGGGCGCAGGGCATCGAGATGGAACCGGCGGGCAACAAAATTGAGCAGGCCCAGGGCCACCGCTCGGCTTCCTTCGCCGTACTGCTTCAGCCAGGCGCGCTGCCCTTCGATGACGATGGGCTCAACCATGACAGTCTCCTTTAACGCATTACGGCCCCAGAGGGGCCGTAACGACAGTTTCACGTTGTCGTAACTGGCACTATCAATAGCGCAGCAGTGCCGAACCCCACGTGAAGCCACCGCCGAACGCTTCCAGCAGCAACAGCTGGCCGCGCTCGACCCTGCCGGAACGAACAGCAGCATCCAGGGCCAGCGGCACCGAGGCCGACGAGGTGTTGCCATGCTTGTCGACGGTGACCACGACCTGATCCATCGACATCTCCAGCCGCTTGGCAGTGGCTTCGATGATGCGCAGGTTGGCCTGGTGCGGGATCAGCCAGTCCAGGTCGGACTTGGTCAGGCCGTTGGCATCCAGGGTTTCGTCCACGACCGAGTCCAGCGCCTTGACGGCGTACTTGAACACGTCGTTGCCCTTCATGTTGATGGTGCCGCCACCGTTGTTGCCTTCACCGAAACCGACCGAAACGCCGACCGGATTCCACAGCAGCTCTTTCTTGCTGCCGTCCGAATGCAGGTGGGTGCTGAGGATGCCGGTTTCTTCGTCGGCCTTGAGCACGACGGCGCCCGCGCCATCACCAAACAGCACGCAGGTGGTGCGGTCTTCCCAATCGACGATGCGGGTCAGGGTTTCCGTGCCGATCACCAGCACATGGCGGGCATCACCGGAGCGGATGAATTTGTCAGCCACGCTGAGCGCGAACACGAAGCCCGAACAGGCCGCGTTGACGTCGAAAGCGGGACAGCCGCTCACACCGAGCTTGGCCTGGATCAGGCACGCGGTGGAGGGAAAGATCAGATCAGGAGTGGTCGTACCGACCACGATCATGTCGAGCTGCGAAGCGTCGATACCAGCGGCTTCGATCGCACGCAGCGCGGCCTGGTAGCCGAGATCGCTGGTGGTTTCGCCTTCGGCAGCGATGTGCCGTTCACGGATACCGGTGCGCGTCTGGATCCACTCGTCCGAGGTCTCGACCATTTTTTCCAGGTCGGCGTTGGTCAGGACTTTTTCCGGCAAATAGCTACCGGTGCCCGCGATCCTCGAGTAGATCCGCTTGCTCATCATGTTTCCTGTTGCACGAGCCGCCGTTCACCGGCGTGCCCGGGAAAGAAGGCGAAGGCCGCTGCCCAGCGGGCAGCGACCTTCCGGCACATCAGTCTTCCTGGACAGCCGAAGACTTGGTCTGGATGACCTTCTTGCCGCGGTAGAAACCGTCAGCAGTGATGTGGTGACGCAGATGCACTTCGCCGGTGGTCGGGTCGGTCGACAGCTGCTTGGCGCTCAGGGCGTCATGCGAACGACGCTGGCCGCGACGGGACGGGGTAACACGGGATTTCTGGACAGCCATGGGATTGCTCCAAACTCGGTTCGTTTTGCTTCGTCGTTTCGTCGCACAGGACGCCAGCGTCCAGCACACTTTTCGCTTTCGCCGCAGCCGCCGACGACAACCGGCTGCTATTGTTTCTTCAATGCCGCCAACGCCGCGAACGGATTGGCCTTTTCAATTTCTTCTTCGGTCGGCGCCCAGTCCTTGTCGACTGCCTCACCGTACGGCGACAGGGGTACCACCGGCACCGCCAGCACCAACTCGTCCTCGACCAGGTCCAACGGACGCAGCTGGCCATCTTCCGGCACCAGCAACGGCTCGTATTCCTCCGGCAAAGACGATTCCTCGTCTTCCTCGCGGATCAGGCCAAGCCTCTGGGTCATCTTCACCGGCAGCAGGAAACGCTGCATGCTGCGCTGACAGGTCAGCGGCAACGCGGTATCGATGGTCAGTTCCACATAGGATACCCGCAAGATCTCGTCGCGACCGAATTCGAGCGAGTAATTACACTCACCTTCGGTATCTGCGACAAGCCCCTGCAGGCGAGTCAATTCAGCCAGGGGAACCTGACCGTCGAAGCGCCTTCGCGCTACGACCATCCGCCAGGCATCCAGCGTTTCGGGTACGTTCGCGGACATAAGCCGCCGAATATTAAGGATCGCCAGGTCGCGTGTCAAATGACTGCCATGAAAGGCTTGCTGTGGCTGGCGGTACCGGGCCAGACTGCCGCGCCCCGCCCCCGGAATTCCTGCATGCCTGCCTTGGTCCTGGCCTCCACCTCCCGCTACCGCCGCGACCTGCTGGAACGGCTGGGCCTGCCCTTCGACTGCGCACGCCCGCAGGTGGATGAGACTGCGGAGGCCGGCGAGGCGCCGTTGGCGCTGGCGGCACGCCTGGCCAGCGCGAAGGCGGCCGAGGTGGCCGCCCGCCACCCCGGCAGCTGGGTGATCGGCTCGGACCAGGTGGCGGACCTGAACGGTCAGCCGCTGGGCAAGCCGGGCACGGTCGAGGCGGCCTGCGCGCAGCTGGCGGCAATGTCCGGGCAGACGGTGCGCTTCCACACGGCCGTCAGTCTCATCCGAGACGGAGAATCACTTTCGGCAATGGATACGACCCAGGTGCGCTTCCGCGCGCTGCAGGCGCCGGAGATCGCCCGCTACGTGGCCATCGAACAGCCACTGGACTGCGCCGGCAGCTTCAAGTGCGAAGGCCTGGGCATCAGCCTGTTCGAGGCCATCGACAACCAAGACCCCACGGCGCTGATCGGGCTGCCGCTGATCGCACTGTGCGGATTGCTGCGCAGGGCCGGATTCGCGGTGCCGTAAAGTTGCCCGCCCGCAAGTACAGGGCCAAGCCATGCGTCGAGCCGAGTGCAGGCCCCTCACAGGGGGCACGAGGCCTCAGCGCTTTTCAACCACGAAGGGCTGCTCTTGCCACTGCTCCACGCTGCCATCGCGACCGTGCAGGCGCAGGCCCAGCCAATGTCGGCCAGGCGTCAGCGTGGTGGTATCCACTTCGGCATCAAAGCCGACCCGTGGATGCTGCGGGTCATTGGAATCGGACCAGAATGAGCGGATATCGTGCTCGCGGCCATAGCGTGCATCACCGATCGAACGCCCATCCACCAACACTTCCACACGCAGCAGGCCGGCGCCTTCCTTGAACGCCCAGCCCTTCACCGCCAACGTGCCCGACACTTTCTCAGCATTGGCCGGCGAGTCCAGGTAGGCCAGCGCAGGTGTCACGCACGCCCCCTGTGCGCGCTTTGCCGGCAGGCGGAACAGCAGGAAGCGCTGGAATCCGTGATCGTTGCTGACCACGCGTGGTGGCGGCAGCGGCCCTACCTGTTCACAGATGGCGTGGTAGCGGGCGAGCAGATCGCGGAAACGCTGATCGCTGGGCGACAGCACCAGCAGCATCGGCACGTCGCGCTCGCCTTCATGCAACTGGTTCCATTGCGCCAACTGCGCGGTACGGCCGTGCTTGTCATTGAGCGGATGCGGCAGCACGTCGATGTCACCGCGGCCCAGCTGGAAGCCCAGTTCGGCACCTACCTTGAAGTTGCCGGCCAGTACGCGGCTGCCTTCAGGCATCTGCTGAAGTTCTTCGCGAACCGCAGCAGCCAGCGGCTGCCAGCCGGCGAAGTTGCGCGGGTAATACTTGTCGCCGGCCAGTTGCTCGCGCAGCGATGACGAGGACGCCATCAGGTAATAGCCGAAGGCCAGCACCATGCCCAGCCCGGCCAGCCACCAGCCGGTACGCCGCAACCAGCGCGGCCAGCCGTTGAGTATCACCGGCACCGCTACCAGCAGGGCCAGGTAGCCCGGCAGCGGCCAATGGAAGCTGATGCGCTCGACGTCGGTGAAGAAGCCCAGTGCGAAGATACCCAGTGTCGACACGCCACCGACCAGGCCGAAATAGCGCCACTGCACGCGCGCACCGCCGCCGCTGCGGGTGCCGGCCAGTGCAACTTTCCACATCGCGATGCAGAGGATGGGCGTCACCAGCATCGGCTGGATCACCAGGAACCACAGGCCGCGCCACTCGAACGCCCACGGATGACGCTCGACCACCTGGAACTTCAGTCCGGCATCGTGATTGTCGGCATTCCAGGCCAACAGCGGCAGCCATGCCACTACGCCAACGGCCAGGGCCACCCAGACGCGCGGATCGGCCAGCATGCGCCGGCCCTGCGGCAGCGCCAGCAGAGCAATGAAGCCGACGCCGATCACACCGATGAAGCGATAGTGGCTGAGCGCACCGATCAGCAGGCCCAGCGCCAACTTCACCGCCGAGGAAGCGTCGACGCTGCGCAGCAGGCGTGCGCCGGCGTCCAGGCACAGCACGGCTGCCAGTGCCATCGGCACATCAGGTACGGCCAGCAGGCCCAGCGTTGCCGACAACGGCATCAGCAGCGTCAAGCTGCCGGCCTGCCAACCGGCAACATTGCCGAACCAGCGCGCTGCAATGCGCGATACCAGCAGCGGCAGCAGTGCACCGATGGCCAGGAACGGCAGGCGCAGCGCAAGCACATGCTGGCCGCCAAGCTCCACACCCAACCGGGTCAACCAGGCCGTCAGCCCCGGCAGATCCGAATAGGCCGCAGCCAGATGCTGGCCTTCCTGCCAATAGAACGCCTCATCGACGAACAACGGCAGGCGTGCGGCCACGACCAGTTTGGCCGCTGTGACGAGCGTCCATAACCAGAGAAAAATCGTACGTGCGCGCTGTTCGCCCTGCATTGATGTATGGATAGAATCGACCGGTTACCGAACTTGAGACGACCATGACAGCTTCGTCCCCCATGCCCAGCATGCTAACCGATCAACTGCGTCAGTCCCTGCGCAACGCTCAGGACCAGGTCAACGCGCTGGTGCTGGGCAAGGTGCATGAGGTGCGGTTGGCCTTCGTGGCCCTGCTCTCTGGCGGCCACCTGCTGATCGAAGACCTGCCTGGTCTCGGCAAGACCACATTGGCCCACGCCTTGGCCAGCAGCCTGGGGCTGAGCTTCCAGCGCGTGCAGTTCACCTCCGACCTGCTGCCTGCCGACGTGCTCGGCGTATCGGTGTACGACGCCGGCAGCCGCCAGTTCCAGTTCCATCCCGGGCCGGTGTTCACCCACGTGCTGCTGGCCGACGAAATCAACCGGGCGCCGCCGCGCACGCAGAGCGCCCTGCTGGAAGCGATGGCCGAGCAGCAGGTCACCCTCGACGGTCAGACACATGCCCTGCCCGATCCGTTCTTCGTGATCGCCACGCAGAACCCGGTGGATCTGTCGGGCACCTTCCCGTTGCCCGACTCGCAACTGGATCGGTTCCTGCTGCGGCTGGCGATGGGCTATCCCAGCGCACAGGCCGAGCGTGAACTGCTGCGCGGCAGCGATCGTCGCGACCTGATCGCCCGCGCGCTGCCGCAGCTGGACGACAACCAGGTACGCGCCCTGCGCGAAGCGGTCGGCCAGGTACATGTCAGCGATGCGCTGGTGGACTACGTGCAGGCCCTGCTGACCCGCAGCCGCCAGCATGCCGGCGTACGCGTGGGATTGTCGCCGCGCGCCGGCCTTGCCCTGCTGCGTGCCGCCAGGGCACATGCGCTGCTGCTCGGCCGTGGCCACGTCGTGCCCGAAGACGTGCAGACCCTGTTCGTGGCGGTGGCGGGCCATCGCCTGGTGGGCGAAGCCGAGTCCAGCACAGGGCCGGCGCTGGCACGGGCGATCCTGCAGACCGTCGCGGTCGATTGAAGATGGCATCGCATGCCCGGCGACTGCTGCAGATGGCACGCCCGCGTACGCCCGAGTCGTTGCCGCAGCGGCTGGACCGCCGGCGCATCTATGTGCTGCCCACCCGCTTCGGCCTGTTTGTGGCCTGCCTGCTGGTCGCGATGCTGCTGGGCGCGCTCAACTACAACAACAATCCGGCCCTGTTGCTGGCGCTGCTGCTGACCGCAGCCGCGATCGCCAGCACCATCGCCGCACACCTGCAGCTGTCGGGCGTACAGATCGATGCGATCTCCGCCGAGCCGGTGCCGGCCGGGCAACCGCTGCGCCTGCGCGTGGACCTGTCGCTGCGCGACCCACGGGCGCGCCACGGCCTGCACCTGCAATTGGGGAACAGCGAAGCGTGGCTCGACCTGCCCGCGCACGGCCGCGGCGAAGCCGCGCTGGAAGTGCCCAGCGAACGCCGTGGCTGGCTGGAGCTGCCTCGCATCCGCCTGTCCAGCACCCAGCCGCTTGGCTTGGTCAGGGCGTGGTCATGGGTGTGGCCGGAAGAACCCCTGCTGGTCTACCCGCTGGCCGAAGCGAAGGCACCGCCGCTGCCGCAGCAGGGCAGCGATCCGCTGCACACCCGCGCCCATGCCAACGGCGAGGAACTGCACCAGCTGCGCCCGTATCGCGCCGGGGATCCCCCCCGCAGCATTGCCTGGAAACACTCGGCGCGCCGCGACACGCTGCTGGTACGCGAGTATGAAAAACCGATAGGCATCGAGGTCGTGCTGGACTGGCGCGCGCTGGCCCCCTTGGGCCAGGAGGCCCGCATCGCGCGGCTGGCACGCTGGGTGGACAGCGCCGAGCGCGAAGGCCGTCGCTATACGCTGCTGCTGCCGATGCAGCCACCGCTCGGCCCCGGCCAGGGCGCCGGCCACCACCATCTGTGCCTGCGCGCGCTGGCATTGCTTCCCCATGACTGAGCCTGCCCTGCTGCTGGACCGCAACACCCGCACGTGGACGCTGGCCAGCGCCGCACTGGCCTTGTTGCCGCTGCTGCTGCAGCTGCCCACCGCATTGGCCACGTTGATCGCCGTGGCGGCGCTCGTCACCGCAGCACTGTCACAGCGCGGCGTGCTGCCGATGCCGGTGCGGGTACTGCTGGTGCTGGGCATGCTTGCTGCCATCGTCTGGCAGATGGGGGCGGTGCGCCCCGGCCGGGATACCGGTTGCGCGCTGCTGGCGGCGATGCTGGCCATCAAGTCCAGCGAGCTGCGTACCCTGCGCGATGCACGCAGCCTGCTCGGCTTTGCCCTGTTTTCACCGTTTGCTGCCTTCCTGCTCGACCAAGGGCCGCTGACCACCGTGCTCGCGGTGCTGGCCGGCGTCAGCGCCCTGATTGCGCTGCAGCGCCTGGCGCAGGGTGAAGGCCGCAGTGCGCCGCCGCCGCTGACCACGCAGTTGCGCGGTGTCGGTCGCCTGCTGCTGATCGGCCTGCCGCTGGCGCTGGCCTGCTTCTGGCTGTTCCCGCGGTTGGCCACGCCGCTGTGGGGCATTCCCGAACGCGCCGTCGGCACACCGGGGCTGTCGGACACGATGGAGCCGGACAAGTGGCTGGACCTGATGGCCGACGACACCCCGGCCCTGCGGGCGCAGTTCTTCGGCGCGGTTCCAGCGCCGGCACAGCGCTACTGGCGCGGGCCGGTACTGACCCAGTTCGATGGGCATGTCTGGCGACGCGACCGCCGTACCGAAGGTCTGCCGCCAGCCATCGTGGAACACGGCACGGAGGGCTGGGACTATCAGATCGATTACGAACCCACCGACCGTCGCCAGCTGGTCGCGCTGGATCTCCCTACTGCCGCACCAGAGGGCAGCCGGCTGGATGCAGCCCTGAGCCTGAGCAGCGACCGCGCATTGTCCGCACTGAGCCGGTGGCGCCTGCACTCGGCTCCGCCGCAGCGCTTCGATGCCACGCTGTCGTCGTACCAGCGTCGCGCTGCGCTGCAGTTGCCGGAAGGCTTCAATCCACGCACGGCAAGCCTGGCCCGACAGTGGCGGCAGGAGGCGGGCACCGATGACGCCGCCGTGGTCCGTCGCGCCCTGGCGTGGATCACCGCGGACTTCTCGTACACGCTGGCAACACCGGCCCCCGGGCGCGATCCGGTCGATGCATTCCTGTTCGACTACAAGGCCGGCTACTGCCAGCATTTCAGCTCTGCCTTCGTGGTGCTGATGCGCAATGCCGGCATTCCCGCGCGGGTGGTCACCGGGTTCGCCGGCGGCACGCGCAACCGGATCGGCGACTACTGGGTGCTGCGGCGGATGGACGCCCACGCCTGGGCTGAGGTGTGGCTGCCGCAACGCGGCTGGGTACGCATCGATCCGACAGCGGCAGTAGCACCCGAGCGCATCCTGGACACGCTCGACGATCGCCTGCAGGCCGGGGCCGATACCGGCCTGCAGCACCGCTGGCTGCAGCTGGGCCAGGTCGGCGACTGGATGCGCAGGGGCTGGAACGAACTGGTGCTGTCCTTCGACGCGCGCCGCCAGCAGCAGTTGCTGCAACCGTTCGGGCTGGACGACCTCGGCCCTGGACAGCTGCTGGCCGGCTTCGTGATGGCCGCGTTGCTGGCGCTGGCGTGGATGGCGTGGCTGCTGGCCCGTGGCGAACGCGAGCGTGACCCGCTGCTGCGCGCCTGGCACCGGCTGGGGCAGCGCTATGCGCGGCTGGGTCTGGGCCGCGAACCGCACGAACCGGCCCTGCACTGGGCCCGCCGGGTCCACGCACAGTGCCCCGACCCGGCCCTCATCACACTCAGCCAGCGTTTCGCTGATGCACGCTACGCTGGCACTTGTACCGAGCTCGCCCCATTATTGCGGGACCTGCGCAGGCATCGCCCGACTTCCGGAGCCTCCCCATGAATACCAAGTTCCTCCTCACCGCCGTGGCCGCCCTGGCCTTGTCGGCCTGCGCCACGGCCCCCAAGCCGCTGCAGGGACAGTTCAGCCTGGTTTCCCCGCGCGACTCGGTTGCCACCCAGCAGGTCGGCACGCCGGTGCGCTGGGGTGGCCGGATCATCGAAACCAAGCCCGGCCAGGGCGAGACCTGTTTCCAGATCATCTCGCGCCCGCTCAACGGCAGTGGCCGCCCGAACACCACCTCTTCCGATGCCAGCGACGGCCGCTTCATCGCCTGCCGCGCCGGCTTCTACGATCCGGCCGTGTTCGAAGCCGGCCGCGACGTGACCTTCATCGGCAAGATCGATGGCTACGCCAACACCCGTATCGGCGATTACGACTACCGGCTGCCGAAGCTGTCTGCCGACGTGATCTACCTGTGGCCGGAGCAGCGCCAGGTCGATGTGGTGCCCTACCCCTACGGACCGTGGGGCCCGGGCCCGTATGGCCCGTACTGGGGCGGTTACCGCGGCTGGGGCTGGTGGTAGTCCAGGCCCGGTACGCATGATGCACAAGGCCGCCCATCGGGCGGCCTTTTTTCATCCACGCCAGGCGTGGATCGACAGCGCACCAACAACAGTAGATCCACGCCATGCGTGGATGGCCGCCTCAACGCCCTGGCGTACCGAAGTGGCCCAGCGGCGCGCCAGCCAGCAGATGCATGTGGATATGGAACACGGTCTGCCCGGCATCTTCGCGGCAGTTCATCACGATGCGGTAGCCGTCCTGCGCGAAACCTTCCCGACGCGCGTACTCGGCGGCGGCCAGCGCCAGCTTGCCGATCAGGTGCGCCTGCGACGGCTGCAGGTCATCCAGGGTCGGAATGATCTCGTTCTTCGGAATGAACAGCACGTGCACCGGCGCCTGCGGTGCGATGTCCTTGAACGCCAGCACGTCGTCGTCTTCATAGACGATGGTGGCCGGGATCTCGCGACGGATGATCTTGCTGAAGAGGGTTTCGCTGCTCATGGTCGGCCTCGGCGGGGTGTTTTCCGCATTGTAGGCCGGTAACGTCGGGGCATGCCCGGCATCGACTCAATCGCGCACTTCGCTGCGGGTGCCGAACGCGTGCGACAGCGTGCCGCGATCGACGTACTCCAGCTCACCACCGAGGGGCAGGCCCTGGGCCAGTCGACTCGGCCGCACCTGGCGGGCACGCGCCAGCTGCGCGAGATAGTGCGCGGTAGCTTCGCCTTCGACGGTGGCGCTGGTGGCAATGATCAGTTCCTGCACCTCCGCCTCGGCCAGGCGCTGTTCCAGCTGCTCCAGACCCAGCTCGCGCGGGCCGATGCCATCCAGCGGCGACAGGCGCCCCTGCAGCACGAAGTAAACGCCGCGATAGCCGGTGGCGTTCTCGATCGCCAGGCGGTCAGCCGGCGATTCCACCACGCACAGCTGGCTGCGCTCGCGGCTGCCATTGGCGCAGGTCGGGCACAGCTCGGTTTCGCTGAAGTCGCGGCACTGCGCACAGTGACCGATGCGTTCAACCGCCTGCGCCAGCGTCTCGGCAAGGCGTTTGCCACCTTCGCGCTCGCGTTCGAGCAGGTGGTAAGCCATGCGCTGCGCCGTCTTCTGGCCTACGCCAGGCAACACCCGCAGTGCATCGATCAGTTGTTCAAGCAGGGGTGCGGACACGGCGGCGTGTTCTGTGGAGCCGAGCGTGCTCGACTGGAAATTGCGGGCAATCGAGCACGCTCGACGCTACACAGTGCATGGCACCCGGCAGTGCGGGTGCCAGACCGGACATCAGAACGGCATCTTCATGCCCGGCGGCAGCTGCATGCCGGCAGTGGCCGAACCCATCTTCGACTTCGACTCGGCGTCGATCTTGTTCGATGCGTCGTTGAAGGCGGCGGCGATCAGGTCTTCCAGCATTTCCGGATCACTGGCCAGCGACGGATCGATGCGTACCTTGCGGCACTCCTTGGCGCCGGTCAGGGTAACGCTGACCATGCCGCCACCGGCGCTGCCGGTCACTTCGATCTTGGCGATTTCTTCCTGGGCCTTCTGCAGGTTTTCCTGCATCTTCTGGGCCTGCTGCATCAGTTGGGCGATATTGCCGCGCATGTCGTCTTACTCGTCAAAAGAACGGATGGAATCGGAAACAACCCGGGCGCCGTGCTGCTGGATCAGCAGCTGGACTTCCGGGTCGTCCATGAAAATGGCCTCGGCAGCCTGCTGCCGCTCGCCACGCTGGCGGTCGGCGCGCTGGTGCAGGGTCTCCGCCGGGACCTGCTCGGTTTCCACGGTTTCGACCACGATCTTCAGCGCGTGGCCAAGGGACTTTTCCAGCACCTCGCCCAACGCTGCCAGCGCGCGCTCGGAGCGCAGGTATTCAAATCCGGGCGAAAGGCCCAGTTTCAAGACCCCATGCTGGCAACTGATGAAGGCCGCATTGGCCGCAAGCTGTCGCGACGGACCGCTGAGGCCACTGTTGGCGATCAGGTCGAGCCAGTCTTCGGCACAGGCCAGGTCACTGACGCTGCCTGCCGGCGAGGCCTTTTCCTTTGCCGCAACCGGTGCCGGGGCGATGTCGATACCCTCGGCACGGAACGAACGCTCCGGCGCGGCAACAGCCTCTGCAACCGGCGGTGAAGCCGGCGCCGGCGGCTCGTGCCACGGCGCGACCATGGCCGCGTCGGGCGTTGCCATCTCGGCCGCCAGCGCTTCATCGCGCGCGCCAGCCTCATCGGTCGCCCACGGCGGCAGGTCATCTGCCTCGGCAGGTGCCTTGGGCGTGGCCGCCTCGGGAGCCAACTGCGCCTTCATCGGCAGCGGGGATCCGGGTTCCTCGACCGGAGCCGGTTCAGGTTCAGGGGTCGGATCCGGTTCCGGGGTCGGCTCGGGCTCCGGCTCGGGTTCGCGCTGTGGCGCCGGGTTCGGCGTCTGCGCGGTTGCCGCCGCCAACACGGGTGCCGCAATTGCCTGGGTGACCGCTGCGGCTTCTGGCGCCGCAGCAGCGGCCGGTGCAGCTCCTTCGTGGCTGCCAGCAAGGCCGCCCCCGGTCTGGCCCGTACCGGTCGGTGCGCTGCCACCGGAGGATTCCGGAGTACGCGGCACCGACGGCACGGCAGCCGCAGGGCGGAACGCCAGCATGCGCAGCACGGCCATTTCAAAGCCGGCGCGCGGGCTGGGCGCCAATGGCAGATCGCGACGACCATTCAGGGCCATCTGATACCAGAGCTGGACCACTTCCGGGCGCAGGCGTTCAGCAAACACGCTGGCATCCAGTCCCTCGGCAGCGGCGGACGCGCCCGGCACCAGTTGCTGCACCTGGATGCGGTGCAGGCCCTCGGCCAGCGCATCGAGCACCCCGCTCCAGTCCGGCGAGAACTCGGCCAGTGCCGCGACCACCTGAAGCAGGCGCGGGCCATCGCCCTCGGCCAGGGCATCGAGCATGGCCGCCACCTGGGTGCGGTCGACCGTGCCCAGCATGGTGCGCACCACGTCCTCACGCAGCGCACCGCCGGCATAGGCAATGGCCTGGTCGAGCAGCGACAGGCCATCACGCAGGCTGCCGTCGGCGGCCTTGGCCAGCTGCACGATGGCGGTCGGGTCCGACTCGATCTCCTCGGCAGTGAGGATGCGGGTCATCTGCCCCTGGATCTGGTCTTCATCCAGGCGCTTGAGGTTGAACTGCAGGCAGCGGCTGAGCACGGTGACCGGCAGCTTCTGCGGATCGGTGGTGGCCAGCAGGAACTTCACATGTTCCGGCGGTTCTTCCAGCGTCTTCAGCAGCGCATTGAACGCGGCCTTGGACAGCATGTGCACCTCGTCGATCAGGTACACCTTGTACTTGCCACGCGAGGGCATGTACTGGGCGTTCTCGATCACCTCGCGCACATCGTCCACGCCGGTATTGGACGCGGCATCGATTTCCAGCAGGTCGATGTAGCGACCGGCGTCGATGTCCAGGCAGGCCGCACACTGGCCGCAGGGATCGGCACTGGTGCCCTGCTCGCAGTTCAGCGACTTGGCGAAGATGCGCGCGATCGTGGTCTTGCCCACGCCGCGGGTACCGGTGAACAGGAACGCATGGTGGACCCGGCCGCTGTCGAGCGCATTGCTGAGCGCACGGACCACGTGTTCCTGGCCCACCAGCTCGGCAAAACGCTTCGGACGCCACTTGCGGGCAAGGACGAGATAGGACATCAGGCCACCGTCTTCCATCGGATGTTCCATTGTGCCACGCCTGTCCAGCCCTCTCGCCCTGCAAACCAGTGCTTGTGTCCTGCCGCTGCGCCCGCTAGAATCTGCGCCCCTGCTGAGGCGTTTGCCGATGGCAGGGATCCGGAGAGGTGTCCGAGTGGTTGAAGGAGCACGCCTGGAAAGTGTGTAAGCGTCTAAACCGCGCTTCGGGGGTTCGAATCCCCCTCTCTCCGCCAGATAAATAAAAAAGGCTGCCCTTCGGGCGGCCTTTTTTATTTATCTGGCTGGGGACGCGAAGTGCGCTGCGCGCGCTTCGCCCCAAACGTTGCTGCGCAACGTTCGGGCCCCTCCCTTCGCCGGCCTCTCCCCGCCCCTGTCGGGGCAGCCCCTCAACAAAGGGGCTTGTTCCCCCAGATACGGCAGTAGATCCGCGCCATGCGTGGATGACCGAAGGAACCGCGTCCGCCCAGGTTCGACGGCCTGCAGGGGTAGAGCCGGACAGCAGCCCTTTTTTATTTATCTGGCTGGGGACGCGAAGTGCGCTGCGCGCGCTTCGCCCCAAACGTTGCTGCGCAACGTTCGGGCCCTTCCCTTCGCCGGCCTCTCCCCGCCCCTGTCGGGGCAGCCCCTCAACAAAGGGGCTTGTTCCTCCAGCTACGGCAGTAGATCCACGCCATGCGTGGATGCCTCGGCCCGGTCGCATCGACTACCCGCCCGTGGTCGAGCCTGTCGGCGCGCCCCGCCTTGGCGCCCTCACCTGTCGCTGAACAGCTGGTTCAAGGCCGCATAGCCCGGTGCGCCCTCGGGCATCGCCATGACACCGCCGAGAAAATCCGTGGTCGCCGCAGCCATCGCTGTCCATGCGTGCATGAACAAGGCCGGGCCAGCGCTCAGCCGCCGCACGCCGGCCTGAGACAGCGCAGCAAACGGCGCCATCCCTGGCAGCCACATCAGGTTGAGAGGCAGCGACACGCCGCTGGCAACTGCAGCAGCCTCGTCCAGCGCGCGAAGTCCGGGCACGAAGCCGCCGTCGGCACCGGCACGTGCATAGGCCTGCAGCCGATCGATGCTCATCCTGACCGCCTCATCCTCTTCAGCCAGGCCGCGCAGATACACATCGGTGCGCGCATTGATGAACAGCGATCGTCCGCCCAGCGCCGAACGGATGGCGGTGATCTTGCCCACCAGCGCCGCAGGGCTGCCGGCACCGTCTTCGATGTTGATCCCTACTGCACCCGCCTCCACCAGGCGCAGCACCCGCTCAGCGACCGCATCGGGGACATCGCTGTAACCGTCCTCGATATCGACCGTGACCGGCAGCGAGGTCACACCAACAATTTCTGAAACCCGCTGCAGCAGCGCGGTATCCGGCAGCGCACCGCCATCGGCATAGCCGCAGGACCACGCCATGGCAGCACTCGATGTTCCCACCGCGACAGCTCCCAGCTGCTGGACCAGGCGTGCGCCACCGGCATCCCATACGTTGGGCAGCACATAAAGACCAGCGCGTTGATGGAGTTGAACGAAGTTCTGGTGAACGTTGGACATGGAACCTCCTGATGACGGGGACCCGCAGTCTGCGTCCGGACCGGTTTCCGGGCTCGCCATATCCGGACATCAATGGTCCGGACCTCGCGCACAATGTGCCCGCCACCACGATGACAGTCATTCATGACACCCCGCCCCTACCGCTGCACCGACATCACCGCCTGCCTGTCGATCTTCGACAGCAACGTGCCCACCTACTTCGCACCGGCAGAGCGGGGTGACTTCGAGCGCTTCCTGCACGAACATGCCGTGCCACGCGCCTTCCAGGTGATCGAGGTCGAGGGCCAGGTGGTGGCCTGCGGCGGCCTCTGGCACTGCGGCGATGGCAGCGCCAGCTTGTGCTGGGGCATGGTCGAACGAAGTCGCCACAGACAGGGGCTGGGACGCGCACTGGCAGTGGCCCGCTTGCATCAGGCTGAAGCAGACCCATCCATCCAGCGCATTACGCTCAGCACCAGCCAGCACACGCAGGGCTTCTATGCCGGCCTCGGCTTCCAGGTGGTACGCGTGGTAGCCGATGGCCACGGCGCCGGAATCGACGCCGTGGAGATGCAGCGGGTGCTGTAACCCGGCTCTCGACGGATCCACGCATGGCGTGGATCCGTCGAAGACACGCGCTGGCTCAGAACCCGACGCGCAGGTTCAACTGGCCACCGATATCGTTGCGACCGTCGCCATGCTGGCCCTGCACGAACAGCGACAGCTGGCTGCTGCGTCCCAGGCCGACGGCCACACCGACCTGGCTGACCAGTGCGTTGCGCGCCATCACGGCACTGTAGGCATCGAACGCATTGCCACCGACGGCGAAGCTCTGCCGGCTGGCCACGTCGGTGTCACCGGACGCATGCTGCCAGCCCAGCCCGACCGTCAGCTGTGCCGGATAGCGCTCGCCGCTGCCCACATCCCAGCGGCCGCGTACGCCGACGGTGCTGACATTGAGCGTGTCCTTGCCGCCCTCCAGTACCAGCGCCGCGCTGCCGCCCTGCTCCACCGCGCGATCGCTGTCCACCCAGTGCTTGGTGAACTGCACATACGGTTGCAGTTGCGTCCTGCCATGGGTCCAGGTCCAGCTGCCTTCGATCTGGGCGATGGTGACATCCGAATCCTGGCGGCTGTGCAGCGTCTGTGCCAGCAGCGGCACTTCACGCGTGGTGCGCGTGCGGTAATCGCCGCGCGACACACTGCCACCGACCGCAAATCCGTTGTTCCACTCGCCCTGCGCATACAGTCCATAGGTGTTGCCACGCAGGCGTGCACGCGACTGGCGATCGTACAGCCGCGTATCCAGCCGCTCGCTGCCCGCCGCCGCACCCAGCACCACATGCTCGCCGAGCTTCCAATCGACGCCGGCCATCAGTGCATTGCGGTTGGCACGGATCTCGTCACCGTTGCCATCGCCGTCCTGCTTGAACACCTTGCCGCTACCCGCCAGCCATGCCGAAGCACGCTCGCCACGCACCGTCGGCAACTCGCTGCCGAGACGCTGGCGGATGCCCTCTTCCAGGTAGTTGTCGTACAGCAGCACTGCACGGCTGGCCGCATGCACTTCACCGGAGAGCTGGTTGAACGCGTTGCGCGCGGTGGCGGTGTCGTAGGCCAACAGCGTGTTGTACAGGCCCAGCGCCGCGCCGGTCTGCGGCAGGCTGTCCAGCGCCGATGCCACGCCCAGCTGGTTGCGGGTCTGCGCAGCCGTGACGAAGGCCGCTGTCTGCTTCACATCGATCTTCAGCTGCGCGGCATTCGCTGTGTAGACCGGGCTCAGTGAGAGGAACGCCGAGGTGGTGGTGGGGGGCACGAACTGCCCGCTGACGCCGCCGCCTGCGTTGATGATCGTGTACTGCTGGCCCTGCTGGTAGCTGGTGTTCGGGTCGATGGCATTGACCACCACCGATGCACCACCGATGTTCGCGCTGCCGCCCACCTGCACCACGTCACTGCCGGTAGCGCCCAGGTCGACCGACAGCGTGCTGCCCGGTGCCAGGGTCAGGTTGCCGCCCACGGTGATCGCGCCCGTACCGTTGCCGCCACTGCTGCCATTGCCCGGGCCGTTGCCCGGCGACAGCACACCGCCGCTGCTCACGGTGACGCCGCCAGCGCTGCCGCCGATGGTGCCGGTACCCGACAACGTGGTGCCGCTGCCGATGGTCCATTGGCCACCGACGGTGCCGGTGACATTCAGGCCACCACCGGTGACCTGACCGGTACCGGTGAATCCGCCACTGTTGCCGCCCAGGTTGAGCAGGCCAGGGCCGGCCTGCACGATGCTGCCCGCGCCACTGATGCTGCCACCCAGCGTGGTGGTGCTGCCGGTGTTGACCACCAGGCCACCGTTGTTGGTGATGTTGCCGGTGACCGCGCCGCTGGCGCCGCCGTTGCCGATCTGCACGGTACCGCCGGTGTTGATCGTGGTGCCACCGGTATAGGTGTTGTTGCCGGTAAGGACCAGCGTGCCGCTGCCGGCCTGGGTCAACCCGCCGCTGCCACTGACCACGCCACCAAGCGTGGTATTGCCGCCGACGTTGAACACCAGGCTGCCGTTGTTGCTGACGTTGCCGGTGATCGCACCCGTGGCGCCACCATTGCCCACCTGCAACGTACCGCCGGTGTTGATGGTGGTACCGCCGGTGTAGGTGTTATTGGCGGTCAGGGTCAGCGTACCGGCACCGGCCTGGGTCAGACCGCCGCTGCCGCTGACAACGCCCGCGAGCGTAGTGTTGCCACCCACGTTGAACACCAGGCTGCCGTTGTTGCCGACGTCGCCGATGATCGCCCCCGTTGCACCACCATTGCCCACCTGCAGGGTGCCACCGGTATTGATGGTGGTGCCGCCGGTATAGGTATTGTTGCCGGTCAGCGTCAGCGTGCCGCTGCCGGCCTGGGTCAGGCCACCGCTGCCGCTGACGGTGCCAACGAGTGTCGTGTTGCCCGACAGGTTGACCACCAGTGCGCCGTTGTTGGTCACGTCGCCGACGATCGCACCGGTCGCGCCGCCATTGCCGATCTGCAAGGTGCTGCCACCGTTGATGGTGGTTCCACCGGTGTAGGTGTTGTTGCCGGTCAGGGTCAACGTGCCGGTGCCAGTCTGCACCAGGCCACCGCTTCCACCGATGGTGCCACCGAAGGTGGTGCTGGCATTGCTGCCGCCGGTGGTCAGGGTGGAACCGCCGAGCACCACGTTGCCGCTGGCAACACCGGCCAGGCCACCAATGGCCTGGTTGCCGGCCGCACTGATGTCCAGCGTTCCGGCGCCGGCCAGGTTCACCGTGCTGGCCGAGGACAGGCTGCCACCGGCGGCGACCGCCAGGGTGCCGCTGTTGATCGTCGTGGTGCCGGTGTAGCTGCTGGCGCCGCCCAGGGTCACCGTCGCCGCACCATCCTTGAGCAGGCTGCCACTGCCGGCGATGTCACCGTCCAGCGTCAGCGGCGTGCCCCCCAGCAGGGTCAACGTGCCGCTTGCCAGCTGCACGTTGTTGGCCAGGGTCAGCGGCACACTGCCGTCCAGCGTGGCGTCACCGCCTACGGTCAGCGTGCCGGTGCCCAGGGCACCACTGCTGCCCAGCGACAGACCACCGGCGTTGAGCGCCACTCCGCCACCGAAGGTGTTGCTGCCGGTGAGGCCGAGCACGCCGGCACCGTTCTTGACCAGGCCACCGGCGCCACTGATGTCCCCGGCAAAGGTGCTGTTGCCCGCTGCGTTGGTGGTCAGTGTGTTGCCGCCAAGGCTGATCGTGCTGCCGGCAACGCCGGACAATGTACCGATGGCCTGGTTGCCACCGCTGGAGATGTCAAAACCGGTACCGGCGTTGGCCAGGTTCACTGCGCCGGTAGCGGCCAGGCTGCCACCGGCGCCGATCGCCAGCGTGCCGGCGTTGATGGTGGTGCCGCCCGTGAAAGTGTTGGTGCCGGTCAATGTTTCGGTACCGGTGCCCTCCTTGATCAGTCCACCGGTGCCGCCGATCGAACCACTGAACACACCATTGGTGGCATCGCCGATGGTCAACGTATTCGCGCCGAGGTTGACCGTGCCATTGCCGATCAGCGTGCCGAATACCTGCGTGCCGCTGCCGGCCGAAAGATCGAAGGTGGCACCCGTGGCCAGATTGACGATACCGCCTGCGCTGAGGCTGGCACCGGCACCGAGCGCGAGCGTGCCCGCGTTGATGTAGGTGCCGCCGGTATAGGTGTTGGTGCCGTTAAGCGTGAGGGTAGCAACGCCGTCCTTGGTCAAGCTGCCGGCCCCCGACAGGTTGCCGTTGAGGGTGAGATCGTTGCTGCCAAGTACGGTCAGGCCGGCGTTGAGCACCATGTTGTTGGCCAAGGTCACCGCACCGCTGGAATCGAGCGTGGAAGCGCCCCCAACGGTCAGCGTGCCGGTTCCCAGCGCAGCGTTGTTGCCCACCACCAGGCCGCCGGCATTGAGGGTGACGCCGCCACCAAACGTACTGGCACCGTTGAGGGTCTGCACGCCGGAGCCATTCTTGACCAGCCCACCGCTGCCGGTCAGGGCACCGTTGAAGGTCGCGTCGGTGGTACCTCCCAGCGTCAGGCTGCTGCCACCCAACGACACCGTGCTGCCGGCCACGCCCGCCAGCGAACCGACGCTCTGGTTGCCGCCGGCGGAGATGTCGAAGGCGCCGGTACCGGCCAGGTTCACCGCGCCGGTCGGCGACAGGCTGCCGCCCACCCCGATCGCCAGCGTGCCGCTGTTGATGACCGTACCGCCGGTGAAGGTGTTGCTGCCGGTCAGGGTGACCGTCGCCGCGCCGTTCTTGATCAGGCCACCATCGCCGGTGACCGCCCCGCCCAGCGTCAGTGCATTGCTGCCAAGCAGGTTGAGCGTGGCACCGGCCAGCAGGCCGATGTCGTTGCCGAGGTTCGCAGCGATGCTGCTGTCCAGCGATGCGTTGGCGCCCACGGTCAGCGCGCCGGTACCCAGCGCGGCATTGTTGCCCACCACCAGGCCGCCACCGTTGAGTGCCACCCCGCCACCGAAGACGTTGGCGCCGCCCAACGTCTGGATGCCCGTACCGTTCTTGACCAGCCCGCCGGTCCCACCGATCACGCCATCGAAGGTCCCGTTGCCAACGCCGCCGAAGGTCAGCGTATTTCCGCCCAGCGCCACGGTGCTGCCAGCGACGCCGTTGAGCGCGCCGATGGTCTGGTTGCCGGCCGCGGAGATGTCGAAGCCGGTGCCCGGCGCGGAAAGCGTGACTGCACCGGTTGCCGCCAGGCTGCCACCGGCACCGATCGCCAGCGTTCCCGCATTGATCAGGGTGCCACCGGTGAAGGTGTTGGTACCGGTCAGCGTTTCAGTACCGGTCCCCTCCTTGATCAGGCCGCCGGTGCCGGCGATGGATCCGCTGAAGACACCGTTGGTCGGTCCGCCGACAGTGATCGAGTTCGCGCCCAGGTTGACCGTGCCACTACCGGTCAGGGTGCCGAAGGTCTGGGCACCGTTGCCCGCGGAGAGATCCAGCGTAGCGCCGGTTGCCAGGTTGACGATGCCGCTGGCGGCCAGGCTTGCACCTGCTCCCAGGGCCAGCGTGCCGGCGTTGACGTTGGTGCCACCGGTATAGGTGTTCACGCCGTTCAAGGTCAGCGTGGCAGCACCATTCTTGGTCAGGCTGCCGGTGCCGGAGATCACCCCGTTGAGCGTCAGCGCGTTGCTGCCCAGCACGGTCAGGCCGGCATTGAGGGCGATGTTGTTGACCAGTGTTGCCGCCAGGCTGGTGTCGAGGGTGGCCGCGCCACCCACGGTCAGCGCACCACTGCCCAGTGCCGCATCATTGCCGAGCAGCAGGCCACCGGCATTGAGGCTGACGCCGCCGCCGAAGGTGTTGGCAGCGGACAGCGTCTGCACGCCCGCGCCCACCTTGACCAGGCCACCACCTCCGCTGATCACGCCATCGAACACCGCATCGGCTGCCGTACCAAAGGTCAGCGAGTTTCCTCCCAGCCCGACCGTCGAACCGACCACGCCATTCAGCGCGCCGATGGTCTGGTTGCCGGTTGCCGCCGATATATCGAAGCCCGCGCCGGCGCCGCCGAGGGTGACGTCACCCCCGACAGCCAGGCTGCCGCCTGCGCCAAGCGCCAGGGTTCCGGCATTGATCGTGGTGCTGCCGGCGTAGGTGTTCGCATTGGCCAGGGTCAGTGTGGCTGCACCGTTCTTGACCAGTGCACCATTGCCGGACACCACGCCGCCGAGCGTCAGCGCATTGCTGCCCTGCAGGGCAAGCGTCGTGCCCGAGGCCAGGTTGATCGCGTTGCCCACGGTGTAGGCGGCGGCAGTGTCCAGCGTTGCATTGCCGCCGACGTTGAGCGCACCCGTTCCCAGAGCGCCAGCGTTGCCCAACTGCAGGTTGCCGCCATTCAACGCCAGGCCGCCACTGAAGCCGTTGGCGTTGCCGAGGGTCAACGTGCCGGCGCCGTTCTTGACCAGACTGCCGGTGCCGGAAATCACGCCATCGAGCGTGAGTGCATTGCTGCCGATCAGCGTCAGTGCCGAGCCGGCGCCAAGGTTGACCGCATTGGTCAGGTCAAGCGCAATGCTGTTATCCAGGCTGGCATTCGCAGCAACGTTCAGCGCGCCGGTTCCCAGCGCTCCACTGTTGCCCAGCAACAGGCCGCCGCCCGCCAGGTTCAGGCCGCCACCGAAGGTATTGGCACCGTTGAGCGTCAACACCGTGGCGCCGTTCTTCGCCAGGCCACCGTCGCCGGACACCACGCCGCCCAGCGTTATGTTCTGGCTGCCGGGGAGCGTAAGAATCGCACCGGTACCCAAGGCCACGTTGTTGCTCAGGTTCAGCGCAACCGCCGCGTCCAGCGACACGTTGCCGCCGATGTTCAGCGCGCCGGTTCCGGCCGCCGCACTGCTGCCCAGCAGCACGCTGCCGGCATTGAGGTTGAGGCCACCGCTGAAGCCATTGGTGCCGTTCAAGGTCAACAGCGAGGCGCCGTTCTTGGTCAGGCTGCCGACGCCGGAGATGTCGCCGGTCAGGGTGATGTTGTTGCTGCCGCCCAGGGTCAGTGCGGCACCGAGGTTGACCGCGTTGCCCAGGGTCAGCGCAGAGCTGCCGTCCAACGTCGCGGCACCGTTGACGCTGAGCGCGCCGGTGCCCAGTGCACCGCTGTTGCCCAGCAGCAGACCGCCAGCATTGAGCGCGACGCCGCCGGTGAAGGTGTTTGCGCCGGTCAACGTCTGTACGCCACTTCCGTTCTTTACCAGGCCTCCGCCGACGCCACTGATCACTCCGGCGAAGACCTGGTCGGTCGCACTGCCAAAGGTGAGCGTATTGCCGCCCAATGCCACGGTGGAACCTGCCACGCCGGACAGTGCACCGATGGTCTGGTTACCACCCAGGGAAAGATCCAGCGCCGCCCCAGCCCCCGACAGGCTGACCGCGCCGGTCGCGGCCAGGCTGCCACCACTGCCCAGCGCCACCGTGCCGGCAGCAACGTTCAAACCACCGGTGAAGGTATTGGCGCCGTTGAGCGTCAGTGTCGAAGCCCCGCTCTTTATCAGGCCGCCACCACCGGAAATCGCACCGCCCAGTGTCAGCGCGTTGCCACCCAGCACGTTCAACGAACCTGCCGCGCCGATGATCACGTCATTGCCCAGGGTCAGGGCTGAAGAGGTATCCAGCGTCGCAGCGTTGTTGATGTCCAGCAGGCCGGTACCGAGCGCACTGCTGTTGCCCAGCAGCAGGCCGCCACCGTTGACGACGAGGCCGCCACTGAACGTGTTGGCGCCGTTCAAGGTAAGCAGCGATGCGCCGTTCTTGCCAATGTTGCCGACGCCGGAGATCACCCCGTTCAACACCACGGGCTGGCCGCCCTGCAGCGCGAGCGAGCCACCGGCGCCGAGCGTGATGTCGTTGGCCAGGGTGAGCGCTGCGGTGGTGCCATCCAGCGTGACCTCGCCGCCCACGCTCAGCACACCCGTTCCCAATGCACCGTTGTTGCCGAGCAGCAGGCCGCCGCCATTCAGGGCAAAACCACCGGTCAAGCTGTTGCTGCCGGACAGTGTCTGCACTCCGGTACCGACCTTGACCAGGCCACCGGTAGTGCCAGTGAAGTTGCCGGCGAAGGAGGTATTGCCGAGACCGCCTAGAGTAAGTGTGCGAGTGCCCAGGCTGACCGTTCCACCAAGCCCGGACAGCGAGCCGACGGTCTGGTTGGCTGCGGCAGTGAGGTCCAGCGACGTGCCTGCCGTGAGCGAGATCGCAGCGGTCGGTGACAGGCTGCCACCGGCACCGAGCGCCAACGCGCCGCCCGCGATCGAGACATTGCCGGTAAGCGTGTTTGCACCGCCCAGGGTGAGCGTGCCGGCGCCGTTCTTCACCAGGTTGCCGGCACCAGACAGCGCACCGTTCAACGTCAACGCATTGGTGCCGACCAGATTCAGACTGCCACCACCGTTGACGACGATGTTGTTGGCGAGATTGAAGGCCCCGCTGGTATCCAGCGACGCGGCACCACCTACCGTCAGGTTGCCGCTGCCCAGCGCACCTGCGTTGCCCAGCAGCAAGCCGCCAGCATTGAGGTTGACGCCACCACCGAACAGGTTCGCGCCGCCCAGCGTGACCACACCGGTGTTGGTCACGGTCAGGCCGCCAGCACCGGACAGCACACCACTCAAGCTGAAGGGGTTGGTGCCGCCCAACGTCAGTCTGCCAGTGTTGAGCGCAAAGGAATTTGCAAGCGTGAGCCCGCCCGCCGATGCCGCGATGGCGCCGCCGTTGACGTTGAAGGTACCGGTACCGAATGACGCCGCGTTGTTGAAGTTGACCAAGCCATCGTTGATCGTGGCACTGGTTCCGGTCCAGGCACCTTGCAGATTCCAGGTACCACTGTTGACGGTCAGGTTCTCGAATCCGGTGTAGCCGGACCAGTTGATCGTGGTCACCGCACCGCCAGTGCCACTGCCCGGGCCGGTTGCGCTGTTCTGCAGGAGCAGGCGGTCGCCGGTACCGGTACCGCCATCGACGATGCCCGCCGCTGCGAGGTTCACGCCTGCAGCACCGAATACGCCGGCAATACCGGTCGCCAGCGGCCCCAGCGCCACGCTGGAGCCGGACACTGCAGTGAAGCTGTTGCCGGTCGTGGTGGAGTTGCCCAGATGCACGCTGCCAGTGATGGTGCCGGCGTTGATCACGGTGTTGCCAGCAGCTGAGCTACCCAACCCGATGCGCCCGGTGATGGTGCTGGTATTGACGAGGTTCGCCCGGGCACCGCCGTAGGTGACGATCGCCGCAGCATCGGCGGTGGTCAGCAGGCCCGCTCCGAGAATGGACATGCCCACGGTGCCGTTGTTGGTGATGTTGGCTACCCCGCCAGCAGCGTTCTCGGTGATCAGCGCCTGCCCGCCCAGGCCCAGAATCGAGCCGATGTTGACCAGGCCCTTGATGCTGCCGCCCGCCTGGTTGGTGACGTTGATCGTGTTGCCACCGGCGGTGTTGTTGCCCAGCACCATGCCAGAGGCAGCCAGACTGATACCTCCGTTGAGAGTGGGATCAATCGAGCCTGCGTTGTTCACAGTGATCCCGTTGCCGGTCAGCGTCACTGCGTTGCCGCCGACGATGAGCGGCACGCTCAGCACCGCGCCGGTGGCGATGTTCAGGGTCACGCCATTGGCGGTACTGGAAAGAGTGTTCTGGTCCGTCGCGCCATCGCAGGTAATCACCGCACCGGCCGTGGTGCAGGCTGCAAACGCCGAACCGCTGGCCAGTGTAGCGGCCAATGCCAGCGCCAGCCGATGCGCCTTCAGGCCCGGCAGGTGTCGTCCTGCCGATTTACCGCCTCCCGTCGGATTCTGGGTGATTTCCGAGGCCACCTGCATCACACCCAGGGCACGGTTGAAAACCAGACGGTAAATGCGGTTCATCGGTAAATCTCCATGAAATGACCGGTGGCACAGCAGGCAGGTTTTTTGGAGGTGATGTCGTCCTGCCCTGCTCCACCCGGGAACAAGACCTTCGGTATCAACCTTGAAAAACAGTCGCACTTTCACGTGCAAGCGCTGCAGGAACTGCGCGCGCCTGCCTGTCCGTCAGCGCGAAAACTCCCCGGTTTCGCTTGACGAATGGGCGCACTGTGCGGCCGTCAACGCCAGCACCACGTGAATCCGGCACGTTATTTTCATGATGGCCGTCAAATAATCACGGCAGTCGTCACGACTTTGCCGAAAATGCATATTGTCTTGTTTCTGCTGAACGGGAATATCCATATTCCCGCCGCATTCGTAACCGGCCTCAGCTGCTGGAGAGTTTCATCAGCACCAGGCCGGCGACGATCAGTACCGCCGCGCCAATCCGCATCGGGCTGACCTGCTCGCCCAGGAACACGATGCCGACCACGAAAGCACCGACCGCGCCGATACCGGTCCAGATCGTATAGGCGGTGCCCAGCGGCAGGCTGCGCATGGCGACGGCCAGCAGCCAGAAGCTGGCGATCATGCCGACGATGGTGATGACGGTGGGGGTGAGTTTGGTGAAGCCTTCAGACTGCTTCATCGACACGGCCCAGACGATTTCCAGCAGGCCGGCAAACAACAGATAGATCCAGGCCATGACAGCCCTCCTTTGGTAGGGCCAGGCCGTCCTGGTCATTGAATCCCGATGTGGGGGAGGTCGTTCCTCCTGGGACCGGATTCTAGCAACGGCGGCAGCCACCGGCCGACGCTGGGCGCACAGGGTTACATCGGATTCAGTGCATGAAGCTGGCATCAACGCACCTGCCTGCGCTAGAATGCGCGTCTGCCATCGGTAAGCCGATGTGCAGTCCGGCTGTGGTCTCCGGCGCACAACGCGCTGCTTCCCCTGATCCGTGAATCGGCCGCCTCCGGGCGGCCAACGTCTCTATGGTGGCCCCGTCGGCCCCTCGCGACGCTAGGTCGAAAACTCCGCCAGGGCCGGAAGGCAGCAACGGTATCGATCGACGCGGGCGCCGAGGTCAGCCGGCGGGGCCACCGCCTTTTCGGCGAAGCCCCGCTCCGGTAGATGCCAACCTTGGTTGGCGCCCTTCGCCGGGCATGCCCCGGCGCTACCGCGCCTCAGGCGTACCCTGGTGGAACACCATCCGCCAGCCCGTTGAATGCTGACGCCACAGCGAGCTGCGCAGCACCCACCGCTGCGGTTGGTCATCGACGTGATAGCGACTGCGGTAACGCACCTGGGCCAAGCCCTTTGCCAGCATCCACACGGCGTACTGGTCCGACTCGATCACCACCTGCGCACGCTCCAGCGGGATCTCTTCCAGCGCGGCTTCACGGCCGTAGCACTGGCCGGAGCTGCCGATCTCATTGAAATCCTCATCCAGCAATGCCGCCAGACGCTCATGGTCTGCGCGCACCTGCGGGCAATGCAGTGCGCGTTCCAACCCCTCCAGTTCGGCGGCCAGCGCCGGTGAAGCGGCGGCGCCAGCGCTGCTCACGGCGGATCCTGCGCCAGCACGTGCGGGGCGGTCGGCGCGGCCAGCACAACACACTGGCCCGGCTGTGCCACCCGGTGCCCGCGCGCGGCCAGGGCCTGGCCATCGGCCACGCTGGCGTAGTGGTACAGCATCATCCGTGCCTGCAGCTCGGCGCTGTACTCGCGCTCCAGGTCATCCACCCCGGTATGCGAAGGATTGCCGTGCAACCCGCAGTCGTGGGCGATCAGTTCGTTGTCACTGGCATAGCGCGCCAGCATTTCCGGAATCGGCCTGGTGTCGCCGCTCCAGGTCAGCGCACCCTGCAGGCGCAGGCCATAGGCCGTCTCCGGCCAGTGGTGCCGCACCGGGAACACCTCCAGGCGCACGCCCTCGTGCCAGAACGCATCGCCCACCACGATCAGCTGGAAGGCATCCCAGAAGTTGGCGCCGCCCTCGGCCAGCACGTTCGGGTAATCGCCGATGCGCTTGTGCAGCAGCGGCACCACCGTGGCCGGCACGTACAGGCGCACCTTGCCGCGCCGCTGCGCGCTGAAGAAGGTATCCACGAACAGCCGTTCGAAACCGGCCACATGGTCCAGGTGTACATGGGTGACGAACAGCGCCTGCGGCATATGCCCGTAATGGGCCTTAAAGGCAGTCAGGCCTTCGCCGCCGCAGTCGATGGTCAGCCAGGGCCGACCATCGCGCTCGATCACCGACATCGGCGAACCCAGCTCGACCGCCGACGCATTGCCGACGCCGAGGAAACGCAACGACCAGTCCATCAGGTGCCCCGGTTCCAGGCCATGTCATAGGCGCGGCGCAGGCGCGCGTAGTCTTTTTCCACGTCTTCCACGCTGCGCTCACCGCGCAGCTTGATCAGCGAGCGCAGCAGGCGCTTGAGATTGCGCTCGCGCCAGGCCGTGGCCGGGATGCGGATCACCCCGCGATCGAAGTCGATCAGCCAGCCATGGCCGTTGCCATCGAACAGGATGTTGTGCGCATTGAGATCGGCATGGTCCAGCCCGGCACGGTGGAAGCGCGCGATCATCCGCCCGGTTTCCTCCCACGGCGCCCCGCGCCCGGCCACCAGTGCGCGGTCGGCCAGCGAGCGCACCCCTTCGATCCGTTCCATCAGGATCGCGGCGCGGTAGCGCAGGCCTTCACGCATGTAGAAGGCGGCAATCGGCCTGGGCACCGGCAGCTTCTTCTCGCGCAGCGCGCGCATCAGCCGGAATTCGGCAAAGCTGCGGGTCCGGTCCGCCCCCCGCCAGATGTACTGGTCGTGGCTGATCCGGGCCGCGAGCCCACCGCGCAGGTAGTGCCGCAGTACGCTGGCGCCGAACGGCGCATCCACGAACCAGGCGCTGCCACGGCCGCCCTCACCCACCGGCCGGGCCTTGCCGGCCCAGTGCTGTGGCGAGAACAGACCGATGTCGGCTTGCCGCAGCCGCTCGCGGTCGAACAGAATGGCCCCGATGCCGCGACCCTCGCGGCATGGCGTCAGCGCTTCATTGGCGTCGAATGCGACCATTCCTTTGAGTCTAACAACACATGGCATCAGCGTCCTCCTCCTTGTGTCTTCTGCGCCTGTCCGCTCTTGGCGATGTGACCCACGTAGTGCCGCTGGTGCGCACCCTGCAGGCCGCGCGCCCGGACACGCCGATCCACTGGATCATCGACAAGGTCGGGCAGAAGCTGCTCGATGGCCTGCCGGGCGTCACCTTCCACGCCTACGACAAGAAGACCGGCATGGCCGGAGTGAAGGAGCTGCGCAAGCAGTTGCCGCCCGGGCGTTTCGAGGCCCTGCTGCAGATGCAGGTGGCGTTCCGCGCCAACGTGCTGTCCGCCTTCATTCCTGCCGAGCGCCGCATCGGGTACGACCGCAGCCGCTCCAAGGATCTGCACGGCCTCTTCATCAACGAACGCATCCCTGATCGCCCGGGCATCCATGTGCTCGATGCCATCGGCAGCTTCTGCGAGCCGCTGGGCCTGCGCCAGACCGATGTCAGCTGGGACCTGGCCGTGCCGCAGGCAGCCTATGACTGGGCCGCCGCGCAGTGGCAGGACGATGGCCGGCCGGTGCTGATGATCTCGCCCTGCTCCAGCCACGTGCGCCGCAACTGGTACGCCGACCGCTATGCCGAGGTCGCCAACCATGCCGTCACGCGCGGTTGGCGGATCGTGCTGTGCGGCGGCCGCAGCGAACTGGAGCGCAGCATGGCCGACGCCATCCAGGCCCAGCTGGATGTTCCGGCACTGGACCTGGTCGGCAAGGACACGCTCAAGCAGTTGCCGGCCCTGCTGGCCCGCGCCAATCTGGTGATGACCCCGGACTCTGGCCCGATGCACATTGCCAACGCAATGGGTACCAAGGTGCTGGGCCTGCATGCGGCCAGCAACCCGAACCGCAGCGGCCCGTATTCGGACCGCCGCTACTGCGCGGACCGCTACGACGACGCGGCGCGCAAGTATCTGGGCAAGCAGGCAGCCGACCTCAAGTGGGGCACCAAGATCGAATTCGACGATGTGATGGAACTGATCACCGTCGAGGACGGCATTGCCGCGTTCGAGCGTTACGTCGCCGACCATCTGGTTTGAGTGGCACGCCGGGCAGCTGAGCGCTGTCTACTGGGTGCGGACCTTGGTCCGCACCGTCCCGCAACCCGGGAGATCCATCCACGCATGGCGTGGATCTACTGCGTCGGGCCGCCCGGGATTACGCGCGCTGCGTGTAATCCTGGTAGGACTTCTCTTCCACGTACGCCGAACCCAGCGCCAGGTTGATCGCCTTCTTGATGCGTGCGCGTTCGTCGTTGCGCAGGTACACGCTGCGCGCCAGGTCGATGAACCCCTGATCGAACGCCTGCGCCTTGTCCTTCAGGCGGATGTCGTCCTCGATCTCCCACAGCTGCTCGTTGACCGCCTTCAGCTCGGCGCGCAGCTTGGCGATGTCCTTCACTGCCGCCGGGTGCGCCATCCACGTGGTTTCCAGCGCGGACAGCTCCTTGCGTACGTTGGCCAGCTTGCCTTCGTCACTGATGCGCTCGGACTTGATCTGCAGGATCGAGATCTTGTCCAGCAGCTCGCCGAATGAAACGGGGACGAGGATTTCAGCGGTCATCGTGGCGGCTCCAGCAGGTGATGACGTACATGGTAACCCGCCGCACGCGAACAGCATCCACGCATGGCGTGGATCTACTGAAGCATCCGCAGGAAGGCCGGCAAAGGGAGGGGCCCGAACGTTGCATCGCAACGTTTGGGGCGACGCGCGAAGCGTCGTCGCATCCCCGCGCCAGATTAAAAAAGAAGGGCTGCCTTTCGGCAGCCCTTCTTTTTTAATCTGGCGGAGAGGGGGGGATTCGAACCCCCGAGGCGCTATAAACGCCTGCCTGATTTCGAGTCAGGTACATTCAACCGCTCTGCCACCTCTCCAGATGTTCCCCGGCGAACCGGGGACGCGCATCATACGAGGAAGCGCGGCTGACGACAAGTCATTGCGCCCAATGAAGTGAAATTTTCCTGACTGCATGGCTTGCCGGATGTCCGCTTGGCCGTGATGATGCCGTTCTCCCCGGCATTACCCCCTCGCCCAGCACCCACCATGATCGAATTCGGACATCTCACCCACCCCGGCCTGCGCCGCGAGCTCAATGAGGACACCTATTACGGTGACGGCGAGCTGGCCCTGTGGCTGGTAGCCGACGGCATGGGCGGGCACGCCTGCGGCGAAGTGGCCAGCGCACTGGCGCGCGAGACCATCGTCCGTGAGATCCGCCGTGGCGCGCCGTTGGCGCAGGCGATCCGCACCGCCGACGAAGAGATCATCCGCGCCTCGCGCCGGCGCAACGACAGCCTGCCGATGGGCACCACCGTGGTCGCTGCACGGGTGCAGGGCAACCGTTACGAAGTGGCCTGGGTCGGCGACAGCCGCGCCTATCTGTGGCGCGATGGCCAGCTTGCCCAGCTCAGCCAGGACCACAGCGTGGTGCAGGAACTGGTCGCGCAGGGCAACCTGACCGCCGAGCAGGCGCGCGCCCATCCCCACCGGAACGTGGTCACCCAGGCACTGGGCGTCACCGACCCGGCACACCTGAACGTGGCGACCACCAGCGGCGAGCTGCGCCCGGGCATGCAGTTGCTGCTGTGCAGTGATGGCCTGACCGAGGAAGTGGATGACCGCGGCATCGCCCGCACCCTCGCCTTCGACGACGCCAGCGCGCAGGAATGCGTGGACAGCCTGGTCGCCTCCGCCCTCGACGGCGGCGGCTCGGACAACATCACCGTGATCCTGGTGCGCTGCCACTGATGCCGGCTGGAGGCAAGCCCCCTGAGTCAGGGGGCGGCCGCGAAGCGGCGGGGGTCTGGGTGCTGGTGAGACGGGGCCCACGATTTGCAGCGCAAATTGTGGGGCGCCAGCGCGATTGCGCTGGCGCGTCATCGGACAACATCACCGTGATCCTGGTGCGCTGCCACTGATCCACGCCATCCACGCATGGCGTGGATCTACAGTAGAGCCACGCCATGCGTGGCTGCATTTCACACGCATCACCACGCCATGCGTGGCTGCATTTCGCACGCCACCGCTGCGCCTACGCGCTCGCGGCCTCTTCCACCTTCGGGCCGTCCCACAACGCGTGGCCGGCCTTCTTGCGCAGCCGTTCCAGACGCGCCGCATGCGCTTCCTGCTCCGACGGCGTGGCCACCACGCGCGGCCGCGGCAGCAGCTTGGACGCATCGAACGCCTGCAACGCCGCAGCGCCACCGGCATCGTCATCGCCCAGCCCGAAGCCGATCTCCTCCTGGCCCGAGGTCAACGCGATGTACACATCACCCAGGATCTGCGCATCCAGCAGACCGCCATGCAGGGCCCGGTGCGAGTTGTCCACGCCCAGCCGCTTGCACAGGGCGTCGAGCGAGTTGCGCTGGCCCGGGAAGCGCTCGCGCGCCAGCGCCAGGGTATCGATCACCGTGCAGCGGTCGGTGATCTTCCCGTACTGCTCTCCCAACAGGGAAAGCTCATTGTCGAGAAAGCCCAGGTCGAACGCGGCGTTGTGGATGATCAGCTCGGCGCCATCGATGAAGGCCAGGAACTCCTCCACGACCTGCGCGAACTCCGGCTTGTCGGCGAGGAATTCCAGGGTCAGGCCGGTCACTTCCTGCGCACCCTGTTCGAATTCGCAGTCCGGCTTCAGGTACTGGTGATAGGTATTGCCGGTCGGGCGGCGCTTGAACAACTCGACGCAGCCGATTTCGACGACGCGGTTGCCCTTCTTCCACTCCAGGCCGGTGGTTTCGGTATCAAGGATGATCTGACGCATGGGCTCAGTTTACCGGGCTGCCGTCGCGGATCTGGATCGCGGCGTTGCGGGCCAGGGTATCCACGCGTTCATTGTCCGGGTCGCCGGAATGGCCTTTCACCCAGCGCCAGTCGATCTGGTGCCGCAGCGTGGCGGCCTGCAGGCGCTCCCACAGTTCACGGTTCTTCACCGGGTCACCGCCGGCGGTCTTCCAGTTCTTGCGGATCCAGCCCGGCAGCCACTGGGTCAGGCCCTGCCGTACGTACTGCGAATCGGTATAGAGGACGATCTCACAGGGCTCGGTCAACGACTCCAGGCCGGAAATGGCCGCCATCAGCTCCATCCGATTGTTGGTGGTATGCGCTTCACCACCGCTCAGTTCGCGCTCGTGCCCCTTGTAGCGCAACAGCGCTGCCCAGCCACCGGGGCCGGGATTGCCGAGGCAGGAACCGTCGGTGTGGATTTCGATGGTTTTCAATACAACTCCAGGTCAGGTAGCAACGGTGCCGTGCCAGCGCACGGGCAACGGGGTCGGCCCGGGCAGGGCCAGCGTGCGTTTTTCAGCGTGAAACAGGCAGGCCGCGCGCAGGGGGGCCCAGCCGCCGCGACGGCGGCTGCCGGCACCCTGCCACATCGGCCCCAGGTAACGCATGTCCTCGCATTCCAGCCCATGGCGCTCAAGCAGCTGGCGGATCCGCTGCGGCGTGCGCACCACCAGCCCGTGCTGGCGCCAGCGCGTGCGGAACGGGCTGAACGGGTTGAGGCTGCTCAGCCACAGATGGCCGCCGGGCATCAGCACGCGCTCGCATTCGTCCAGCAGATGGTCGGCATCGCCGACGGTCACATGCTGCAGCACGATGGCGTTGACACTCTCGTTGGGCAGCGGCAACGGCAGGGCACAGCGGGTATCGCCGGCGTAACCACTGCCCTGGCGATGCAGGCGCAGGCCCCGACCGCCCAGCTGCGCATCCGCCAGCCAGGCGGCGCTGGGGGCGATCCACAACCAGGGCCGGGTCGGCAGCAGCGACAGCTGCGGCAGCAGCAGCTGCCGTTCGAGCACGCGCAGGGCCTCCGCCGGTTCACTGTCGAACCACGGGGCCTGGCTCGCTTGACGGGTGCTCTGCAGCGCGGGCATGGTCCAATTCTATGCGACTGACTGCCCTGCCCGCATTTGCGGACAATTACATCTGGATGCTGATCGCCGACGACGGTGCTGCCGTGGTCGTCGATCCCGGCGACGCAGCGCCGGTACTGGCGCTGGCTGCCCAAGGCGTGCGCGTGGACACCATCCTGCTCACCCATCACCACGACGATCACATCGGCGGGGTACCGGCGCTGCAGGCGCGTTTCCCTGGGGTGCGCGTGGTCGCACCGGTCGACGAGCGCATCCCGATGGCCACCGAGCGGGTCGGTGAAGGTGAACGTGTTCAGGCAATGGGCCGGATGTTCCACGTACTATCCGTCCCCGGGCACACCCGCAGCCACATCGCGTTTCACACCGCTGAACAGCTTTTCAGCGGAGATTCGTTGTTCAGCCTGGGCTGTGGACGCCTGTTCGAAGGTACGCCGTCCCAGCTGCTGGCATCGATGCGCAAGCTGGGTGCCCTGCCCGCGCAACTGCTGCTGTGTTGCGCTCACGAGTACACCGTGTCAAATGCCGTCTTCGCGCGGCATGTCGACCCCGCCAACGCTGCCTTGTTGCAGCGCCAAGAGGAGGCTTTGGCCATGCGCCGCGATGACCGTTCCACCCTGCCAGTATCCCTGGCCGATGAAATTGCCTGCAATCCGTTCCTGCGTACCCACACGGCGCCCATCCGCGCGGCCGTGTCGGCGCACCTGGGGCGCGAAGTCGTGGACGACGTCGACGTCATGGCCGGTCTCCGGCACTGGAAAGACGGCTTCCGCGCATGAGTCGCCGAAGTCTGCCGCTGGCCCTGGGTCTCGTCTTGGGGTTGGCCGGAACTGCCGGCGCACAATCGCTGGGCGCCGGCATCAGCCAGAACCTGACCGCCGCCTCGGCCCTGCCGCTGGATCCGTCAACGCTGCCGGCCGCATCGGTACGTAACGGTCAGGAGATCTTCTCCAGCTTCCGCGACGGCCTTGCAGAACCTACCTGTGACGCCGAAGCCACCAGCCCGCGCTGGCAGAAGCAGTTCGCCCATGCGCCTTCGCGGTTGGCCAACCAGGATGACGACGCGCTGGTGCTGTTCGGCTATGTGGTCGAAGAGCTGCGCAAAGCCAACCTGCCCACCGAATTCGCCCTGATTCCTTTCGTCGAAAGTGGCTACCGGCCCAATGCCCGCAACGGCAGCGGCCCGACCGGCCTGTGGCAGTTCATCGCCACCACGGCACGCAACCATCGCGTACCGATGAGCAACAACTACGACGGCCGACTGTCGGCAGTGGAGTCCACCCAGGCCGCCGTGCGCTACCTGAAGACCCTGCATGGCATGTTCGGCGGTGACTGGCGCCTGGCCACGATGGCCTACAACGCCGGTGAATACCGCGTGCTGCAGTCCATGCGCAAGGCCGGCATGAATGCGCAGAACGCCAAGCCGGCCGGCCTGCCCGGGCTGTCGCCGGTCACCCATGCCTACGTCGAGAAGCTGCATGCCCTGGCCTGCGTGCTGGAAGACGTGGAAGACCAGCCTGGCGTGATGGCCTCGCTGGACCGCACCGTGCCGGTGCTGAAGGACCACACCCTGCCGGCGGGCACCAGCGTCCAGCAGTGGGCCGCCCAGCGCGCGCTGGACCCGGCGAAGATCGCCCGCCTGAATCCAGCACTGGCCGCCGGCAACCGCCCGTCGGGCACGGCCCGCGTATTGGCCCCGGTTTCGGCGTCCAACGCGGACGTTGCCGACATCGCCAGCACGGCCGTTGCCACCGCAGTGGCCAGCACCGCCAGCGCCGCGCCGAGCCCGCAGGTGGCCAAGGTGGTCGCCTCGGCCGCCGATCGCCCGCGCAACCGTCGCCACACCGTTCGCAATGGCGAATCGGCATGGACCATCGCCCGCCGCTACGGCATGCCGGTGAAGGCGCTGTTGTCGCTGAACGGCTTGAGCGGCAGCAGCGTGCTGAAGCCAGGCGCGGTACTGCGCGTCGAAGACTGAGGTCGGCGCGGCGCTGACACGCGGTTTCCGGCCAACGGCGAAGCCCCTCGCGGGTGGCGGCAGCAGCATTCATGAGTTGGGACGAGCGAGGTGGACCCACGGGGGACGCCGTGAACCCATCCTTGGGGGCTTGGCCGCGGCATCCATGCCGCGGACACCCGCGCGCGCCCACCCCGCCCGTCCCCTGATGGTTTCCGGTGGCACCACCCACGGATTGGAAGATGAAGAGCAGGAGCAGGTCGCTTCGCTTCTGGTAGCGGCCGACCTTGGTCGGCACTCATCGCGCAGGTCACGGATCGATCAGGGGTGCGACAACAAAAAAGGCCCGGCAATGCCGGGCCTTTTCGTTCCTGCTCGCCGGAGGGCTTACAGGTTCGCTTCGGTGGTCTGGATCAAGAACTTCTTGCGCATCGCCTCGATGTAGGCCTTGGCAGCAGCCATGCCGTCGATCTGGCTCAGCTGGTCCTTCAACTGCTTCTGCTGTTCGGCGGTCACTTCCTTGATGTCGCCCGGGTTGACCTTGTTCACCGCGAAGACCAGCGCATGGCCGTTGACATCGACCTTGCCGTAGCTCGGCTTGCCCTCGGCAGGCAGCGGCGCACTGAAGATCGCACGGTTGATCTCCGGGGTCGGCACCGGCTGGCTGCGCGGCAGGCCCGGCATCGGGCTCAGCTGCAGCTTCTCGCTGGCAGCCAGCGACTGCAGGGTCGCGCCGGCCTTCAGCTTGGCCAGCAGGGCATCGGCGGCCTTGTCACCGGCCTGGCGCTGACGGTCGGCACGGATCGCGGCGATCACCTGCTCACGCGCCTTGTCCAGCGGCAGCGCCTGCTCCGGGGTATGCGCGGCAACGCGGATCACCACGCTGTGGTTGCTGCTGCCGCCCAGGGCGATCGGATCGCTGGCGGTACCGTCCTGCACCAGGACGTCGGAGAAGGCGGCACGCAGCACGGCCGGATCAGCGGCAATACCGGTGGCGGTCGTGCGCGTGATCGGGCCCAGCGTCTGCATCGACAGGCCGACCGCCTTGGCGGCCGCGGACAGGTCGCTCGGGCTCTTGTTGATGGCATCGACCAGGCGGCCCGCCAGATCGTTGAAGCCGCGCTCGCCGTCGGCCTTCAACTGCTCGGCAGCCAAGGTGTCGCGTACTTCTTCGAAGGACTTGCCCTGGCCGCCACGAACCGCTGCGACCTTGATGATGTGGTAACCGAAGTCGGTCTTGACCGGGCCGATCACCTCACCCGCCTTGGCACCAAACAGTGCGTCTTCGAACGGCTTGACCATCGCGCCCCGCTCCACCCAGCCCAGGTCACCGCCCTGCGCCTTGGAGCCGGGATCTTCCGAGTTCGCCTTGGCCAGCGCGGCAAAGTCGGCACCTGCCGCCTTTGCTTCGACAGCCAGCTTGGCGGCCTTGGCTTCAGCACCGTCGCCGGTGATCAGGATGTGCGCCGCCTGGCGCTGTTCCGGCGTGGTGAACTTGGCCTTCTCGTCTTCATAGCGCTTGCGCAGGGTCGCTTCGTCGGCCGCAGTCGGCGCCGGCAGGTTGGCACCATTGAGCTCGACATATTCCAGCGACACCGATTCGGCCTGGCGGAAATCCTTGCCATGGCTGTCGTACCACTGCTTGATCTGCGCGTCGGTCACCGGCGCGGTATCCACCGGAACTTCCGGCAGCGCGGCCAGTTCCACATCGCGGGTCTCGCCCAGCAGCTTCAACAGACGCTCGGTCTCAGCCTGGGTGACAAAGCCGGAATTCTGCAGGCCCGACGGGATCACCGACTGCTGCAGGCTCTCACGCACCAGTTCCTGGAACTGGGTCGGCGTGCGCGGCGGATTGCCACCGGCCAGGGCCAGACGGTAATTGCTTTCGCTGAACTTGCCATCGGCGCCCAGGAAGCCCGGAATGGTGGTGATGTATTCGCGCACAGCGCCGTCGCCAATCACGACACCGGCCTGCTCACCGACCAGGCGCACGACCTGCTCGTCGATCAACTGGTCGAGCACGGCCAGCTTGTTCTCGGTGCTTTCGAACGCGCGCGGGTCGAAGTTCTCGCCCTGCTGCTGGCGTTCGCGCATGCGTTCCTGCTCGAAACGGGTGCGGAAGTCCTGTGCACTGATCTCATGGTGCTGCCACATCATGCGCACCGGCCACCAGGACGGTGCCGAGCGCCACCAGGTCGGCGGTGCCGAAACCTTGGCGACGTTCTGTGCGCCGACGCCACCGAGGTAGCTGTTGTCGATCACGAACAGGAACGGAATCATCAGCAGCCCCAGGATCACGGTGACGATCCAGCCTGAGGTCTTGTCGCGGAGTTTCTGCAGCATGGTGAGGAATCACAAGGCTTGATTGGCGAGCCCGGCAGTGTAACCCGCTTCGCGGCGTGGACCAAAAGCAGTGGCAGCAGGGCCTGGCGCCATCCCGCCCAGGCGATCTACAGGTTCGCGCGCATCGAATGATGGAAACGGCGCAAAGAAAAAGCCCCCGACTTACGTCGAGGGCTCTTAGAGTTGGCGGAGCGGACGGGACTCGAACCCGCGACCTCCGGCGTGACAGGCCAGCATTCTAACCAGCTGAACTACCGCTCCGTATTGCAGACCTCTTTGTTTTCTCTACAACCGGTTGGTTGGAGAGAAAACAAGGCCCCCAGCTTTTCGGCCGGGGGCCTCGTTGAAAATGGCGGAGCGGACGGGACTCGAACCCGCGACCTCCGGCGTGACAGGCCAGCATTCTAACCAGCTGAACTACCGCTCCGTATTGCAGACCTCTTTGTTTTCTCTACAACCGGTTGGTTGGAGAGAAAACAAGGCCCCCAGCTTTTCGGCCGGGGGCCTCGTTGAAAATGGCGGAGCGGACGGGACTCGAACCCGCGACCTCCGGCGTGACAGGCCAGCATTCTAACCAGCTGAACTACCGCTCCGTATTGCAGACCTCTTTGTTTTCTCTACAACCGGTTGGTTGGAGAGAAAACAAGGCCCCCAGCTTTTCGGCCGGGGGCCTCGTTGAAAATGGCGGAGCGGACGGGACTCGAACCCGCGACCTCCGGCGTGACAGGCCAGCATTCTAACCAGCTGAACTACCGCTCCACATTTCAAACTTACCGCGGTGCTGTGGTGGGTGCTGAGGGTTTCGAACCCCCGACCCTCTCCGTGTAAAGGAGACGCTCTACCGCTGAGCTAAGCACCCCAGCGAGCCGCTTAGTTTACAGCATCCTTCAGGGCCTTACCAGCCTTGAACGACGGATTCTTCGAAGCAGCGATCTTGATGGTGTCGCCGGTCTTCGGGTTGCGGCCGGTGCGGGCAGCACGGTCGCGGACCTGGAAGGTACCGAAGCCAACCAGGGTGACCGCATCGCCGTCCTTCAGCGCCTTGGTGACGGCAGCAACGACGGCATCGACAGCGCGGCTGGACTCGGCCTTGGTCAGGTCGGCAGCTTCAGCAACGGCATCGATCAATTCGGTCTTGTTCATTCTTTACAACTCCTTTGGCGGTGGGTTCCGCGTATTCGACAGGGAAGCAACCGCACGACGTCTGCATGCGGTTGCCATGTGGAAACGGTTCGCCGAATTCAGTGAGCGCTGACTGCGATCACTCATTCGCGAGTGCTGCTTTTATACCAGCGGCCCTACCCCCACGCAAGCTGGAAAGCCAGCAACGACGCGGGTTTCAAGCATTTCGACAGGACGCATCAATGCTTGACGCGCGCGTTTCCACTCGGTTTGGCCTTGCTGCGCACCGTGACGCGCTGCGCACTCTTGCGCGTCTTCTTCGGTGCCAGCGGACGTTCCAGGGCCAGATCGAGCACTTCCTCGATGTACTTCACCGGCACGATCTCCAGGTCGCGGGTGACGTTGGCCGGAATGTCGGCAAGATCCTTGCGGTTCTCATCGGGGATGATCACCGTGCGGATTCCGCCGCGCAGGGCCGCCAGCAGCTTCTCCTTGAGGCCGCCGATCGCGGTGACGCGACCACGCAGGGTGATTTCGCCGGTCATCGCCACATCGGCGCGCACGGCGACCTTGGTCAGCATCGACACCAGCGAGGTCACCATTGCCGCACCGGCACTGGGGCCATCCTTCGGCGTCGCACCATCGGGTACATGCAGGTGCACGTCGTGCTTCTGCAGGAAGTCCGCATCGATGCCGAAGCGCTCGGCGCGCGAACGCACCACCGACAACGCCGCCGACGCTGATTCCTTCATCACGTTGCCGAGCTGGCCGGTCAGGATCAGCTGGCCCTTGCCCGGTACCAGCGTCGATTCGATCTGCAGCAGATCGCCACCGACTTCGGTCCAGGCCAGACCCGTGACCAAGCCGATCTCGTTCTCCTCTTCGGCACGGCCGAAGTCGAAGCGACGCACGCCCAGGTACTTGTCCAGGTTCTTGCTCGACACGCTCACCAGCGCCTTGGACTTGCGCGCGCCCTTCTTCGCCTTCGCCACCGGCTGCGGCCCACCCAACGCGATTTCCTTCACCACCTTGCGGCAGATCTTGGCGATCTCGCGTTCCAGGTTGCGCACGCCGGATTCGCGCGTGTAGTAGCGCACGATGTCCTGGATGGCATCGCTGCCGATCTCCAGCTCTTCCGGCTTCAGGCCGTTGGCCTTGATCTGCTTGGGCGACAGGTAACGGGTGGCGATGTTGAGCTTCTCATCCTCGGTGTAACCGGGGATGCGGATCACTTCCATGCGGTCCAGCAGCGGGCCGGGGATGTTGAGCGAGTTGGAGGTCGCCACGAACATCACTTCGGACAGGTCCAGGTCCACTTCCAGGTAGTGATCGTTGAACGCGTTGTTCTGCTCGGGATCGAGCACTTCCAGCAGCGCCGAGGACGGATCGCCACGGAAGTCCATCGACATCTTGTCGATCTCGTCCAGCACGAACAGCGGGTTCTTGCTGCCGACCTTGTTGAGGTTCTGCACGATGCGGCCCGGCATCGAACCGACATAGGTACGACGGTGGCCACGGATCTCGGCTTCATCGCGCACGCCGCCGAGCGACATGCGCACGAACTTGCGGTTGGTGGCCTTGGCGATGGACTGGCCCAGCGAGGTCTTGCCCACGCCCGGCGGCCCGACCAGGCACAGGATCGGACCCTTCATCTGCTTCACCCGCGACTGCACCGCCAGGTATTCAAGGATGCGCTCCTTGACCTTCTCCAGGCCGTAGTGATCGGCATCGAGGGTGTCCTGCGCGGCCTTCAGGTCCTTGCGCACCTTGCTGCGCTTCTTCCACGGCACGCCCAGCAGCCACTCCAGGTAGTTGCGCACGACCGCTGCTTCGGCAGACATCGGCGACATCTGCTTGAGCTTGTTGAGCTCGTTGCGCGCCTTGGCTTCCACCGGCTTGGGCATGCCCGCTTCGGCGATCTTGCGCGCCAGCTCTTCCAGTTCGCCCGGCGCATCGTCCAGGTCACCCAGTTCCTTCTGGATGGCCTTCATCTGTTCGTTGAGGTAGTACTCGCGCTGGCTCTTTTCCATCTGCGACTTCACGCGGCCGCGGATGCGCTTTTCCATCTGCTGCACGTCGATCTCGCCGTCGACCAGGCCGACCAGCATCTCCAGGCGTTCGCCCACGGCCAGCGTTTCCAGCAGGCGCTGCTTGTCCGACAACCGCACGCTGATATGGGCGGCGATGGTATCGGCCAGGCGTGTCGGCTCATCGATGCCGGCCAGGGTCTGCAGCAACTCCGGCGGCAGCTTGCGGTTGGTCTTGACGTACTGCTCGAACAGCGACATCAGCGAGCGGGCGATGGCCTCGATTTCGCGCGGCTCGCGTGCATCGGCGGCCTCGATTTCCACGGCCTGGCCGTGCAGCGATCCATCGCGTTCGCTGACGCTGGTCACCTGCACGCGCGACAGGCCTTCGACCAGCACTTTGATGGTGCCGTCAGGCAGCTTCAGCAGCTGCAGGACCTGCGCCAGGGTGCCGACCTGGTAGAGGTCGGCGGCCTGCGGGTCATCGGTCTCGGCCGACTTCTGCGCCAGCAGCAGGATGCGCTTGTCTGCTTCCATCGCCTGTTCCAGCGCGTGCATGGACTTGTCGCGGCCGACGAACAGCGGGATGACCATGTGCGGGAATACCACTACGTCGCGCAGCGGCAGGACCGGCAGGTCGAGGGTCTCACTTGGGGAACGGGCCATGGGGGCTCCAGGGAAGGGGAAAACCGTCTCCGGGAGGGCATCTTCCGGAGACAAAAAAAGCCGATGGCCCCGTTATGGGGCCATCGGCTTTCAGATGCAAGACGTTCCGAGAAAATTCTTTCTATTCAACAAGTTGAAAGAATCATTCGGCGCCAGCGGCCTTCTGTTCAGGGACCGGCGGGGTCTGGTAGATCAGGTACGGCTCGGACTTGTGCTCGATCACCGATTCATCCACGACAACCTTGCTGACGTTTTCCTGCGACGGCAGGTCGTACATGGTGTCCAGCAGGACCGATTCGACGATGGTGCGCAGGCCACGGGCACCGGTCTTGCGCTTGAGCGCCTTCTTGGCGATGGCCGACAACGCGTCCGGACGGAACTCCAGCTCGACGTTCTCCATCTCGAACAGCTTCTTGAACTGCTTGGTGATGGCGTTCTTCGGCTCGGTCAGGATGCGGATCAGGGCCGGCTCGTCCAGCTCCTCCAGGGTCGCGACCACCGGCAGGCGGCCCACGAACTCGGGAATCAGGCCGAACTTGATCAGGTCTTCCGGCTCGACTTCAGCCAGCACCTTGCCCACTTCCTGCTTGCGCTCGCTGCTCTTCACCTTGGCGCCGAAACCGATGCCGCCGGCGTCGTTGGAGCGCTGCTGGATCACCTTGTCCAGGCCGGCAAACGCACCGCCGCAGATGAACAGGATGTTCTTGGTGTCCACCTGCAGGAATTCCTGCTGCGGATGCTTGCGCCCACCCTGCGGCGGAACGCTGGCAACGGTGCCTTCGATCAGCTTCAACAGGGCCTGCTGCACGCCTTCGCCGGACACATCGCGGGTGATCGACGGGTTCTCGCTCTTGCGCGAGATCTTGTCGATTTCATCGATGTAGACGATGCCCTGCTGTGCCTTCTCGACGTCGTAGTCGCACTTCTGCAGCAGCTTCTGGATGATGTTCTCCACGTCCTCGCCCACGTAACCGGCTTCGGTCAGCGTGGTGGCGTCGGCCATGGTGAACGGCACGTTGAGCAGGCGGGCCAGGGTCTCGGCCAGCAGGGTCTTGCCCGAACCGGTCGGACCGACCAGCAGGATGTTCGACTTCGCCAGCTCGACTTCGTCGTTCTTCTGGCGGCTCTCGATGCGCTTGTAGTGGTTGTACACGGCCACGGCCAGGGTCCGCTTGGCGCGGTTCTGTCCGATCACGTACTGGTCGAGCACCTCGAGGATCTCGCGCGGCTTGGGCAGCGAACTGCGCGCCGACTGCGCCTTTTCCTCAAGCTCCTCTCGGATGATGTCGTTGCACAGCTCCACGCACTCATCACAGATGAACACGCTCGGACCGGCAATCAGCTTGCGCACTTCATGCTGGCTCTTGCCGCAGAAAGAGCAGTAGAGGATCTTGCCGGTGTCCGTGGAACGACCTTGGCGGTCTTCGCTCATGCTTCGCTTACCCAGTTACCCCACCCGCTGAACGGGGGTTCGATTCGAGAATAACACAGGGCCGGAGGGACATCAGTCCACCCGACCCTGCAGGAACGGGGCCTGCCATGGCCCCGTGAGTGCCGGTCAGCCGGCCTGGATCGACTCTTCCGGACGACGCTCCAGGACCTGGTCGACCAGGCCGTAGGCGACCGCATCGACCGCGCTCTTGAAGTTGTCGCGCTCGGTATCGCGCGCGATGGTCTCCAGCGACTGGCCGGTGTGCTTGGCCAGCACTTCGTTCAGGCGCGCACGCAGGGTCAGGATCTCGCGTGCGTGGATGTCGATGTCGGTGGCCTGGCCCTGGAAGCCACCCAGCGGCTGGTGGATCATCACCCGCGAGTTCGGCAGCGCATAGCGCTTGCCCGCCGCACCGGACGCCAGCAGCAGCGCGCCCATCGAGGCGGCCTGGCCAACGCAGATGGTGCTCACGTCCGGCTTGATGTACTGCATGGTGTCGTAGATCGCCATGCCGGCGGTGACCACGCCACCCGGCGAGTTGATGTAGATGCTGATGTCCTTTTCCGGGTTTTCCGCTTCCAGGAACAGCAGCTGCGCCACCACCACGTTGGCCATGTGATCGTCGATCGGGCCAACCAGGAAGATCAGGCGCTCCTTCAACAGGCGCGAATAGATGTCGTAGGCACGCTCGCCGCGGCTGGTCTGCTCGACCACCATGGGAACCATGTTCAGGGCTTTGGTTCGGTTGTCCATTTCGTGAGGTACCTATCTTGGGGGGAAACACCCCCGCGCCAGGGCTGGCGCGGGGTATCCGGCAATCCGCCAGCGATTACTGGCGGATCGCGTCCTGGAACGACAGCTTTTCTTCAGTGTGCTGGGCGCGCTCGGCGATCCAGTCGATCACCTGCTCTTCCATCACGCGGTTCTGCAGGCCAGACATCAGCTGGGGGTCGTTGCGGTACATCTCAATGACCTGTTCCGGCTCTTCGTAGGTCGAGGCGATCAGACGCATCGTTTCATTCAGACGCTTCGGCTCCAGGCGCAGGTCGTTGCTGCGGGCCACTTCGCCGACCACCAGGCCGACCAGCACGCGCTTGGCAGCAGCGTCCTTGAAGCCTTCGTGGGCGTCGGCCGGGATCTCGCCCGGGTTGCGGCCACTGCGGCGGATCTGCTCGACCTGCTGGGCCAGCATGGCACGGGCTTCGTTCTCGACCAGGCGCGGCGGCATTTCCACCGACGAATAGGCCGCGATCAGCTGCTCGCCGACTTCACGACGCAGGCGGTTCATCAGTGCGCCCTTCAGCTCACGCTCGAGGTTGGCGCGGATGTCGCTGCGGAACTGCTCGACGTCGCCACCCTTGACGCCGAAGCTCTTGATGAAGGCTTCATCGACGGCCGGCACGACCGGCTCGGACACGTCGCTGACCTTCACGGTGACCTGCACGGTCTTGCCCGCCAGCGCCGGCACGCGCCAGTCAGCCGGGAACTCGACGTCCAGGGTCTTCTCTTCGTCCTTTGCCATGCCGACCAGGCCCTGCTCGATGGTCTCGAACATCATGCCCTGGCCGAGCACGATGCTGCCCTTCTCGGTGCCTTCGGCCGGCAGGCGCTCGTCACCGGCCTGCGACCAGGTTTCCAGTGCGACCAGGTCGCCGTCCTGCGCGGCACGGGTGACCGGCGACCAGCTGCGACGCTGCGTCTGCAGGTTCTCGATCATCTGGTCGATGTCGGCATCGGTGATTTCGGCGGTGTGGCGCACCACGGTCAGCTTGCTGACGTCGATGTCACCGAAGTCCGGCACCACTTCGACGGTGGCCACGAAGGAGAACTCACCCTCGTCACCCTTGTCGATGCGCGGGCTGCCGACGATGCGCAGGTCGTGCTCACGCACGGCGGCGTCGAAGGTTTCGCGCAGCAGGCCGTCCAGCGCCTCGCCACGGACCTGCGCGCCGAAGCGCTGCTCGATCACCTTGGCCGGCACTTTGCCCGGACGGAAACCCTTGATGCGGGTGGTGCGGGCGATTTCGCCCAGGCGGCCGTTGATGTGGCTCTGCAGACGGTCTTCCGGCAGCGAGAAGCTCAGGCGGCGTTCCAGGTTGCCGATGGTTTCGATCGAAGCTTGCATGTTGACTCCTGCCACCGGTGGCGCCCTGGCCCCCGGCTCGATGATGGATGAAACGGTTGTAAGGACACGACGTCGATGACGCGCCTGCTTGCCGCAGCCCTTTAGTTTCGCCCAATTCGGGCGGCGCCGCCAGCACGGCCGGGCGCAGGGGTTGACGCGGAATGCCCGACTGGGCAGGGGACGGGCCGGCCTGGTGCGAAAGGGGGGACTCGAACCCCCACGCCTTGCGGCACTGGAACCTAAATCCAGGGCGTCTACCAATTCCGCCACTTTCGCGTGGCCGGCTCAGGTGTTCATTGTTGCAGGCGGGGGCGGAAAGCGGAAGGCTTCCACAAAACTGAACAGGGAAATTGCCCTTTGGAGCCGGCCTGGGCGCATCCCGCCACAGGCCGATCCGGGTCAGCGGGCGGCCGGCGCGGGCCCGGGTGTTTCGCCCGCAGGGACGCCGGCCGCATCGTCACTGGGTGTTTCCAGCGCGGCGCCATCGACGGAGCGCGCCACTTCAACCGCGCCAGCAGGCAGCGCCTCCCCTGTCGCCCCGGCCGACTGCGTGGCGTCGCGACCCTCCACCGGCTGTGCCGCGATGTGGTCGACATCCGCAGATCGCTCGACCGTCCGCGCGTAGTCCGGCGCAGCGGCGGTGGCCGCCTCGTCCGCCCTGCAGCCTGACAGGGCGACAACCACCACGGCGGCCAGCATCACGCCCGTGCTCTTGTTGAACGTCATCGAAGCACTCCTCATGCATGCGCCTTCGGCGCGGAACAACTATTGGGAGCGATGCCGGCAGCAACCGGTGAGAAGCAGCTCACAGCATTGAACATGCTGATGACGCATGTGACGCTGATTTCAGCCGTGCTTCAGTAGATCCACGCCATGCGTGGATGAACCCATCAATGCCTGCGATATCCACCCATGACGGGGACCTGCCGACGCTGCCGCAGGAAAGAAAAAAGCCACTTGGCGGACCAAGTGGCTTTCGTCTGGTGGGCTGTCAAGGATTCGAACCTTGGGGACGCGGCTGCGCATTCGCGCTGCCGCCCCACGCGCTGCTGCGCACCGCGCGGGCCCCTCTCACCAACACCCACATCCCCCCGGCTTCGCCGCGCCCCCTTGACTCAAGGGGGCTATCCTCCAGCCGGCTCCACGCCAGCGGAGACTAAAGAAAAAAGCCACTTGGCGGACCAAGTGGCTTTCGTCTGGTGGGCTGTCAAGGATTCGAACCTTGGACCTATTGATTAAGAGTCAACTGCTCTACCAACTGAGCTAACAGCCCGAAATCGGGGGGCGAATTATGACCCGATCCGCGAGGGCGTTGCAAGCACTTTCTTCAACGTCGTTGAAACAAGCACTGCAACCAGCGATCCATCGCGAAGGGTTACATCTTGAAGAAAAAAGCCACCGGGCGGACCCGATGGCTTCTGTCTTGGTGGGCTGTCAAGGATTCGAACCTTGGACCTATTGATTAAGAGTCAACTGCTCTACCAACTGAGCTAACAGCCCTTGAAACTCAGGCGCACATTATAGCCGGCGACCTGTTTATTGCAATACCGTTTCGGCGATGCCGATGCGGTTGAATCAGTGGGGTGGCTGAGGGGATTCGAACCCCCGACCACCGGAATCACAATCCGGTACTCTAACCAACTGAGCTACAGCCACCACTGAAACTTTCGCTTCACCGCCAATGCTGCCGACGCTGACGCTTGATACGTTGCCCGAGGACTGTCACCGAAGTTCAGGTCCGCCGAAGCGAGTCCGACATTCTGGTGGAGTCTGCATGCTTTTGCAAGCACTTCTTCACATCCGCCAGCTACGTTCCGGTGTCGCGCCAATGGCGCGCCCGACAGGAATCGAACCTGTAACCGCCGGCTTAGAAGGCCGGTGCTCTATCCAGTTGAGCTACGGGCGCCCGAACCGGAACGGCGTCCAATCCGACGTGACGTGGGATTGGTCGGGGTAGAGGGATTCGAACCCCCGACATCCTGCTCCCAAAGCAGGCGCGCTACCAGACTGCGCTATACCCCGGTGTTGCAATCCCCTCGGGCATGGACCCGGGGAGCTGGCCATTGTGGCCAAGCGCCCTGCGAACTGTCAACGCGCAATCCCAGCCCTGCCCCGCCATGACCACGGCTTGCGCAGTCATCGGCTATGCTCGCAGCCAGCGGCCGGATGGCCCAATCGCCCCCTTTTCGCACGGAGACCTCGCATGCGCAGCGGCAACCCGGCTCTTTCCGAGTCGACCTTCCTCGATCTGGCCAGTGGCTCGGTGGTGACCAGCCCCGACCAGACCATGACCCTCAATGGCACCGTCAACAAGACCGGCTTCCTGCTGCTGCTGACCGTGCTGACCGCGGCCTTCGCCTGGAACCAGACCGTGGACGACTACGGCCAGGTGATGGCCGGCGCCAAGCTGTACGCCATGGGCGGGGCGATCGGTGGCCTGGTGTTGGCCCTGATCACCGTGTTCAAGAAGGAATGGTCACCGGTCACCGCACCGCTCTACGCGCTGGTGGAAGGCCTGTTCCTGGGTGCCATCTCGGCCGTGTTCAACATGAAGTTCCCGGGCATCGTGTTCCAGGCCGTGCTGCTGACCTTCGGCACCCTGTTCGCACTGCTGTTCGCCTACCGTAGCGGCCTGATCAAGGCCACCGAGAACTTCAAGCTCGGCGTGGTGGCTGCCACCGGCGGCATCGCCCTGCTGTACCTGGCCTCGTTCGTGCTGGGCTTCTTCAACATCAACGTGCCGGTGATCCATGACGCCAGCTGGCTGGGCATCGCCTTCAGCCTGTTCGTGGTGGTCGTGGCCGCGCTGAACCTGGTGCTGGATTTCGACTTCATCGAAACCGGCGTGGCCCAGCGCGCGCCGAAGTACATGGAATGGTATGGCGCATTCGGCCTGATGGTGACCCTGGTCTGGCTGTATGTGGAGTTCCTGCGCCTGCTGTCGAAGATCCAGCAGCGCTGATCCAGTCCATGCCGTAAACGACAAGGCCGCGGTCCGTCGGGATCGCGGCCTTTTTTTGTAGCGTCGAGCACGCTCGACTCCCGCGGAAACACGCCCCATGGCAGACACCCTCCCTCGCCGCTTCCACAGCTATCGCCCGGCCGATGGCCATCGCCTGCCACATGATCCGTTCAACGCCATCATCGGCCCGCGCCCCATCGGCTGGATCTCCAGTCGTGATGCCGACAGCAATGTGAACCTGGCGCCCTACAGCTTCTTCAACGCGTTCAACTACACGCCGCCGATCATTGGTTTCAGCAGCCAGGGCCGCAAGGACTCGCTGCGCAACATCGAAGCCACCGGCGAGTTCGTCTGGAACCTCGCCACATTCGATCTGGCCCAGGCAATGAACGAAAGCTGCCGCGCAGTCGCGCCCGACGTGGACGAGTTCGTCCTGGCCGGGCTGACACCACTGGCCTCGGAGCAGGTTGCACCGCCGCGCGTTGCGCAGAGCCCGGTGAGCATGGAGTGCCGCTGCACGCAGATCGTGCGTCTGCGCGACGCGGCCGGTAACGACACCAATGGCTGGCTGGTACTGGGAGAAGTGGTCGCCGTGCATATCGATACGCGGTTGCTCGTCGACGGCATCTACGACACCGCAGCGAGCGACACCATCCTGCGCGGTGGCGGACCGGCCGACTACTTCCGGATCACCGCCGACCAACGCTTCCGCATGCTGCGGCCCGCCTGACCCCTCAGCCCGCCGCCCCACGGGACAGCAGGATCGGCAGCGACGAGGCCAGCATGGCCACGCCGGAAGCGGTCAGCAGGCCGAGGACGATCTGCCGGAAACGCGCCTCACTGATACCGATATACAGCTTCGCCCCCAGCAGCGTGGGTACCAGCATCGCCGGCGCGACAATGGCGAAGTACGGCAGCATCTGCCGGGTGACCATGCCGGTACCGACATAGGTGGCCATGGTCACCGCCAGCATCGCCAGGTTGAAGTTCTGGATGACCGCGCGCTGCTCGTCCTTGCCGAAGCCCCGCAGCGTGCTCCACAGGGTCGGTATCGGCCCGGCGAAGCCACCGATGCCACTGAGCACACCACCGGCCATGCCGGCCAGCGCGTCGCCGAACCGGCCGCCAACGGTGACCGGTGGCAACGAACGCGCCATCAGCATCACCGGGCACCACAGCGCCAGGAAACCTCCCAGCAGCGCCTTGAACCAGGCCATGTCCAGCTGCGGCAGCACCAGCACGCCAAGCGGAATGCCCGCCAACCCACCGAGCACGAACGGCAGCAGCAGGCGCAGGTTGAAGCCACGGCGCACGGTGAATACCGCCAGCAACTGGCCGACCAGCGCGCCGAACACCGACAGCGTCGCCGCAAGCCGGGGATCCAGCCCCCACGCCCAGAACGACATCGCGACCATGCCGAACGCGAATCCCGACAGGCCCTGCACGAACCCCGCGACGATCGCGCCCAGCGCGACCAGCAGATACACCGGCTCCATCCCCACTCCTCACCACTGCCGTGCGACTTACCCTGCCGCACCCGACGCTGCAGCGTAATGCGTGGCGAGATGATCGACCAGCGCGCGCACCTTCGGCGCCAGCGCACGCGCATGGGGATACAGCGCGAAATAGCAGCGCGTGCCACCGTGCCAGCTGGGAAGCACGCGGATCAAGCGGCCGGCGCGAAGATCTTCCTGCACCGTAAGCGCGGTGAACAGACTGATGCCCATGCCGGCCAGCACGGCCGCATACAGTGCCGGCGTGGCGTCCACGCGTAGTCGTTGGCCTGCTTCCACGCTGGCGATGACACCGCGCGGTCCGTGCAGCTGCCACGGCGTCATCGCCGCAACAGGGTTGAACCCCAACAAGGTGTGGTTCTGCAGGTCGGCCACCTGTCGAGGCAGTCCCTGCCGGGCGAGGTACGCCGGTGCCGCAACCAGGATGCGCGGGCATCGCGCCAGTTCACGGGCGACCAGTTGGCTGTCAGGCAAGGACGGCGCGATGCGCAGGGCGAGGTCGAAGCCACCGCCGACCACATCGACCAGCTGATCGTCGGCTGACAGTTCCAGCGCAACCTGGCGATAGCGCGCCAGGAAGCCAGGCAGCCAATGCGGCAGCTCCTGGCTGGCGACCACCTGCGGCACGCTGACCCGCACGCGCCCGCTGGGCTGGGCCTGGCCGGCCCGCGCACGGTCATCTGCGGCCTCCAGCCGGTCAAGCAGCGCCACCGCCTCGCGGTAGTAGTCGCGCCCGGCCTCGGTCAGCGACAGCCGCCGGCTGTTGCGATCCAGCAGACGCACCTGCAGGTGCTCTTCAAGTTGACGCAACTGCCGCGACATCGCCGAATGGGTGGTACCCAGCCGCTCGGCGGCGGCAGTGAAACTGCCGGCGTCGACGATCGCGCGCAGGGCTCGCAGGGCGGCGAAATGGTCCATCTGCAGCGCGCTCCAGTCGGCGGGGCCCGCAGGCTGCGGACCCCGCCAGCTTATCAAGTGCCGTTGCCTGCCTTGCGCACCGGCAGGGCCAGAATCGCCGAGGTGGTCATCACGTCGCCGAAGGCATCCTCGATCTGCGCCAGCGACGCTTCATGCAATGCGCGATAGCCGATGGTCCCGCCATTGGCCAGATCCAGATCACGGCTGGCAGAGGCATCGGAAGCCACGATCACCCGGTAGCCGCGCGGCGGCGCCGCAGCATCGCGTGCAGCACCGGCAACGCAGGCATGGGTCTGCAGCCCGGTGACGATGAGGGTGTCGATACCGGCATCCTTCAGCACCTTGTCCAGTGCCGCTGCCGAGGTACCGGCGAACACGCTGACGCTGTCCTTCTGCACCACGGTCTCGCCCTTGCGCGGTTGCATGTCACGGTGGAATGCCGCGTTGACACTGCCTTCTGCAAACAGCGGCGCGCCTGCCGGCAGTACGTGCTGCACATGGATCACGCGGATGCCGTTGGCATCAGCGAAGTCGATCACGCGACGCGTCTGCCGCAGGGCCGCTACACCATCGGGAATGACCATGCGACCACCGGCGAAACCGGGCGCGGCGCTGGCGTCGAAGTACTCGTTCTGGAAGTCGATCACCAGCACGGCCGTCTTCGCTGCGTCGAGCGAGGTGGCAGCCGCAGCGCCGGCCATATGGCGAATGGTGGGGTGGACCGGCTCGGCGGCGACAACCGGGACGGTGGCAGCCATGCCGATCAGGCCGGCCAGGCCGAAAGCAGTGAGGTTCATGGTCAAACTCCTGTGCGGTGGGAAGTGGGCACAGGATGAGGAGCATTGAATGCACGAACCAGCCGCCGTTGAGCACACAATCTGTGCGTTTTTCGCACAGATCATTTTCCTTGGAGATGCCGCCATCCACGCATGGCGTGGATCTACTGGCCGGTGAAACGCAGCGGGGCGCCCGAAGGCGCCCCGCTGTGGATCCAATCGGAGTCGAGCCGCCGCTTACAGGCGGCTGGCGATCGCCTTGGCGAAGCCCATCGTGTTGCCGGTGCCGCCGAGGTCGCCGGTCAGCGAATCCTTGGCTTCCATCGTGGCGACGATGGCCTTGCGCAGGCGCTCGGCGTTTTCCGGCTGGCCGACGTGGTCCAGCATCTGTGCCGCCGCCAGCAGCAGGGCGCACGGATTGGCCTTGCCCTGGCCGGCGATGTCCGGCGCGGTGCCGTGCACGGCTTCGAAGATCGCCGCGTCCTTGCCGATGTTGGCGCCCGGGGCCAGGCCCAGGCCACCGACCAGACCGGCGCACAGGTCGGAAATGATGTCACCGAACAGGTTGGTGGTGACGATCACATCGAACTGTTCCGGACGCATCACCAGCTGCATGCAGCAGTTGTCGACGATCATTTCCTGGAACTCGATGTCCGGGTACTGCGCGGCGACTTCGCGCGCCACGGCCAGGAACAGGCCCGAGGTCGACTTGATGATGTTGGCCTTGTGCACGGCGGTGACCTTCTTGCGGCCGGTGCTCTTGGCCAGCTCGAAGGCGTAACGCACGATGCGCTCGGAGCCCTTGCGGGTGATGCGGGTGCCGGAGAAAGCGGTCTCGCCGTCGGCCGACACTTCCTGGCCTTCGGCCAGGTACGCACCTTCGGTGTTCTCACGAACGGTGATCAGGTCGACGTTGTCGAAACGCGACTTGGTGTTCGGGAAGGTGTGGGCCGGACGCACGTTGGCGTACAGGTCGAAGTGGCGGCGCAGGCTGACGTTGATCGAGGTGAAACCGCCACCGACCGGGGTGGTCAGCGGGCTCTTCAGCGCGACCTTGTTGCGCGCGATCGATTCCAGGGTCACCGCCGGCATCAGATCGCCATGCTTCTCCAGGGCCACCAGGCCGGCGTCGGCGTCTTCGTACTCCAGGCCAGTGTTGAGCTGGTCGAGCACGAACAGGGTGGCGTCCATGATTTCCGGGCCAATGCCGTCGCCGCGGATGACCGTAATTTTCTGCGTCATTGATCGATGTTCCGAACAGGGGGAAAAACGCCGTCCGGACGTGCCCGGAAACGCCGGCGCAAAGGAAGTTTCACCCGCAATTATGCCTTAGCCGGGCCCGGCTACCCAAGTAGACCATGGTCCCGACCCCGGCAAAGGCATAATTGCCCGCGCATTCCTCCTAATCCCCGCGCCTTCGGCGCGCCCCCCTTTAACAACAAGGGGGCTCCTGGGCTGCGGGATCGCGGGGAGGCCCGGCGCATGCGTGGTAGTGCCGGCCGCTGGCCGGCAACCTCTGCCGATTTGGGTCCACCAGATGCCGGCCAGCGGCCGGCACTACCAGAGGGCCCGGTTCGCGGTAGCGGCCGGGCTCAGTGCTCGTGCGCTGCCGGGGCGGCGGCGCCACCTTCCAGCTGGTCGAGGAAGTCCACCGCGCGGCGCAGGTGCGGGATCACGATCGAGCCGCCGACAACCAGGCCTACCGAGAAGGTCTCGAAGAACTCCTCACGGGTGACGCCGGCGTCCTTGCACTGGGCCACGTGGTAGCTGATGCAGTCGTCGCAGCGCAGCACCATCGAGGCCACCAGGCCCAGCAACTCCTTGGTCTTCACGTCCAGCGCGCCGGCCTGGTAGGTCTGCGTATCCAGGGCGAAGAAGCGGCGCACCACCTGGTTCGGCTCGCCCAGGATGCGTTCATTCATGCGCTTGCGGAAGTCGGTGAACTCGGCGATCCGGTCCTTGCTGCCGTCGTCGGCCGCGCTCATGCCTGGCCCTGCCCGGCCAGCAGCGGCTCGAGCTTGCCTTCACGATGCAGGGCCATCATGTCGTCGTAGCCGCCCACGTGGACGTCGCCCACGAAGATCTGCGGGACGCTGGTGCGGCGGGTCTTGGCCATCATCTTCTCGCGCTCGACCGGGTCCAGGTCGATGCGGACCTCGGTCCATTGCTGGCCCTTGCTCTTGAGGAAGTTCTTGGCGGCCACGCAGTACGGGCAGACGGCGGTGGAATAGATGGTGATGGCGGGGGTAGCGCCGGCGGACTGGGCTGTCACGGGAAACTCCACGATGGATCGACGGTCCATATATGGTACCGGTGCGCTGGAATTTCCACGCCACGCCCGCAACACTGTGGATTGATTAACGAATGGTTGCCCCCTGCCCTGCCACGCTGGGCCGACCCTGCCCGAGGACCGACCGCTTGCGACCCCTGCTGCTCACCGCTGCCCTGACCCTGGCCCTGGCCGCCCCGCTGGCGCAGGCCCAGGAGAAGCTGCCGGACATCGGCTCCTCGGCGGGCGAACTGCTGACCCCGGCCCGGCAGGCCGAGTACGGCGCGATGATGCTGCGCGAACTGCGCAACTATGGCTACCTGCTGGACGATCCCCTGGTCAACGACTGGCTGCAGACCATGGGCACCCGCCTCGGATCCAACAGTGACCAGCCACGCCAGCCCTACACGTTCTTCGTGATGAAAGACCGCCAGATCAATGCCTTCGCCACCCTCGGCGGCTATATCGGCGTCAATGCCGGCCTGGTGCTGACGGCCGAGCGCGAGGACGAGGTGGCGGCGGTGCTGTCGCACGAAATCGCCCACGTCACCCAGCAGCACGTGCTGCGCGGGGTCGAGCGCGCCCAGCGCGACCAGATCCCGATCCTGCTGGGGATGCTGGCGGCGGTGGTTGCCGCCCAGGCCAGCAACAGTTCGTCCTCGGGCAACGCGACCATGGCCGCGATCAGCTCGGGCATGGGCCTGATGCAGCAACGGCAGATCGACTACACCCGCTCCAACGAATCGGAGGCCGACCGGCTGGGCATCCGCACGCTGTCGCGCAGCGGCTACGACGTGGATGCGATGGCCGGCTTCTTCGAACGCATGTCCTCGGCGATGCGCGGCAACGATGGCGGCTACAGCGTTCCCGACTTCCTGCGCACCCACCCGGTCAACACCACCCGCATCAGCGAGGCCAAGGCCCGCGCCGAACAGATGAAGAAGGACACGGTGCTGCTGACCACGCGCACGCCCAGCGGCGAGCGCAAGGAGCGAGTGGATCCCGCCGACCCGACCCTGGGCGATCCGCTGCTGCGCGGCATCAACCCGCTGCTGCCCGGCAGCGTGCTGCGGGTTCCGATCGGCCAGCTCAGCCGCGGCGCCAGTGGCGATTTCAACTGGGCCCGTGAGCGCCTGCGCGTGCTCAGCGCCGACAGCCCGGCCGACCTGCAACGCGAGTACACCGATCTTGCGCGCAGGCAGAAGGACGGTCTGGATGACGCCCAGCGCTATGGCCAGGCGCTGGCCACGATGCGCGGTGGCCGCAGCGGTGCCAGCCAGGCCCGGCAGACCCTCACCGACCTGCTGAAGACCCACCCGGACAGCCTGTGGGTCGCCCTGGCCCTGGCCGAAGCGGAGTCGCGCACCGGCCAATCCACCCAGGCCAATGCGCGCTTCGAGCAGCTGCTGCACGAACACCCCAACAGCCGGCCGGTGGCCCTGACCTACGCCGAGATCCTGAACGAGCAGGGAGGCCAGGCCGCGGGCCAGCGCGCGCAGGCGATGCTGCGCCCCCTGCTGTCGCAAAGCGGTAACGATCCGGTCTTCCAGCAGCGCTACGCCCGCGCCAGTGAACTGGCCGGCGACAGCGTCCGCGCCAGCGAGGCCTATGCCGAGGCGGCGTTCCTGGGCGGGCGCCCGGAACAGGCCCTGATGCAGCTGCAGGCACTCAAGCGCAACCCCGCGCTGGACTATGTCGGTCGGGCCCGGGTGGATGCGCGGATCGAGTCGATCACGCCCACCGTGCTCGAGCTTCGCCGGCAGGGCGTGCAGGACCCGGATCTGGACCGCCGCTGAGTGCGGCATGACCGGCAGATGGCAGCAATGCCAGATGCCGGCCAGGCAGTCACAAACATGTCATCAAACCGTAGTCTACTGGCACCACTCCAGTAACTGAGCCCTACGGTGCCCTCGTGCAGAAACGCATCCTGATCGTCGATGACGAGCCCGCGATCCGCGAAATGGTCGCCTTCGCCCTTCGCAAGGGCGATTACGAACCTGTCCACGCCGGTGACGCCCGCGAGGCCCAGACCGCCATCGCCGACCGCGTCCCCGACCTGATCCTGCTCGACTGGATGCTGCCCGGCACCAGTGGCCTGGACCTGGCCCGGCGCTGGCGCAAGGAAACCCTCACCCGCGAAGTGCCGATCATCATGCTGACCGCGCGCGGCGAAGAGAACGACCGCGTCGGTGGCCTCGAAGCCGGTGTCGACGACTACGTGGTCAAGCCGTTCTCGGCGCGCGAACTGCTGGCGCGTATCCGCGCAGTCATGCGCCGCGCCCGCGACGATGACGAGGACGGCAGCGTGGCGGTGGGTGCGATCCGCATCGACGGTGCCGCCCATCGCGTGTTCGCCAACGACCAGCCGGTGCCGATCGGCCCGACCGAGTACCGCCTGCTGCACTTCTTCATGACCCACCCCGAGCGCGTGTATACCCGCGCGCAGTTGCTGGACCACGTGTGGGGCGGCAGCGTGTATGTGGAAGAACGCACCATCGACGTGCATATCCGCCGCCTGCGCAAGACGCTGGAACCGTTCAACGCCGAGAACATGGTGCAGACCGTGCGCGGCGCCGGTTACCGCTTCTCCACCGCAACCTGAGCCTCGTCGTGCCGGCGCCGCGCACCCCACGGTGCCGGCGTCGGCAACTCTGCTATAACTTCCGGTTCACCTGCGTGAACCGCCGCAACCCACGACGAGACCGCAATGCCCCGCCACATCCGCTCTGCCTGGTTGAAGACACTGGCCACCGTGGCCACCGTGTTGCTGTTGGCCGGTCTGGTCGGTTGGTTCACTGGCCACCTGTGGCTGTGCATCGCGCTGGCGGCACTGGCGACGCTGGTCTGGCACTACTGGCGGCTGCGCCGCGTGCTGCGCCGGCTGACCGCGCGCCAGCGCTGGGACACCGCCGCCGAAGGCACCGGCGTCTGGAACGAGCTGGACCGCCTGCTGTACCGCAACCAGGTCGAGATGCGCGTACGCAAGCGGCGACTGCTGGACATGCTGCGCAGCTATCGCGCTGCAGCGGCCGCGCTGCCCGACGCCGTGGTGGTGCTGGACCGCAACAGCCAGCGCGTGCAGTGGTTCAACGAAGCGGCCACGGCCCTGCTCGGCCTGCATCATCCGGGCGATCTGGGTGAGGCCTTGGTCGAACGCCTGCAGCCGATGCCGCTGGCCCACTGGCTGGCCGGTGGCCGCAATGCCGAACCGATCCTGGACGTGCCCTCGCCGGTCGATCCTGCGATCCGCCTGAACCTGCGCCTGATTCCCTATTCGTCCGACTACTGGCTGTTGATCGCCCGTGACGTCAGCAAGCTGCTGCGCCTGGAACAGGTACGCCGCGACTTCGTGGCGAACGTTTCACATGAGCTGCGCACCCCGCTGACCGTGGTCCACGGCTACCTGGACATGATGGACCCGGAGGACTTCCCGGGAACCGGACCGATGCTGGAGGAAATGCGCAAGCAGAGCCAGCGCATGGCCCAGCTGGTGGAGGACCTGCTGACCCTGTCGCGGCTGGAATCGCAGGAACACAGCGAGGCCGAGACGGTGGCCATGCAGCCCATGCTGGCCACCCTGCGCCGCGAAGCCGAAGCGCACAGCCAGGGCCGGCACCAGATCAGCATCGACGACCTGGCCGGCGTGGACCTGCAGGGCTCGACCAAGGAACTGCACAGCGCGTTCTCCAACCTGGTCACCAACGCGGTCCGCTACACCCCGGCCGGTGGCCGCATCGCGGTGGAGTTCCGCCGCGAGGGCGACGGCGTGGTGCTGGCGGTACGCGATACCGGCTACGGCATTCCGGCCACCCACCTGCCCCGCCTGACCGAACGCTTCTACCGCGTGTCCAGCAGCCGCTCGCGCGAAAGCGGCGGCACCGGCCTGGGCCTGTCGATCGTCAAGCACATCCTCGGTCTGCACCACGCACGCCTGGAAATCGACAGCGAGGTCGGCAAGGGCTCGGTGTTCGCCTGCCATTTCGATGCCGACCACGTGCGACCGCGTGAGTCCGCCCCCCTGACCTCCTTCGAAGAATGACGCCATGAGCAGCCTCGGATCCCTCCCCCTCCCCGTGAGCACGGACAGCGATCCGTTGCGCGACCCGGCGCTGTACATCAACCGCGAACTGTCGCAGCTGGATTTCAACTTCCGCGTGCTGGCGCAGGCGATGGATCCGCAGGTGCCGCTGCTGGAGCGCCTGCGCTTCATGTGCATCTCCTGCACGAACCTGGATGAATTCTTCGAGATCCGTGCCGCCGCGGTCCGTCATGCACAGGAGTTCGGCCTGCCGCCGGCACCGGACGGCATGAGTCCGCAGGCCATTCTCAATGCCATCCACGAGCGCGCCGCCGAGCTGGTGGACCAGCAGTACCGCTGTTGGAACCAGACGCTGCGCCCGGCGCTGATGCAGGCCGGCATCGGCGTGCTCGGCCGCAACTCCTGGACCCATCGCCAGAAGCGCTGGCTGCGTGCCTATTTCCGCAACGAGATCATGCCGGTGCTGTCGCCGCTGGGCCTGGATCCGGTGCATCCGTTCCCGAAGATCCTCAACAAGTCGCTGAACATCGTGGTGGTGCTGAAGGGCACCGATGCGTTCGGCCGCAGCGGCCACCTGGCCATCGTGCGCGCACCGCGTTCGCTGCCGCGGATCATCCAGCTGCCGGAAAAACTCGGCGGCCCGCAGAATTTCGTGTTCCTGTCCTCGGTGCTGTCCACCTTCGTGGACGAGTTGTTCCCGGGGCTGGAAGTGCTGGGCGCCTACCAGTTCCGTGTCACCCGCAACTCCGAGCTGGTGGTGGATGAAGAGGAAGTGGAAAACCTGGCGCTGGCCCTGCGCGATGAGCTGGTGGACCGCGGCTACCGGCCTGCAGTGCGGCTGGAGATCGCCCACGACATGCCGCGCGACATCGTACGCACCCTGCTGCAGAACTTCGGCCTGACCGAGAACGCGGTGTACCGCATCGACGGACCGGTCAACCTCAACCGCATCATCCAGCTGTACGACCTGATCGCCCAGCCGGACCTGAAGTATCCGCCGATGACCCCGCGCACCCTGCGCGACAGCGACGGCATCTTCGAGACCGTGGCCCGCCAGGACCTGCTGCTGCACCACCCCTTCGACGCGTTCGCGGCAGTGCTCGACCTGATCCGCCAGGCCGCGCTCGATCCGAACGTGCTGGCGATCAAGCAGACCCTGTACCGCACCGGCAAGGACTCATTGATCGTCGATGCACTGATCCAGGCGGCGCGCGCCGGCAAGGACGTGACCGTGGTGGTCGAGCTGCGCGCGCGCTTCGATGAAGAGGCCAACCTGGGCCTGGCCGATCGGCTGCAGGAAGCCGGCGTGCAGGTGGTGTACGGCGTGGTCGGCTACAAGACCCACGCCAAGATGCTGCTGATCGTGCGCCGCGAAGGCCGCAAGCTGCGCCGCTACGTGCACCTGGGCACCGGCAACTACCACAGCGGTACCGCGCGCGCGTACACCGACCTGAGCCTGATCACCGCCGATGCAGACATCGGCAACGACGTGCACCTGCTGTTCCAGCAGCTGTCCGGGCTGGCGTCGAAGATGAAGCTCAAGCGCCTGCTGCAGTCGCCCTTCACGTTGCACACCGGGATCCTGGCGAGGATCGAGCGCGAGACGCGCATCGCCGCCGCCGGGCGACCGGCGCGGATCATCGCCAAGATGAACGCCCTCAACGAAGCGCAGGTGATCCGTGCGCTGTACGCCGCCTCGCAGGCGGGTGTGCAGATCGACCTGATCATCCGTGGCGCCTGCACCCTGCGCCCGGGCGTACCGGGCGTGTCGGACAACATCCGCGTGCGCTCGATCGTCGGCCGTTTCCTGGAACACAGCCGGGTCTACTGGTTCGGCAACGACGGCGCACCGGAGCTGTACTGCGCCAGCGCCGACTGGCTGGAACGCAACCTGCTGCGCCGGGTGGAAACCTGCTTCCCGATCCTCGACCCGGCGCTGGCCAAGCGGGTGTACCGCGAGGTGCTGCAGAACTACCTGGACGACAACCTCAACGCCTGGGAGCTGGATGCCGAAGGCATCTATCACAAGCGCGCACCGGCCCACGACGAAGCCCCGCATTCGGCGCAGATGGCGTTGATGCAGGGCCTCTGACCCGGCAGGTGGCCAGGTAGGTGCCAACCTTGGTTGGCACGTTTGGATTCATCCACGCATGGCGTGGATCTACCGTGTCGACCAAGGTCGACACCTACCAACAGCCGCGTGAACCTGTCAAAGGTCGACATATGCAGACCCTTTGATCCGATAGGTGCCAACCTTGGTTGGCACGTTTGGATTCATCCACGCATGGCGTGGATCCACCGTGTCGACCAAGGTCGACACCTACCAACAGCAGGCAAGGTCGACACCCACCAGAAGCAGGCCATGCCATTCCGACAGATCGCGGGAACCTGTCGAAGGCGGGGTGGGTCCGGTTGCGGGGGTGTCCGCGGCATGGATGCCGCGGCCAAGCCCCCATGGACGGGTTTACGGCGTCCCCCGCAACCGGACCCACCCCGCCATCCCACAGGAAGCCAGCTGTTGCCGTTGCTGTTGCTGTTGCTGTTGCTGTTGCTGTTACGTTGAGGTTGCCGGCCAGCAGTCGGCACTACCGCTTCGGCGGGTGCAGGGCGCAGCCCTGCCACACTCCCCCTCCAAAATGTGAAGGCCGCGCGGTGACGAGTTCACCGCCCCTTCGGCTAACATTCGCCCATGCCGCATACCACCACGACTCCGCCCGCATTGCAGGATGGCGACCTGCTGGCCGCCATCGACCTTGGCTCCAATAGTTTCCACATGGTCATCGCGCGTTACACGCTTGGCCAGCTGCGGGTGATCGACCGCCTGCGCGAAACCGTGCGCATGGCCGACGGCCTGGACGGCAAGGGCGGACTCTCCGCAGCAGCGCGACAGCGCGCGCTGGAGTGCCTGGCCCGCTTCGGCCAGCGCATCCGCAACGTCCCGCCGCATCGCGTGCGTGCTCTGGCCACCAACACCGTGCGCCAGCTGCGCTCGCCGCAGGCGTTCCTGATGCCGGCCGAAACCGCGCTCGGGCACGCCATCGAAGTGGTCAGTGGCCGCGAGGAAGCGCGCCTGATCTACCTGGGCGTGGCCCATGCGCAACCGCCCAAGCCCGACCAGCATCGCCTGGTGATCGACATCGGCGGCGGCTCGACCGAGTTCATCATCGGCAAGGGCATGCAGACCCTGGAGCGCGAGAGCCTGCAGGCCGGTTGCATCGCCAGCACCCGTCGCTTCTTCCCGGGCGGCAAACTCAGCAAGAAGCGCTGGAAGGACGCACTGGCCGAGATTGGCCGGGAGTTCCAGCCATTCGCCAGCAAATACCGCGCGCTGGGCTGGCAGGAAGCACTGGGGTCGTCTGGTACCCACAAGGCCATCAGCGAAATCTGCGCGACGATGAAGCTGAGCAAGGGTGCGATCACCGCCGAGGCGTTGCCGCAGCTCCGCGATGAGCTGCTGAAGGCCAAGAAGATCGACGACATCGTGCTGCCTGGCCTGTCCAGCGATCGCCGCCCGATCATCGCCGGCGGCATCCTGGTGCTGGAGGCCGCCTTCCAAGCGCTGGGCCTGCAGAAGCTGCTGGTCAGCAAGGCCGCGATGCGCGAGGGCATCCTCTATGACATCCTTGGCCGTGCCGGCGACAACGACCCGCGCGATGAATCGGTGGCCGCCCTCACCCATCGCTATGGCATCGACACGGTGCAGGCCGGCCGCGTTCAGGACACCGCACTGTCGTTGCTGGAGCAGGTGCAGGAGCGCTGGAAGCTGGATGCCGATGACGCACGCATGCTCGGCTGGGCCGCACGCCTGCATGAGCTGGGGTTGATGATCGCCCACAGCGGTTACCACGTGCATGGCAGCTACGTGCTGGAAAACTCGGATATCGCCGGCTTCTCGCGGCAGGAACAGCAGATGCTGGCGACGCTGGTGCGCAATCACCGCCGCGGCATCAGCAAGACCGCCTTCGATGCCATTCCCGAACGCCTGCTGCTGACCGCACGGCGCCTGGCTGCCCTGCTGCGCCTGGCGGTCCTGCTCAACCGCGCGCATGAGGACGCACCGCTGCCGGTGCTGGAACTGACTGCCGACGACAGCCGCCTGTCGCTGATCGTGCCGCAGGACTTCATCGATGCGCGCCCGCTGCTGCGCGCCGACCTGATCGGCGAGACCGAGGGCATCGCTGGACTCGGCATCCAGTTCCGTCCGTTCGTGGTCTGAGCAGGGCGACGGGACGCCGTCCGATCGCTGACCGGCGCCCGATTACATTTCGTTACAGTTCGCGCAATCGACCGCCAATTTCTGCTGCAACGCAGCAGTTGGCGGCGGCCGTGCCTGCCGCGTCTTCACGTAAACCCCTGCTTTTGTTCACATTTCGTGAAACCACGCGATGTGTAGCGACACAAACCGACACACGCTCTTTACAGAGCATTAACCAACGAGACTACTATCGGGTCATCGGCTCGGTCATGGACCGGCCGATTCCTTCGACGCCCGTTTTGGCGTCCTTTGCACGACCCGAGAGAGAGAGCTCGTCATGACTTCACGCACCACCGCACTGGGGCAGGCCATCCGCTACGCCCTGGCAACCACCGCGACGCTGGCTGCGCTGCCGGCGTTCGCCCAGAGCAGCAGCACCGCTTCGCCGACCAACCTGGACCGCATCGAGATCACCGGTTCGCGTATCCGCCAGGTGGACGTTGAAACGTCGCAGCCGGTACTGGCGCTGACCCGCGCCGACATCGAACGCCAGGGCTTCAGCTCGGTGTCGGATATCCTGCAGAACGTGACCGCGATGGGCAGCCCGACCATCAGCCGTGCCAACGTGCTGTCGGCCGGTGAGGATGCCGGTGGTACCTACGTGAACATGCGCAACCTGGGCACCCAGCGCACGCTGGTGCTGGTCAACGGCAAGCGCCTGGGCATCAGCACCTCCGGCTACCAGGACGTGTCGACCCTGCCCGTGTCTGCGGTCGAACGCATTGAAGTGCTGAAGGACGGCGCCTCGGCCATCTACGGTTCCGACGCGATGGCCGGCGTGATCAACATCATCACCCGCACCAACGTCAACGGCGTCACCGCCAACGTCTACCACGGCCAGTACAGCGAGGGCGACGGCGCCCGTGATCGCGTCGACGTGGTTGCCGGCTGGTCCAACGACCGCTTCTCGGCCACCTTCGCTGCCGAACACTCGGAAGAAAAGGCCGTGTGGGCGCGCGACCGCGGCTTCAGCCGTTACGGCAACACTGACCGCCACCCGACCGATGGCTGGACCACCAACAGCCAGTGGGGCCAGTTCTACGGCGTGAAGGGCGGCCCGGGCTGCACCAAGGCAGCCGGTTGCGACTACGCGCTCAACCGCGGCACCGACCCGACCAACCCGGCGAACTACCACTTCACCGATCCGACCGCGTTCACCGGTGATGTCAGCAACACCAATGAACAGATGCACCTGAGCTACCCGATCAAGCGTGATTCGCTGTACTTCTCGGGCACGGCCAACATCACCGACAACGTCCGTTTCAAGGCCGAGCTGGGCTACAACAAGCGCTCCTCGACCCGCGTCACCGCCGGCTATCCGTTCGACACCGCCACCGCCAAGATCAAGGGCATGTCGGTGGACAGCTACTTCAACCCGTTCGGCAACCAGCACGGTTACGCCAAGCCCACCGAGGTGAGCTGGAACCGCCGCCTGTGGGAGGTGCCGCGCACCAGCACCAGCGAGCTGAAGACCTACCGCGCCGTGGCTGCGTTCGAGGGCTCGTTCGACATCGGTGAGCGCTACTTCGACTGGGAAGTGGGCTACCAGTACAACAAGAACGAACTGCGCCAGAGCACTTTCGGCAACCTGCACAAGGGCCGCGTCGAACAGGCTACCGGCAAGTCCTACCTGAACCCGGCAACGGGCAAGGTCGAGTGTGGTGCGCCGGGTGCGCCGATCGCCAACTGCATGCCGTGGAATCCGTTGATTCCCTATGGCGTGGAAAGCCCGTACGGCATGACCAACAACCAGGCCCTGCAGGACTGGCTGTTCCCGCCGGAGAACGCAACCGGCCGCACCACCTCCAAGAACGCCTTCGCCACCATCAGCGGCAGCCTGTTCACCCTGCCGGCCGGCGACCTGGGCTTCGCCTTCGGCGTAGAAAACCGCGAGGAAACCGGCAAGTTCGTACCGGACCCGCTGGCGCAGACCGGTGCCACCACCAACCTGGCCGCCGGCCCGACCGGTGGGTCGTACAAGGTGAAGGAAGCCTACCTGGAGTTGAACGTGCCGGTGCTGGCCGACCTGCCGGGTGCGCGTGAGCTGAGCTTGAACGCGGCGACCCGCTTCTCGGACTACAACACCTTCGGCAATACGCTCAACAGCAAGTTCGGCTTCAAGTGGAAGCCGATCGACCAGCTGCTGGTGCGTGGCACCTGGGCACAGGGCTTCCGCGCTCCGACCATTTCCGACCTGTACGGCGGTGGCTCGGAAACCTTCGCCAACTTCTCCGACCCGTGTGACAGCAAGTACGGCTCGGCCCGCAGCAGCGCCGAAGTGCGTGCCCGCTGTGCACGTGACATCGCCGATGTGGCCAACTTCCGCCAGCTGGACAACCGCAACCAGCCGACCGAAGGCTCCGTCGCCGCTACGCCGACGCCGTTCACCTCCGGCTCGAACCCGGACCTGAAGCCGGAAACCTCGACCAGCCGCACGTTGGGCGTGGTCTGGAGCCCGACCTTCATCAGCAACTTCAACGTTTCGCTGGACTGGTGGAAGATCCGCATCGACGACACCATCGTCGACGACAGCCCGAACCAGATCCTGATCGACTGCTATGAGCAGGGCCTGGCCGACCGTTGCGCGCGCTTCACCCGCAACGCGACCACCGGTATCGTCACCGGCCTGAAGTTCGGCAACCGCAATGCCGGCTTCATGGAAACGGAAGGCTACGACATGGACCTGACGTACCGCCTGGATACCGACTACGGCAAGCTGAGCACCTCGTGGTCGACCACCTACGTGGCCAAGGACGTCTTCCGCTCGTCCAACGACAGCACGATCGTGCCGACCGTCAACAACGGCATCGCCACCAACACTGGCATCGGCTTCCGCGTGCGTTCGAACCTGACCGTGGGCTGGGATCTGGAGAACTTCGGCGTCAGCTGGACCGCACGCTACTATTCCAGCGTCAAGGAACAGTGCGTCAACCCGGGCAAGTACGCCGACGAGTGCTCGGACCTGAACGTTGCAGCTCCCTGGTACAAGGGCACGCGCAACTACAACGAGCGTGGTTCGGTCACCTTCCACGACGTCCAGTTCCGCTACAACCTGCCATGGGATGCCACCGTGTCGGTCGGCGCCAACAACGTGTTCGACAAGCAGGGCCCTGTCATGTACACCAAGCCGCGCTCGGTCTTCTCGTACTACGGCGGCTATGACATCGGTCGTTTCATCTACATGAAGTACACCCAGCGCTTCTGATCCTCGCGCTGTCGCACCACCACGACCACGGCCCTTAGGGGCCGTGGTTTTTTTGTGCCGCTGAACTGCGCAGGCACCGCCTTGCCCGGTCGTCATCGCGTTGTCGCAAAGCGGTCATGTCGGCTACATCGCCAGGCCCGAGCATGCGTAAAACCGGAGGCCCGCCATGCGCTATGCCATCGTCACCGAAACCTACCCGCCGGAGATCAACGGCGTCGCACTGACCGTGCAGGGCCTGGAGCAGGGATTGCGCGCCGCCGGCCACGAGGTCGACCTGATCCGTCCGCGACAGGTCAGCGAAGCACTGGATGCGGCGCCGGGCACCCTGCTGGTACCGGGCGCGGCCTTGCCGCGCTACCCCGGCCTGCGCTTCGGCCTGCCGGCACCGATCCGGCTGGGCCGGCACTGGCGACAGCAGCGCCCCGATGCGGTCTACGTGGCGACCGAAGGTCCGCTGGGCTGGTCGGCACTACGCACCGCGCGCCGCCTCGGCATTCCGGTGGCTACCGGATTCCACACCCGCTTCGACGAATACCTGCCCGACTATGGCGTGGCGTGGCTGCAGTCGGCGGCAATGCGCTGGATGCGCCGTTTCCACAACCAGGCCGACGCGACCCTGGTGCCCACCCGCGAACTGCAGGAATTCCTGACCGACCAGGGCTTCGAGCGCGTGCGCCTGCTCGCCCGTGCGGTCGACAGCCAGCAGTTCGACCCGTCACGCCGCGACCCGGCACTGCGCGAGGAATGGGGTATCGATGGCACGGGCCTGGCGGCGATCTACGTTGGCCGCATCGCCGCCGAAAAGAACCTCGGCCTGGCGGTGAAGGCCTTCCGCAAGCTGCAGCAGGTGCGTCCGAAAGCGCGTTTCATCTGGGTCGGCGATGGCCCGGCGCGCGAGAAACTGGCGCATGAGAATCCCGATTTCATCTTCTGCGGCATCCAGCGCGGCGATGCCCTGGCCCGACACTTCGCCAGTGGCGATCTGTTCCTGTTCCCCAGCCGCAGCGAAACCTTCGGCAACGTGACCCTGGAAAGCATGGCAAGCGGCCTGGCCACGGTCGCTTTCGACTACGGCGCGGCCCGCGAGTACCTGCGCAACGGCGAGAACGGTGCCGCAGTGGATGACGACGAGCAGTTCGTGCAGGCAGCGGTGCAACTGGCTGCCGATGATGCCCAGCGCCGCGGGTTGGGTGGCAACGCGGCACGGGCGATGAAGCGGCTGCACCCGCAGCAGGTGGTGGCGGAGTTCGAAAGCCTGCTGGCGGAACTGGCCAGCGCGCGGAGGAGCGGACATGCGCACCACGCCGCTTGAGCTGCTGGCCGGTCGCGAAGCCCGGTTGTGCCGCCGCGCCAACCACTACTGCCGACGTCGCCGCGTGCGGCGCGTCTTTTCGATCATCAGCCGGCTCGGCGATGGCGTGTTCTGGTATGTGCTGATGGGCGCGCTGGTGCTCATCGATGGCTTCGACGGCCTGCGCGCATCAGTGCACATGGCCGCCACCGGCCTGGCCGCGCTGCTGCTGTACAAGGGCCTGAAACGCTGGACCCGGCGGCCACGGCCGTACGCGGCCGACCTGCGTATCCGTGCCTGGGTGGCGCCGCTGGATGAGTTCAGTTTCCCGTCCGGCCATACCCTGCACGCGGTGTCGTTCACCATCGTCGCGCTGGCCTACTATCCTTGGCTGGCGCCGCTGCTGGTGCCGTTCACCTTCGGCGTGGGCCTGTCGCGCGTAGTGCTGGGCCTGCACTACCCAAGCGACGTTCTGGCTGCCACCGGCATCGCTGCACTGCTGGCCTCGGCCAGCCTGGCCTGGCTGCCGTTGCCGGTGTGATGCCCTAGAATGTCCGCATGACCACGCTGTTCATCTCCGATCTGCATCTGGACCCCAGCCGTCCGGCCATCACCGACCTGTTCCTGCGCTTCCTGCGCGAGGAAGCGCCTGGCGCCGATGCGCTGTACATCCTCGGCGATCTGTTCGAAGCCTGGATCGGCGATGACACCCCCTCGACCGCAGCCGACGCGGTGGCCGATGCGCTGAAGGTACTGTCCGACAGCGGCGTGCCGGTCTTCTTCATCCGCGGCAACCGTGACTTCCTGTTGGGCGAAGACTATGCCCGCCGCGCCGGCCTGCGCATCCTGCCGGACCCGTGCATGATCGAGCTGTACGGCCGCCCGGTGCTGCTGCAGCACGGTGACCTGCTGTGCACCGATGACATCCCCTACCAGCAGTTCCGTGCCCAGACCCGCGACCCGGTCTTCCAGGCGCAGTTCCTGTCGCAGCCGCTGGAAGCGCGTATCGCCTTCGCGCAGAAGGCGCGTGATGCCAGCCAGGCGCGCCAGTCGGAAATGAAGCAGGGCGACCGTGCGCAGTTCGAAACCGTCACCGACGTGGCCCCGGCCGAAGTGGAAGCCACTTACGTGCGCCACGGCGTGGACACGATGATCCATGGCCACACCCATCGCCCGGCGATCCACACCCTGCAGGCCGGCGGACGCAGCTGCACCCGCATCGTGCTGGGCGATTGGTACGAACAGGGTTCGGTGCTGCGCGTGGATGCCAACGGCTGGACCCTGGATACGCTCAGCCGCGCATGATGGATCGCAGGATGCCAACCAAGGTTGGCATCTACCAGAGCAGGTGCACGCGCCCTGGTAGACGCCGACCCTGGTCGGCGCCTGGACTCAGCGGAAGGCCGCGATGGTGGCCTTGGTATTGACCAGCACGCGCTGGTTGTCGGCACTGCTGGCGATGCCCATCGGCACGCCGTTGTAGCTGATGTTCGGATTGGACCAGTAGTTCAGCCGCGGGCAGCCGGCCGAGCAGTCATAGGCCATGATCGTGCGCCAGCGCGATCCGCTGGCCGGCTCATAACGATAGCCATGGCCATAGGCATACGGCGACGTGCTCGGATCACTGGCGATGTCGTGCCGTGCGCTCTGCAGGTGGCCGATTTCATGGGCGAACGAGTAATAGCCGGTGGCGCAATCCCAGTACACCGCAGCAAACGCGGTCGATGCGGTGGAACCGATGCCCGACGCCAGTCCGCAGTAACTGGTGTTGTTGATCAGCAGTACGCCGACGTCGGCGGCGGTGTTGTTGCGGCTGGTGTGGATGCTGTCCATGTAGCCGTCGCTGGTGCCACGGAAGCGCGACAGGTCGGTGGTGAAATTGCCGGACTCGGTGTAGTTGGTGGTTTCATAACCGGCCAGCTGCAGGGTGAGGCCTACGTTGCTGTTGGTGTAACCCTGGTTGGATTCGGCAACCGCCAACTGCACCAGCGACTGCATGTTGCCACCGTAGGCGGTCACTGCAGCATTGGTTGCCACCACCAGCACGCGGATGGTCGCCGGGCTGCCTGAGGAGGCCTGCGCAGTGCCGAGGCGATCATTGGCAGGCATGGCGATCTTCGGCAACTGGTTGTAGTCGGCCGGATGATCGGCCGGCATCCGCGATTCATCCACCTCGACCAGCACGTGGCGATTGCCCAGCGGACGCAGACGATAGAGTTTGCCGTCCTTGCGGATCGAGCCGGTGAGGGTATTGCCCGAGCGCACCAGGATCAGCGAATTGCCCGGATCGTCCTGGCCATTGGACGTGGCCGCCTGCAGGCGATCGGACGGCGCGCGCAACTGGCCGTACCAGATGCTGCCACCATCGGGCAGCGCCTCGACCTTGCTGCGAACGGCCTGCACCTTCTGCCCGAGCAGCTCGAATTCCAGCTGCGGCTGCGCGGTGGCGGCAGCATCGACACGCACTTCCTGTACGGCGGCGGTGGACGGGGTGGCCAGCAATCGCCCCAGTGCCGGCTCGCTGGTGGCCGATGCACGGCTGAGCACGGTGACCGGCTCGAACAGCGGCGCCGCATGGGCGGCCGCCGCTACCGACAATCCCAACAACAGACCACCTGTCGCTTTACCTATCGATCTGGACATCATCTTGTCGCTCCTTGAAGTGAAGTGGACAGCGTTGATGCAGCACGACCCGGGGTGCCGGGTCCGGCCATCAGGCCTGCGCAGGGCGTGTGAATTCAATAGACGAGAGGAATGGAAATCGCGATCTGTGATCGACCGCATCTGCGTTCAGTCAGGTCAAAAGCGTCAGTACACTTCGCCAACACACGGCTTTCGCGCTACCGTGACGTGGCCACGACAGGGGATGCACATGGCGCCAGCGCAGCACAACGGTGACACGACGGCTGATCCGGGCCTGCTGCGGATCGGCCTGTTCTTCGATGGCACCCGCAACAACGCACACAACCTGGCGCAGGGCCACCGGCAGGTGCCGCGACCGCGCCCCGCCCTGCTCCGCGCCGATGATGATTCGACCTACCAGAGTCGTTTGACCAGCAGCTATGACAACGGCGCCACCAACATCGCGCGCCTGCATCAGTTGTATCCGGACAGCCGGCGCACGCCCGGCAGTACACCTTCGCTGGCGATCTACGTGGAAGGCGTCGGCACCCGCGATGATGCCGAGGACGACCTGATCGGCCTGGCCTTCGGTATCGGCGCCAGTGGCGTGCAGGCGAAGGTGCAGCGTGCGTTGCAGGTGCTGTTGCCGGCGGCACTGACGGCTCTTGCGTCGCAGTGGCGCGCGCCCCTGCACAGCGTGCAGCTGGATCTGTTCGGCTACTCGCGCGGCGCGGCCTCCGCGCGTGATGTGGCCAATCATCTGCGCGGATGGGACGGCGCGCGCTGGCGACAGCTGCTGCAGCAGGCGGGGCTTTCATGCAGCGCCGATTTCGCCCTGCCACGACCGATATTGCGCTTCATCGGCCTGTTCGACACGGTGGTCGCCGTCAACGGCGGCCGCGCCGACGAACACCCCCGCATCGCCCTGCCCGCAGGCATCGCCGAGGCCGTGCTGCAGCTCAGTGCGCGCGACGAGCATCGCCAGCACTATGCGCTGACCACGGTGGCACCAGCCCATCGCGAAATCGCACTGCCCGGCGTGCACGCCAACATCGGTGGTGGCTACGACCAGGTGGAAGAAGGGCCCAAGCTGCTCAGCCGGCCGCGTCGGCAGCAACTGCGGCGGCCTGGCGTGGAGGACTACCAGACACCGCCCCTGGCACTGCTGCAGGCGACCACCGCGTACGCTGAAGCACAGGCCGACGCCGAACGCTGGCGGCAGCAGCTGGGGTTGAGCCCGAAGGAAGTGTGGGTCGATGTCTGGCACCAGTGGCAGCAGCAGCGACGCGCGGGCAGCCGCAGCGTGCTGATGTCGCCGGTGCTGTACGTCACCGCTGCGGTGGTGCTGCACCGGCGCATCGATTGGCGCTACCAGCTGGTTGCGCTGCAGGTGATGCAGCAGCACGCCATCGATGCCGGCGTGACCTGGACTACCGACGCGGCCAAGGTGGCGGGTTGGGAACTGCCCGGCGCGCTGCAGCCGATCGCGCGCCGCCTGATTGCCGGCCAGCCGTTGACCCCGACGCAGGAAGCGTTGCTGCGCCGCCGTTACCTGATGCAGTCCGCACACTGGAATTTCGATGCGCTGGGCGATACCGCCCTGACCTACACCGCCGACGCCGGTGTCAGCGAGCTGCCGTATCGCCCCGGGCCGGGGCTGTTCTACATCAACCGGCCGACGGTGGATGGCAGACGCCAGGTGTTGCCGAACGCATGAGAACCAAAAAGGGGACAGAGGGAATCAAGTCGTTTGTGGCACAAACGACTTGATTCCCTCTGTCCCCTTTTCCTTCAACCCGCCTGTTCGACCAGGTTGGCGAGCTCATCTGCATCGAACCCCGCCAGCAGGCGTGCCTCGATATTGAACGGCCCATGCAGGTAGCCACCGGCATACTCGACCAGCAGTTCCTTGAAACGCGCTCGTGGCTCGACGCCGGCGCGCTCGCAGTACCAGCGGAACCAGCGCGATCCGGCGGCAACATGTGCAACCTCCTCGCGCAGGATCACCTCCAGCACGTCGGCGGTTTCGCCATCGCCGACGTTGCGCAGCTTGTCGATCATGCCCGGCGTCACGTCCAGCCCGCGCGCTTCCAGCACGCGCGGCACCAGCGCCATGCGCGCCAGGCCGTCGTGCGCGGTCTTCTCGCACATTTCCCACAGGCCGTTGTGCGCCGGGAAATCGGCGTACTCATGGCCATGTGCCAGCAGGCGCTCGCGCAGCAGCATGAAGTGGCGCGATTCGTCGTCGGCGCAGCTCACCCAGTCGGCATGGAACGCCGCCGGCAGACCGCGGAAGCGGTACACCGCGTCCCAGGCCAGGTCGATCGCATTGAGCTCGATATGGGCGATGGCATGGATGAACGCCGCACGCCCTTCCACCCCGCCCAGGCCGCGCCGGGGCACTTCACGCGGATGCACCATCACCAGCTGCGGCGGCCGGCCCGGCATGCGGATCGGATCGGCCGGCGGTGCATCGGCCGGTACGTTCAAGCGGCCGGCGCGGAACGCGGCGGCGTAGGCCTGGGTCAGTGCGACCTTGCGCAGCGGATCGGCTTCGGCCAGGCACTGCTGCGCGGCGCGCAGCAGATTGCCGCCGACGTCAGGCACGTCGATCACCGCATGGACCTCAGGCGCGGCGCTTGTGCTTGGCGTCGTCCGAACGCAGCTGCTGGATGCGTTCGAAGTAGCCCGGCTCGATGCCCGTCGGGTAATGGCCGTTGAAGCACGAGGAATCGAAGTTGCGCAGCGCCGGATTGCCCTCGCTCACCGCCGCTTCCATGTCTTCGATGTCCTGGTAGATCAGCCAGTCACAGCCCAGGTGCGCTTCGATTTCCTCGATGCTGCGGTTGTGCGCGACCAGCTCTTCAGCGGCCGGCATGTCGATGCCGTAGATGTTGGGGTAACGCACCGGCGGCGCGGCGCTGGCCAGGTAGACCTTGCGCGCGCCGGCGTCACGCGCCATCTGCACGATCTGCTGGCTGGTGGTGCCGCGCACGATCGAGTCGTCCACCAGCAGCACCACGCGGTTGCGGAATTCCAGGTGGATCGGGTTGAGCTTGCGGCGCACCGACTTCACCCGTTCGCCCTGGCCCGGCATGATGAACGTGCGGCCGATGTAACGGTTCTTGATGAAGCCTTCGCGGTACTTCACCCCGAGTACGTTGGAGATCTCCAGCGCGGCATCGCGCGAGGTGTCCGGGATCGGGATGATGGTGTCGATGTCGTGGTCCGGGCGCAGGCGCAGGATCTTCTCGCCCAGCTTGATGCCCATGCGCATGCGCGCCTTGTGCACCGACACGTTGTCGATCATCGAATCGGGGCGTGCGAAATACACGTACTCGAAGATGCACGGGGTGTGTTCGGCCGGCTCGGCGCAGATTTCCGAGAACAACTCGCCGCGCGCGGTGATCACCAGTGCTTCGCCCGGCTGCACGTCACGCACGCGCTGGAAGCCCAGCACGTCCAGCGCGGCCGACTCGGAGGCAACAATGTATTCGTCACCCTCGGCATGACTGCGCTTGCCCAGCACCAGCGGGCGGATGCCATGCGGATCGCGGAAAGCGACCAGGCCCAGGCCCAGCACCACGCTGACCACCGCATAGCCGCCCTTGCAGCGGCGGTGCACGCCGGCAACCGCGCGGATGGCGGCTTCCGGGCTGAGCTGGCGCTGCTGTTCCAGTTCGTAGGCGAACACGTTCAACAGCACTTCGCTGTCCGAATCGGTATTGACGTTGCGGCGGTCCTGCTCGAACACCTGCTGGCGCAGGTCCTCGGTGTTGATCAGGTTGCCGTTGTGGGCCAGCGCGATGCCGTACGGCGAATTGACGTAGAACGGCTGTGCCTCGTCCATGCCTTCCGAACCGGCGGTCGGATAGCGCACATGGGCGATGCCGACGCTGCCTTCCAGGGTGGACATGGTGCGTGCATCGAACACATCGCGGACCAGGCCGGTGGCCTTCTGCACCCGCAGGCGGCTGCCGTTGACGGTGGCGATGCCCGCCGCGTCCTGGCCGCGATGCTGGAGGACGGTCAAGCCGTCATACAACTGCCCGGCGACGTTCTGGTTGCCGACGATTCCGACGATGCCACACATGATGCGAGGTCTCCGCTGGGCTGTGCCCAGTTACAAGGAAGGTGGCCGTGCCTGGCCAGAGTTGTCGCCGCGTCTGCGGTCGACATTGGCCGGGTCGTCCGGCTCGATGCTGCCCGGTAGTGCTGGGGCGTCCGGGCGCACTTCGGCCGGATCGTATGCCTCGCCCTGTTCCGCCTTCGCAGGCCGCAGCCATCCGCTGCCCGCCACTATCTGACCGAGTACGCCATTATCGCCTGTCGCCCCCGGCTTGCCCACTCCGGCGCCGGCGCTCTTGCCCAGCTCCATCAACGCAGATGGGGACAGCGCGTCCATCGGCAAGGCCTTGGGCAGCAGGTCGGTGCCCGGCACCTGCCACTGCGGCAGCTTGCTGTTCATCCAGGCCACGGCCGGGTTCAGCACCGGGCGCAGCGCCGAGCCGCGCCAGGAGGGTTCGGCGGTAAGCGGGGTGAAGCCGGCCAGCAACAGCAGCACGGCGGCGATCAGCCCGCCACGCACGGCACCGAGGACCCCGCCCAGCAGGCGGTCCAGGCTGCCCAGCATGTTGCGGTGGACGATGGCCTTGATGACCATGCCGATCACGGCGACCACGACCATCACGCCGATGCCGACGCTGAGGTAGCCGCCGATGAAATGCTCGCCGCCGGGCGCAGCCGGTGCGGCCCACCAGCGTGCGGCGTCATTGCCGAAGGCGAAGGCCGCCCAGGCGGCCACCAGCCACGATACGGTGCCGATGACGATGCCCACGAAGCCGCGCAGCAACCCAAGCAGGGTGGAGGCGGCGATCACGATCAGCAGCACCACGTCGATCATGGCGCCCCGCTCCTTCGGCGGCGCTGGCAACGGGGCTGCGTACAGGTCATGGGTGCGGTCGCACCATGCCGGCCACGCCGACCTTGGCGGCGACCTGCGCCTTCAACTGTTCAGCGTCGGCGCGGTTGGCGACCGGCCCGACACGGACACGGTGCAGGCTGCCCTTTTCGGTACGCACCTGCTCGACGAAGGCGCTGAAGCCTGCCGCGCGCACCTTGTCGCGCAGGGCGTTGGCATCGTTGGCCTGGCCGAATGCGCCGAGCTGTACGGCAAAACCCACTCCGCTGGCGGCCGGTGCGGCCGGCGTGCTCGGCGGCGTGGCCGGCTTGCTGGCGGTCGCTTCCGGCTTGGGCTCGGGCTTCGGTTCCGGCTTGGCCACCGGCTTGACCGGCTCCGGCTTGGCGGCCGGCGGCGCTGCTGCGGTCGGCGTACTCGGCGGCAGGCTTTCACTGCGCACCGGGTTGCCGGTCGCCGACGGCGTGGCCGCCGCGACGGGAGTACTGGCGCTCGGCGCGGGCGTCGGCGTGCTTGCCACCGGTGCGCTGGTCGAGGGCTTCGCATCGAGCGTGATGACTTCTGCCTTCACGTCGGCACGCACCTTCACCGCCTGCAGCCGGGCCGCTTCGGCCTGGGCACGGTCGGCATACGGCCCAACGCGAACGCGCCAGGCCGGGCGACCGTTGATCGATGCGGTCTCGATGAAGCCCGGAAGCTGCGAACGCTTGAGGTAGGCGATCACCGCATCGGCGTCGCCCTGGCTGCCGTAGGCGCCGAAGGTCACCGCGTAATTACCTGCGGCGACGGCTGGCGAGGTGTCCACGGTCGGCGGTGCCGCCGGGGCGGCGGCCTCCTCGACGGGGCGGGCCTGGCCACTCTGCAACCCGGTGGCGCCACCGGCCGGTGCTACCAGCGGCAGTTCACGGGTTTCAAACTGGCCATCGGCCGGCGCATCGGGCGCGGCGATCGGCACAGAAGCGACACCGCTGTCCGGGGCCGGGCCCTTGACGAGCATCGGCAGGAAAATGACGGCCAAGGCCACCAGGACGATGGCACCAATCAGACGCTGTTTCAGGGGCGTATCCACGTAGGGCAGGCGGCAGGCTGGACGTTGCGGTCGATTATACGGGTGCGCGACCGCACGGCGTCGGTAATGGCTGAACGGCGGTCAGGCGTGGGCCTGCAGCCATTGCAGCGCAGCGGCGGCGGTATGGAAGGAACCGAATACCAGCACCCGGTCGCCGCGCTCGGCGCGGGCCAGCACCTGCGCCAGCGCCTGTTCGACCGTGCCGGCCAGCGCCGCAGTTGCTGCCGCGGTAGCGGCCAGCCGTGCCTGCAGTTCCCCCGCACTCTGCCCACGCGCGCCATCCAACCCGGCCAGCGTCCAGTCGCCCACTACCTCCTGCAGCGCCTGCACCACGCCCACGGCGTCCTTGTCCTGCAGCGCGGCGTACACCGCCAGGGTGCGCCCGGGCGATGCTTCGGCCTTCAGCGCGCGGGCCAGCTGACCGGCTGCCTGCGGGTTGTGGCCGACATCGACGCGAACCTGCACGCCATCGCGCTCGAACGCCTGCAGGCGCCCGGCGATGCGCGCCGCTGCCACGCCTGCGGCCCATGCCGCGCGCGGCACCGGCCGGTCCAGCGCGCGCAGCGCCGCGATCGCCGCACCGGCGTTGGCCAGCTGGATCGGCCCGGCCAGCGTCGGCGTCGGCAGTTCCAGGCGGGTGCCGACATCGCGCCAGCGCCAACGCTGCGCGTCGATCGGTTCGTAGAAATAGTCGCTGCCGCCGCGGATCGCATTGGCACCCACCAGGTAGGCGCGCGCCAGCACGCTCGACGGCGGATCGGTCTCGCCCAGGATCACCGGCTTCCAGCCGCGGATGATGCCGGCCTTCTCGGCACCGATGGCCTCGCGGTCCTCGCCCAGCCATTCGGCGTGATCGATGTCCACGGTGGTGATCACCGCCACGTCGGCGTCGACGATGTTGACCGCATCCAGGCGGCCACCGAGGCCCACTTCCAGCACGGCCAGATCAAGATCGGCATCGGCAAACAACTGCAGCGCGGCCAGCGTTCCGTACTCGAAGTAGGTCAGCGTCACATCACCGCGCGCTGCCTCGACCGTGTTGAACGCGGCCACCAGTGCGGCGTCATCGACATCCTGGCCATCGATGCGCACGCGCTCGTTGTAGCGCAGCAGGTGCGGCGAGGTGTACGCGCCGACCTTCCAGCCCGCAGCACGCGCGATGGCCTCGATGAAGGCGACGGTGGAACCCTTGCCGTTGGTACCACCGACCACGATGGTGTGCCTGGCCGGCGTGCCCAGGCCCATCGCGGTGGCCACGGTGCGCACGCGCTCCAGTCCCATGTCGATGCTGGCTGGATGCTGGCGTTCAATGTAGTCCAGCCATTCGGCCAGAGTGGTCGGGGTGTTCTTCACGGCAAGGCTTCCAACAGGTGCAGGTGGTTCAGGGCAGAAGATTCAGAGTGCGCGGTGCTTGGCTTCACCGAAGAACGGCGTGTGGTGGGCGCAGTCGTTCAGGCGCACCACTTCCAGGCTGTCCAGGTCGGCGCCTTCAAGCAGGTTGAGCGTGGTCGGTGCCTGGCGGAAGGTCCACAGCCGCGACAACGGCAGGCCCAGCACCTTGCACAGGATCACCCGGTTGACTGCATCGTGGGCGACCACCAGCAGGGTGTCGTGTTCGCCAAGGCCTTCGGCGGCTCGGGCCAGGCCGCGCCAGCTGCGCTCCAGCACCAGGCGCAGCGATTCGCCACCGGGCATCAGCACGGTGTCCGGTTCATTGCGCCACGCCTGCAGGCGCGACGGGTCTTTTTCGTTGATTTCGCTGGCCAGCAGGCCTTCCCACTCACCGTGGGCGATTTCCTGCAGCTCCGGCTCGGTCAGCAGCATGTCGGCGCGTGCAGCACCCAGGGCCAGTTGCGCGGTGCGTTGGGCGCGTGACAGCGGCGAGGCCACCGCGCGGGTGATGTCCACCGAAGCCAGGCGGGCGCCAAGCGCCTGGGCCTGGGCCTCACCGATGGGCGAAAGCGGGATGTCGATCTGGCCTTGGTAGCGGCCTTCGGCGTTCCACGGCGTTTCGCCGTGACGGGCAAGCAGGATGCGCATGCGAACAAGGGGTCCTTGGGGGAGGAGTTCCGGCGCATTGTTCACATCCTGTGAAGTGCGCGGAACAGGGATGATACCTGTTCGGCGGACCCGGCCGGTCGGGGCATGAAAAAACCCCGCGACAGACGTCGCGGGGTTTCAGAAACTCCGGCTATCTGGTCGAGGTTGCCGGCCAGCGGCCGGCACTACCGCAACCGGTTTATTTCGCCAGGTTCAGTTCCTTCAGCAGCTGCGGCGCCGGCGCCACTTCCTGCATGATCCACTGCATGTAGCGGCTGTCGACGGCGATCATGCGGGTCATCACCGGGTCGAACACCCAGTTGGAACTGACCGATTCCCAGTTGCCGTCGAAGGCCAGGCCGACCAGCTTGCCGTTGGCATCGAGCACCGGCGAACCGGAGTTGCCGCCGGTGATGTCCAGGTTGGACAGGAAGTTCACCGGTACCGAACCGATCCGCTTGTCTTCCAGACCGCCGTAACGCTTGGCCTTGACCGCATCGAGCAGTGCCTTCGGCGAGTCGAACGGATCCTCACCGGTTTCCTTCGCCGCCACACCTTCCAGGGTGGTGAACGGGGTGTACTTCACGCCGTCCTTGCCATAGCCCATCACGTTGCCGAAGGTGATGCGCAGCGACAGGTTGGCATCGGGATAGACGAACTCGCCCTGGCTCTTCTTGTAGTCGGCCACGGCCTGCAGGTACAGCGGACGAGCGGTCAGCGATTCGCCCTCGCGGATCTTCTTCTGCTCTTCCTGCTTCAGCAGCGCCGGCATGACGGCCACCGCGTACTGGATGGCCGGATCATTGCTGGCTTCAAACGCAGCGCGATCGGCCTTGAACCACTTCAGGCGGTTGTCCAGGCTGCCCAGTCCGGTGCCGCCCAGCTTGGTCACCAGCGACTTCACCGCAGTGGCATCGCTGCCGGCCAACCACGTGTTCAGCACCTCGTTGTCGCGCTGGGCGGCTGGCAGGGCCACGTACTGGTCCAGCCAGTAGGTCTGCAGCTGCTGGTCCATCTTCGCCACGTAGCGGCGATCCATCTGCTTCAGGCTGCCCTCGATGGTGGTCAGGTCGCGGTCCTGGTAACCCGCTTCGCGCTCGGCGTCGGGCTTGCTGCGCTCGATCGACAGGCGGTACAGGGTGATGGCCACGCCCACCGCGGAGGTGTTGTTGAACTGGCCGACGAACAGGTCGCGCTCGCGCGTCGACTTGCTGGTATCCAGGTGCTGCAGCAGCTGCGCGTGTGCAGCCAGTGCCGGCTTGCCGGCAGCGCCCTGCTTCTTCAGCCAGGCCAGCACCGCCGCTTCTTCGGCCTGCTTCTGGCCGGCGGCATCGATGCGCTTGAAGCCTTCCAGCTGGCCCAGGTAGTTCTTGGCCACGTTGTTCATGCTGGCCGCGGTGGCGGCGTACTTCACCTTGACGTCGGCGTCGGCCTTGCCGGCGTCGGCGATCATCTTCAGCACCGCGTTGTAGTGGCGCGCGATGGTCGGGTAGGTGAAGCTGGCGGTCTCGTTGAACTCGCCGGCCAGCGCGTAGCGGTTGGTGCGGCCCGGGTAGCCGGCCACCATCACGAAGTCGTCGGCGCCCAGCGGCGTATCGGCGAACTTCAGGAAGTGCTTGGGCTGGTAGGGCACGTTGTCGGCCGAGAACGCCGCCGGCTTGCCGTCCCTGCCGACGTAGGCACGGTAGAACGAGAAATCACCGGTGTGGCGCGGCCACATCCAGTTGTCGACGTCACCGCCGAACTTGCCGACGCTGCCCGGAGGTGCATAGACCAGGCGCACGTCCTTGATTTCCAGGTTGCGGAACAGGCGGTAGGTGTTGCCGCCGGAGAACGAATACAGGCGGCAGCGGAAGCCGGCATCGGCTTCACACGCGGCGACCTGGGCCTTGTCGAAAGCGTCCAGCGCACGGCTGCGGGCCAGCGGGTCCTTGCCGGCGCCGGCGATGGCCGCCTTGGCCTGGGCGGTGACGTCGGTGATCTGGTCGAGCACGAACACGCGGGCGTTCGGGCCGGCACTCAGTTCATCGCTGAGCTTGGGCGCGTTGAAGCCGTCCTTGATCAGGTTCTTCTGTGCGGTCGAGTTCAGCTGGATCGCACCGTAGGCACAGTGATGGTTGGTGACCACCAGGCCCTGCGGGGAGACGAAGCTGGCGGTGCAGCCGCCCAGCGCGACCACCGCCCCCATCGGGTCACCGGTCAGGTTGGCCAGCTGTTCCGGGGACAGCTTGAGGCCGGCCTTCTGCAGCGGGCCGGCGATTTCCGGCAGCTGCTGCGGCACCCACATGCCTTCAGCGGCATGGGCGACCTGGACCAGCCCAAGGCTGGCGACGACGGAGAATGCAAGCAGGTTCGAGCGCATGGAGCGGCCCCTGGTAGTGGAACCCTCGATTGTAGCCCGCCGCCCTGCCCCGGCCCGAACCCCGGAAGTCATGGACCCCGGCCCGCCGGCCATGCCCCGGCGCTACCCGCACGATTTGCCGGTAGCGCCGGGCCATGCCCGGCGAACGCAGTGGCACTGTTCGAAACGCCCGCCTGCGCACAGCTTTCGTTCCACCGCTGCGCCCGCAGCGCAGCATGGGAATTCCGCGTGGCGCCCTATAATCCGCGCTTTCCCCCTGATGAGTTCCACCCCGATGGCGCAGCAAACGATGAAGGCCCTGGTCAAGCGCGAAGCGGCCAAGGGCATCTGGATGGAAGAGGTTCCGGTGCCGACCCCGGGCCCCAACCAGGTCCTGATCAAGCTGGAAAAGACCGCGATCTGCGGCACCGACCTGCATATCTACCTGTGGGACGAATGGAGCCAGCGCACGATCAAGCCGGGCCTGACCATCGGCCATGAGTTCGTCGGCCGCATCGCAGAGATCGGCCCGGGCGTGACCGGCTACGAGATCGGCCAGCGCGTGTCGGCCGAAGGCCACATCGTCTGCGGCCACTGCCGCAACTGCCGCGGCGGTCGTCCGCACCTGTGCCCGAACACCGTCGGCATCGGCGTCAACGTCAACGGCGCGTTCGCCGAATACATGGTGATGCCGGCCAGCAACCTGTGGCCGATTCCCGACCAGATCCCCTCCGAGCTGGCCGCCTTCTTCGACCCGTACGGCAATGCCGCGCACTGCGCGCTGGAATTCAACGTGATCGGCGAAGACGTGCTGATCACCGGCGCCGGCCCGATCGGCATCATCGCGGCGGGCATCTGCAAGCACATCGGTGCACGCAACGTGGTGGTGACCGACGTCAACGACTTCCGCCTGAAGCTGGCCGCCGACATGGGCGCCACCCGCGTGGTCAACGTCGCCAACACGTCGCTGAAGGACGTGATGAAGGAACTGCACATGGAGGGCTTCGACGTGGGCCTGGAAATGAGCGGCAACCCGCGCGCGTTCAACGACATGCTCGACTGCATGTACCACGGCGGCAAGATCGCCATGCTCGGCATCATGCCCAAGGGCGCCGGCTGCGACTGGGACAAGATCATCTTCAAGGGCCTGACCGTGCAGGGCATCTACGGCCGCAAGATGTACGAGACCTGGTACAAGATGACCCAGCTGGTGCTGTCCGGCTTCCCGCTCGGCAAGGTGATGACCCACCAGCTGCCGATCGACGACTTCCAGAAGGGCTTCGACCTGATGGAAGAAGGCAAGGCCGGCAAGGTGGTCCTCAGCTGGAATTGACCCTTCGGGTCAATTCCCCCGCAGGTTTCCTTATCCCCGCGCCGTCGGCGCGCCCCCTTGAACAACAAGGGGGCTCTCCCCCAGATGGGATCAAGAACGCTGCGGAATCGAAAAAGGCGCCCATTGGGCGCCTTTTTCGTGAAGCGTGCCAGGCAAGCCAGGCACCTACCGTAACGCCTGCGGCGTTACTTGCCTACGGCCACGCTCAGCATCACCCGGCTGTGGGCCAGCTTGCCGGAGTTGTCGCGGCCGTTGCCATCGGTGCCGTAGTAACCCAGGCCGACATTGAACAGGCCGAACTGGCGGGCGACGCCGACGTTCCAGTCGGTGTAGTCCTTGGCGATACCGTCCTCGAAGGTGCTGCGGCCGACGTTGGCGTTGAGCGTGAAGTCCTTCGGCAGGCCCCAGCTGCCACCCAGGCCGAAGTACCAGCCGTCGGTGCTGCTGTTCCACACATCGTTGCTGTAGGCCACCGTCAGCTTGTAGGTGTCGTCCAGCGTGGTGGTGGTGATCAGCTCGTTGTAGTTCTGGTGGCTGGCCTTGAGGTAGGTGTAACGGTTCAACAGCACGTCGAAGTTGACGCGCTCGGTCACGTCCACGCCGTAGCCGATAAGGTAGTCGACCTCGGTCTTCGGATCGCCCGGACCGAAGTCCACGCCCGAACCCCAGACACCGGCATACAGGCCAACCGGGCTGGTGTAGGTGAAGCCGGCCTGCAGGGTCGGATCCTCATCGGTCTGCGACACACCACGGAACAGGTAGTCCGAGACGGCGGTGACGTTCCAGCTGTACGGAGATTCGTTGTCCTGGGCGCTGGCGGCGAACGGCGCGAGGGTCAGGGCGGCGGCAATGGCGAGGCAGGCACGGGCGTGCTTCATGAGCGTCTCCGGTGGGGTCGGTGGCGTGGAAGGCGGGGATCTGCAGCGGGCGCAGCAACCGGAGCCAGACAGCCCCGGTTCACGAATTTTTAACCCGTTTGCTATTGCGATGCAACATGTGCCGGCCATGGCGGTGCCCCATCCGGCCCGGTCCGCAGCCGTCGATGCCCGGTAGAATCAGCGGGTTCCCGTGCTGAGCCGTGCCCACGCCATGACCGACTCCTCCGCCCTGACCCGCCACTATGCTGAGGAACTGGACGCCATCCGCGCCCAGGGCCTGTTCAAGTCCGAGCGGATCATCACCAGCCCGCAGTCCGCCGAGATCACCCTGGAGGACGGCCGCAAGGTGCTGAACTTCTGTGCCAACAACTACCTTGGCCTGGCCGACCATCCTGACCTGATCCAGGCCGCGAAGGACGCGCTGGACAGCCACGGTTTCGGCATGGCATCGGTGCGCTTCATCTGCGGCACCCAGGACCTGCACAAGCAGCTGGAGAAGCAGATCGCCGACTTCTTCGGCAAGCAGGACACCATCCTGTACGCGGCCTGCTTCGACGCCAACGGCGGCCTGTTCGAACCGCTGCTGGGCGAGAACGACGCGATCATTTCCGATGCACTGAACCATGCCTCGATCATCGACGGCGTGCGCCTGTGCAAGGCCAAGCGCTTCCGCTACGCCAACTGCGACATGGCCGATCTGGAAGCGCAGCTGCAGGCCGCCGATGCGGCCGGCTGCAAGACCAAGCTGATCACCACCGACGGCGTGTTCTCGATGGACGGCTTCATCGCGCCGCTGGACGAAATCACCGCGCTGGCGAAGAAGTACAACGCGCTGGTCCACATCGACGAATGCCATGCCACCGGCTTCCTCGGCGCGTCGGGCCGCGGCTCGGCCGAGGTCAAGGGCGTGCTGGAGAAGATCGACATCATCACCGGCACCCTGGGCAAGGCCATGGGCGGCGCGCTGGGTGGCTTCACCTGCGCCAGCGCCGAAGTGATCGAGCTGCTGCGCCAGCGCTCGCGCCCGTACCTGTTCTCCAACTCGCTGCCGCCGCACGTGGTCGCCGCCGGCATCAAGGCGTTCGAGATGCTGGCCGCGGCCGATGACCTGCGCAGCACCCTGGCCGCCAACACCACCTACTTCCGCGAGAAGATGACCGCTGCCGGCTTCGACGTGAAGCCCGGCGTGCATCCGATCAGCCCGGTGATGCTGTACGACGCACCGCTGGCGCAGAAATTCGCCGAGCGGCTGCTGGAAGAAGGCATCTATGCGATCGGCTTCTTCTTCCCGGTGGTGCCCAAGGGCCAGGCCCGCATCCGCACCCAGATCAGCGCCGCGCACAGCCGCGAGCACCTGGACCGCGCGATCGATGCATTCACCCGCATCGGTGTCGAGCTGGGCGTGATCAAGGGCTGATCATCCACGGATAACGCCGGGCCATGCCCGGCGGTTTCCCGATAGCCGCGCCATGCGCTCGCCGGGCACGGGCCCGGCGCTACCCATCAGGGCGTGCCGACCAAGGTCGGCACCTGCCAGGCCTTATTTCTTCTTTTTCTTCTTGTCCTTGGGCTCGTCCTTGCTGGCGACCACCACCGGCTTGGCGACAGCATCCTGCCCGTTGCCCTTGGCAACGCGGATGCCATTGGCCTTCATCCAGGCATCGAACTGGTCGGCGGTCATCTTCTGGTCGCCGTTGCTCATCATGAAGCGATAGCTGCCGCGGCCATCCAGCTCCGGGGTCTTCACTTCAACCACCGGGGTTTCGGCGGGGCGATCGGCCTTGGCCGTCTTCTTGTGGCCGCCGCAGGCCGTCAACAGCACGATCGGCAACAACAGGCTGGCGCAGCGCAGGGTTTGCTTGAGGGTCGGGTGATACATGGCAGGCTCCGTTCTGGACATTCGACAACCAGGCGCCCCCTACGCCTGGAACGGTGGCCGGCGAGCGCCGGCCGTGGGCATCACTCAGCCCGGTGCAGCGGCCCCCAGCCGCTGCTGGTCGCTGACCTCCAGCGCCCGCCACTGGCCCTTGCCGAGATCGCCGAGCGTGAGCTCTCCGATCGCAACGCGGACCAGGCGCAGCACCTGCAGGTCGAAGGCCGCCAGCAGGCGACGGATATGGCGGTTGCGGCCCTCCTCGAGGACCACCTCCAGCCAGGCGGTCTTGTCGCCGCTGCGCAGCACGCGCACGGCCAGGGCAAGCAGGAACTCGCCCTCGTCTTCGACACCGGCGCGCAGCGCGGCCAGGGTGTCCTCGTCGGGCAGGCGATCCACCTGCACGTGGTAGGTCTTGTGCGGGCCGGTCTCCGGATCAGTCAGGCGCGCAGCCCACTGCGGATCATTGCTGAACAGCAACAGGCCTTCACTGGCCTTGTCCAGGCGACCGACCGGCGCGATCCACGGCAGGCCGGCACCATCGAAGCAGCGGTATACCGTGTCGCGGCCACGCTCATCCTGCACGGTGGTGACCACTCCGCGCGGCTTGTTGAGCATCACGTACAGGCGTTGCGGTGCGCCCATCGGCTGGCCGTCGACCTCGATCGGCGGCGCCGGGCTGGCAATGGGGAATTCCGGATCACGGACGATGCGCCCGGCGACACGAACGCGGCCATCGGCGATCCAGCGCGCGGCCTCGCTGCGCGAGCACACACCCGCCTTGGACAGCACGCGCGCCAGGCCATGGCGCACACCAGCGGAAACCGCAGGGGGATTCGCACGCCCACGCGCAGCGTGGGAGCGGGCAGCGGGGGCGGCAGGTGGGCGGCGCGTGCGCAAGCCTCTGCTCCCCGCCGCGCTTACTTCTTGTCGACCGGCTTGGTCTCAGCCGGCACTTCGGCTGCGGCCGGGGTGGCTGCCGGAACCGGACGCGCCTTGACCACGCGTACGCCGCGCGCCTTCATCCAGGCGTCGAACTCTTCGGCGGTCATGCGCTTGCCGTTCTGGCTCATGTCAAAGCGCCACGGCGTGTTGTCGAACTCGGTCTGCGGCTTGTACGCGGCCGGATCATTCGGCTTCACCGCCGGCGCGCTCGGAATCGCCTTGGCGATGTTCTGGCAGCCATCGATGCGCAAGCGCTGCAGCACCTGGTCCAGCGACTGCGACGGATCGTAGCTGCTGCCCAGCACGCCGCTGGACATGCCCAGCTGGCTGCTGCGGATGTACAGCTCGTCGGCCACCGGGGCGACGGCCGTGGCCGGCAACGGCAGCGGCGAGGCGCTGGTGTTGACCGAGCAATCGACCGCAGCGTGAGCAGCAGGAACCAGGGCCAGCGCCAGAACGGCAGCCGATGCAGAGCGCAGCATGAGGGCATCCACGAAAGGAAGTGACGCGGCGAGTTTAGCAATGCCGCGTCATCTTTCAAGCGGCACTTTCAATGAATACGGCAACTCATTGGTTTAATAAGCAAATTGCCGACGAACGGTCACCATTCCAGCGCTGATTCATCATTGCGGACCGCACAAACAACAAGACCCGGCCGAAGCCGGGTCCTGCTGTGTCTTACTGGCAGAGCGTCAGAACTTAGTTCTGGACGTTCAGCTCGGTACGACGGTTCTTGGCGCGACCTTCCGGATTGTCCGAACCATCCGGGTTGGTGTTCGGCGCAATCGGACGGCTCTCGCCGTAGCCGATCGGACCGGCCAGACGGCCAGCGTCGACGCCGTTCTTGGTCAGGTAGTTGTACACCGCGGTAGCACGACGCTCCGACAGCTTCTGGTTGTAAGCGTCGGTACCCTTCGAGTCGGTGTGACCGGCAACTTCAACGCGCAGATCCGGGTAACGCTTCAGGATCTCGGTGGCTTCGCTCAGGATGGCCACAGCGTCCGGACGCAGGTTCGACTTGTCGAAGTCGAAGTTCACGCCCTTCAGGTCGATCGAGACCGGCACCGGGCAACCGTCCGGACCGATGGTCTGACCCGGCTGCGAGTTCGGGCACTTGTCGTCGCAGTTGTTGACGCCGTCACCGTCGTCATCCAGGTCGGCGCAGCTCGGGGCAACCGGAGCCGGAGCCGGAGCAGCAGCCACCGGGGCCGGGCCCAGCGGGATCACGACGCCGACCGAAGCCAGCACGTCGCCGAACCAGCTTTCGTCGCGCGCGGCGATGCTCTGGTCGTCGAAGTCAGCGCGGTAGGCCACTTCGGCGCGGACAGCAACGCGCTTGTCGAAGGTGGTCTGCAGGCCGACGCCGAGCTTGGCAGCCAGGTTGCCGTCCTTGCGGTCAGCCAGGCCACCGGCGATCGGGTTGTACTCTTCTTCCGACTTCTGGTAGCCCAGGCCGCCCACGATGTAGGGGTTCCAGCCGCGGCCTTCCTTGATGAAGTGGCGACGCAGATCGAACGACACGCCGTACTGCGACCAGTTCTTGTCCTGGTTGGCGTCGAAGTTCGGGTTCTGGTAGTTCAGCTCACCATCCAGCGACCAGTTCGGGCTGATGAACTTGCCCAGACCCAGGGTCACGAACGGAGCGTCGTTGGTCAGGCGGTCGTTGTCCTGGAAGTTGAAGCCGGCCGAACCGGTCAGGTACCAGCGGTCATCGAACTCCTGCGCCGACGCAGCCTGGGCGAAAGCCAGACCGCCCAGCAGCGCGGCAGTAAGGATCTTCTTGTTCATTGAGTACAGCTCCTATTTCGGGGGTATGAAACCGGTAGAGGCATGGGCCAGCACTACTGCGTCGATGTTCAGACAGCCGATTCAGCACGCCACCGCCGCGAACATTATGCTCAGGCGGGTGAAGGTCATGTTAACAGTCCCGTAACATGTGAAGCGTCGTGCGCGACCGGCTACCGGCCCGACGTTGAAACCCTATACAGGATGATGAAAATCCGCAAGACCCACACACCACAAGGGTTTGGAAGGGTTTAAGAGCCAGATGCGACAGTTTTGACGCTGATTGTCACAAAGCGATTCAGCGCGCGCCCATCGAGGTGAGGAACCTTATGATGCAGACAGGAACCGAGCTGGAGCTGCAATGAAAGCCGTCGCCCTGTGCCGTGACTCCGCCCCTGCCCTGCGCGATCTGGTGCTGCCACCGCCGCAGCCGCCACGTGGCCGTGACCTGCTGATCCGCGTCGAAGCACTTTCCGTCAATCCCGTCGACGGGAAGCTGCGTGCAGCCACGTCGGCCGCGTCGCTGGATACCCCGCGCATTCTCGGCTGGGACGCGGCAGGGGTGGTCGAAGCGATGGGCGAGGAGGCCAGCCTGTTCGCCTCCGGTGACGAGGTCTACTACGCAGGAGATGTCACCCGCCCTGGCTGCAATGCACAGTATCAGCTGGTGGATGAGCGGCTGGTGGCACGCAAACCGACCACCCTCGATTTCGCCGAAGCGGCCGCACTGCCGCTGACCACCCTTACTGCCTGGGAACTGCTGTTCCAGCGCATGCCCCTGCAGCTTGATGATCGCCGCCACGCCGGCCAGCGCCTGCTGGTGATCGGTGGTGCCGGCGGAGTCGGCTCGATGGCGATCCAGCTGGCCCACCACGCGGGGTTTGAGGTCATTGCCACCGCCTCGCGTGAAGCCTCGATCGACTGGTGCCGGCGGATGGGCGCCCAGCATGTCATCGACCATCGCCAGCCCCTGTTGCCGCAGCTGCAGGCGCTTGGCGTCGACGAAGTGCAGGTTGCACTCAACCTGGCCGACACCGATCACTACTGGGACGAACTGGGCCAGCTGCTGGCACCACAGGGACATGTAGGCCTGATCGTGGAACCCCGCGGCCCGCTGCGCATCGGCGATCCCTACAAGGCCAAGTGCATCGGCATCCATTGGGAATTCATGTTCGCCCGCGCGCGCTTTGCGACCGCCGACCGCATTGAGCAGCACCGCATCCTCAACCGCGCCGCCAGCATGATCGACGCGGGCCAGTTGCGCGGCACGCTGAGCGAAGTGCTGGGCCCGATCAATGCGGCCAACCTGGATGCCACGCATCAGCGTCTGGCCGGCGGCCGCACCATCGGCAAGCTGGCGCTGGCCGGCTGGGACGACTGATTCACCGCCCACAGCCTGTCGCAGTGGATTGGCCGGCATCTGTATCTATTGAACGGCCTGTTTCGGGGATAGGGTGGAAACAGACCCCCCTCCCCCGAGCCCGTCATGCCCTCCGCCCTGCCCCTGCGCCTGCTGCAACTGATCATCGGCCTGTTCCTCTACGGCTTCGGCGCCTCGCTGATGATCCGCGCCGCGATCGGTGTCGCGCCGTGGGATGTGCTGTCGCAGGGCATTGCTGCACAGACCCCGTTGTCGTTCGGCCTGGCCACCAACGTGATCGGCGCGCTGGTGCTGCTGCTGTGGTGGCCGCTGCGGCAGAAGCCAGGTGTCGGTACCGTGCTCAACGTGATGCTGATCGGCCCTTCGGCCCAGTTCGGACTGTGGCTGCTGCCCCCGGCCGTCGGCCTCGGCTGGCAGGTGGCGATGTTCTGCGCCGGCATGCTGCTGGTGGCGCTGGCCACCGGCCTGTACATCGGCGCCAAGCTCGGCCCTGGCCCGCGCGATGGCCTGATGACCGGACTGCACGCGCGCACCGGCTGGCCGATCTGGAAGGTGCGCAGCCTGATCGAAGGCAGCGTGCTGCTGCTGGGGTGGTGGCTGGGCGGCAATGTCGGCGTCGGCACGCTCGCCTTCGCGTTGCTGATCGGACCGTTGTGCGGGGTCACACTTGGCTGGTTCGGGATCGGCCGCACACCAGTAGTGCCGGCCGCTGGCCGGCAACCGCAATCGCCCTGAGCTGACCGGTAGGCCGGGCATGGCCCGGCGCTACCGAGCGAGGCAGCCCTTGCCCCGGGAGCCGTTTCGCGGCACCCTTCGCGCTTCCGTACGCAAGCGTATCGACATGTCGCCAGCCAACGAAAGCGCCTACCCCCACCTGTTCTCCCCGCTGGACCTGGGCTTCACCCAGCTGCGCAACCGGGTGCTGATGGGCTCGATGCATACCGGCCTGGAGGACCGCGCACGCGACTTCCCGCGCCTGGCCGCCTACTTCGCAGAGCGCGCCGAGGGTGGCGTCGGCCTGATCGTCACCGGTGGTTTCGCGCCGAACGTGGTCGGCTGGCTCAAGCCTTTCGGCGGCAAGCTGTCCTGGCCTTGGGAAGTGCGCCCGCATCGGCAGTTGACCGCCGCCGCGCACCAGCACGGCGCGAAGATCTGCCTGCAGCTGCTGCATGCCGGGCGCTACGCCTATCACCCGCTGTCGGTAGCGCCGTCGAAGCTGAAGGCGCCGATCAATCCGTTCACCCCGCGCGCCTTGTCGGCCAGCGGCGTCGAGCGGCACATCGCCGACTATGCACGCAGCGCGAAGCTGGCCCGCGAAGCCGGCTACGACGGCGCGGAAGTGATGGGCTCGGAGGGTTACCTCATCAACGAGTTCATCGCCCCGCGCACCAACAAGCGCAACGATCGCTGGGGCGGTGATGCCGCACAGCGCATGCGCTTCGCGGTGGAGATCGTGCGCCGCATCCGCGAAGCCTGCGGCCCGGATTTCATCATCATCTACCGCCTGTCGCTGGTCGACCTGGTCGAAGACGGCAGCAACTGGGAAGAGATCGTGCAGCAGGCCCAGGCCATCGAGGCCGCCGGTGCGACGATCCTCAATTCCGGCATCGGCTGGCATGAAGCGCGCATTCCGACCATTGCCACGTCGGTACCGCGTGGCGCATTCGCCGCGGTCACCGCCAAGCTCAAGCCGCATGTGTCATTGCCGCTGGTGGCGACCAACCGCATCAACATGCCCGAGGTCGCCGAACGCATCCTCGCCGATGGCGGTGCCGACATGGTGTCGCTGGCCCGTCCGCTGCTGGCCGACCCGCAGTGGCCGAACAAGGCCCGCGCCGGCCGCGCCGAAGCCATCAACACCTGCATCGCCTGCAACCAGGCCTGCCTGGACCACGTGTTCGAAAACAAGCTGGCCAGTTGCCTGGTCAACCCGCGTGCCGCCCACGAGACCGAGCTGGTCTACACCCCGACCACCGCACCGAAGCGGGTGGCCGTGGTCGGCGCCGGCCCGGCCGGCCTGGCCTGCGCTACGGTCGCTGCCGAACGCGGCCACCAGGTCACCCTGTTCGACGCCAGCGAGGAGATCGGTGGCCAGTTCAACGTGGCCAAGCGCATTCCCGGCAAGGAAGAGTTCCACGAGACCCTGCGCTACTTCCGCCACAAGCTGGGCGAGACCGGCGTGCAGCTGCGCCTGGGCACCCGTGCCGACGCGGCCAGCCTGGCCGGCTTCGACGAGGTCGTACTGGCCACCGGCATCCTGCCGCGCAAGGTCGACTTCCCCGGTGCCGACCACGCCAAGGTGGTCAACTACCTGGACGTGCTGCTGGGCCGGGTCGAGGTGGGTGCCAGCGCCGCCATCATCGGCGCCGGTGGCATCGGCTTCGATGTCGGCGAGTTCCTTGCCCATGACGGCCCCTCGCCATCGCTGGACCCGCAACGCTGGATGGCCGAATGGGGCGTGGATGCCACCTTCGAGGCCCGCGGTGCACTGGCCCGCCCGGCCGTGGAGGCGTCGCCGCGCAGGCTGTGGCTGCTGCAGCGAAGTGCCGGCAAGCCCGGTGCACGCCTGGGCAAGACCACCGGCTGGATCCACCGCGCCACGCTGAAGGCCAAGGGCGTGCGCATGCTGGGTGGTGTCGAGTACCTGGGCGTGGACGATGCGGGCCTGCGCATCCGCGTGGACGGCAGCGAACAGCTGCTGCCGGTCGACCACGTGGTGATCTGTGCCGGCCAGGAACCGCAGCGCGCGCTGCAGGCCGAACTGCAGGCTGCAGGCATCGCCCCACACCTGATCGGTGGTGCAGACGTGGCCGCCGAACTCGATGCGAAACGTGCGATCGATCAGGGCAGCCGGCTCGCCGCCGCGCTCTGATGAACACCTGAATGGGGGCCGGAATGTGATTTCCGTCACCGGCCCCCAAGCTGAATGTCAAGCCGGACGATTCAGGATGCGTTCGGCAATGCCCCCCTACCTTGCGCCGACTTTCTGCTCACCAGCCAGTTTCCGGTGAGCCGGTGCGGCCCCCGCCGATCGATCCACGATCGTGTTCTTGGGGCCGCCCACGGGGCAGCCCCGATGGCCGCCTCCCCATGACGCCAAGTCGTACCCCGCCTCCAGCAGCCTGCGCTGCCGGAACCGCCAGGTGCGTCCCACACGGAGCAAGGAGTTATATGAAACTGGCCTGGATTCTCTGGCTGTCGCAGTTGCTGCCGCAGCCGGCCGCTGATTCATTGTGTTTGAGCACCACCGTTTACCTGGAAGCCCGCGACCAGACCCTGCGTGGCCAGCAGGCCGTGGCCGAAGTCGCCCTGCGTCGCCTCGACAGTGGCCTGTGGGGCGACTCGATGTGCCAGGTGGTGACCGCGCGCAAGCAGTTCGCCCCCACCATCGTCTCCCCCGGCACCCAGCTGGGCAACGATGCGGCGTGGAGTGAGGCGATGGACGTGGCCTTCGACGCCGAGCGCAACTGGGCGCTGCCAGCCGGCGAGCGCCGCGAGATCGTGCCTGGCGCCAGCCACTTCGCTGCGCTGGCCATCGCCAGCCCGAACTGGCGCAACGCCTACCAGGTGGCCACCATCGGCGATCACACCTTCTACAAAGTGCAGAACCTCAAGCCCCGGCAGTCGTAACGATCCGTTGCCGGTGGCAGCGTTGCCGCGTGCGGCTGGGCTCTGGGATAGTGGTGGTTTCCCGCCACACCCCGCCTGGAGTTCCCATGAAGCTGTACAGCAAGCCCGGTGCCTGTTCCACCGCCGACCACATCGCCCTGCAGTGGACCGGCCAGCCGTTCGAGGTTGAACTGCTGAACAAGGACACCCTGAAGGGTCCGGAATTCCTCAAGATCAATCCGGCCGGCGCGGTACCGGCGATCGTCGATGGCGACTTCGTGCTGGTGCAGAACGCGGCGATCATGGGCTACATCGCCGACAGCTACCCGCAGGCCGGTCTCGGCGGCGATGGCAGCCCGCGCCAGCGCGCTGAAGCCACCCGCTGGCTGGCCTTCGTCAACTCCGACGTGCACCCGGCGTTCTCGCCGCTGTTCGCGCCGGGCAAGTTCATCGCCGATGAAGGCCAGTACGACGCGATCCGCGCCGCCGCGCACAAGCGCCTGCGCGCCCTGTTCGAGACCGCCGACAGGCAGCTGGCCGACAAGCCGTGGCTGGCCGGCTTCCGCAGCTTCGCCGATCCCTACTTCTACATCACCCTGCGCTGGGCGGCCGGCGCCAAGGTCGACCTGTCGGGCCTGGACAACCTGGCCGCCTACAAGGCGCGCATGGACGCCGATCCGGGCGTGCAGGCGGTGCTGAAGGCCGAAGGCCTGGCCTGATGGAACCGGGGTCGGATCCGTCTACGCAGCAGGCGGCTCCGACCCCATTGGTGCCATCGGCGCGGTCAGCCGATTTCGCGGATCACTTCGCCCTTCGCATCGCGCAGGAACGTCGGCACTACTTCAACCTGCAACGTATTCGACACCGGGTAGGTCCCGCGTTGCGGCCGCACGTCATGCCAGGCCTGCAACGCCGCCTCATCCAGTATCCAGCGCACGTTGTCGTCCTCGACCGCGACCGCGCCATCGGTGGCCGGCATGAACTCCCATTGCCGTTCGCGGCTGACCAGCGTCAGTGCCTTGCCGTGGCGCAGGCGCAGTGGCAGCAGCTCACCCACACTGCCGACCTGCCCGGCCCCCAGCACCAGCGTGGTGATACCCGCCGTCTGCCGCCAGTCCAGCGTCTCGATGAACAACATGCCGGTACTGGATCCCTCACGCTCGCTGCCGGCCTCCACCCGCGCGGCCAGCGCCGGATCGTCCAGCAGATTGCCGCGATGCAGATCGGTGATCCACAGCGGCATCGCTTCCTCAAGCACCTGCAGGACACCGCGCGTGGACCAGCGCTTGATCGCGTCCATTTCCTCGTCGGTCAGCCCCACCACCTGAAGGAACTGCAAATGTCCATTGGCGGTGTCGCGCGGTGGCAACTGCGGATCGGCAACGAATGCCAGATGGCAGAGACGGGTGTCGGTCTCCAGCGCGATCGGGCCATTGGCGTTGAGGTGGTGGCCATCCTCGAACACATTGCCGCTGCTGAACACATAGCGCGCCAGATTCTGCAGCAGGTTCATCGGCCACGCAGGCGGCGTGCTGCCTGCATCCTCCCCCTTGTCCGCAGCCAGGCGGAACGTCAGCTCGAAACCATAGCCACTGGTAGCCGCATCACTGCTCTCTTTTGCATACAGTTCTGACAGGCCGTAGGTGACGTAGTGCCAATGCGGAACCGGTGATTCCGCCCAGTACACGCTGATGCCATCGAGCGGATCCTGGCCACCCAGCGTGTACGGCAGCGCGGTACCGAAGTGACGCGGCTCCTGGCCGGCGTACAGCGGTGCCAGCGCGGCATTGATCGCATCCCAACCGGGGGTATCGGTGTCGTCCTGCATGCGGGGCTCCTGGGCGGAAAAAGAGCGGACCACTTTACCCCGCGCGTCAGCCGGGCACGACCTCGGCAGTGACCGGTGCCATCGAGATCTGGATCTCCTGCCACCAGCGCTGGGCCAGCGCCGGGCTGCGTGCCTTGCCGATCGCGGCGATCATTTCCGGGCACAGTTTTTCCAGGGCGACCGCGTCGGTACAGCGCTCGATCTTCAACTGCATGAAGTAGCCTTTCAGGCCCAGATGGCGGCGCACGGCATCGCTCATCGCGTCGTACAACTGCTGGTACAGCGCCGGATCCTGCTCACGGCCGCTGCACAGCCCGCGCTGCGGTACAGGTTCGGCCCTGCCGCCGACCACTTCGATCAGGCCGAGTGCAGCCAGCTGCTGCAGCGCATCCGGCGGCGCGCGCAGTCCCTCGAACAAGCCGCGCAGTTCGCTTTCATCGCGCTGGCCGTCAACCATCAACAGGATCGAACGCAGCGCCGCCGGCAGGCGCCGGGCACGATCTTCGATTTCCTTGCGGCCAGCGGCCGTCTTGGCATGCAGCAGTGCCATAGCTCCCCCTTCCCACGATGCGATACGCATGCACGCCCTTGCGGGCACGCCCCCCTGTTCGCCATCCCCGGGTGGCACGCGCGTTCCCCGGCGCGTGCCGCGTGTTGCAGGTCGATGACAGGCGGAGCTTAGCGCATGTCCTGGCAGGCCTGGGTAGCGCCAGGCCATGCTTGGCGGCTTTTCCGCGCTTTGCGCTCGCCGGGCATGGCCCGGCGCTACCACCCCGATCAGCGTCCCAGCGCGCGGCGGATCTCTTCCAGCGCGCCCGGGTCGTCCAGCGTCGACAGGTCGCCGGGGTCGCGCTGCTCGGCCAATGCCTGCAGCGAGCGACGCAGCAGCTTGCCCGAACGGGTCTTGGGCAGCGCGTTGACCACATGGATGTGCGCCGGTCGCGCCACCGCACCCAGCGAGGCGGTCACCGTGGCCATCATCTCGGCCACCACTGCGGCCGGGTCTTCGCCATCGAGCCCCTGCTTGAGGGTGACGAACACCAGCGGCACCTGCCCCTTCAATTCGTCCTTCACCCCGATCACCGCTGCCTCGGCCACGCGCGGGTGACTGGAGATGGCCTCTTCGATCTCACGCGTGCCCAGACGGTGCCCGGCCACGTTGATCACATCGTCGGTGCGGCCGAGGATGAAGGTATAGCCATCGTCATCGCGGATGGCCCAGTCCAGCGAGCTGTACAGCAGTTCCTTGAAGTGGCTGAAGTAGCTCTGCAGGAAGCGGCTGTCGTCATTCCAGACCGTGCTCATGCAGCCCGGCGGCAACGGCGGCGTCATCACCAGCACACCCTTCTGCCCGGCAGCCACCTCTTCACCGGTGTTCTCGTCGATCACCTTCATCCGGTAGCCGAGATTGGGGAACCCGGGCGAGCCGAACCGCACTGGCTTCATGTCCAGCCCAGGCAGCAGGGTCAATGCCGGCCAACCGGTTTCGGTCTGCCAGTAGTTGTCGATGATCGGCTTGCCCAGCGCGTCGCTGATCCAGTGCGCGGTCGGCTCGTCCAGCGGCTCGCCGGCCAGGAACAGATACTTCAGCGCATCCAGGTCGTGGCGGTGGATGAAATCGGCATCGTGCTTCTTCAGCACGCGGATCGCCGTCGGCGAAGAGAACATCGTGCGCACGTTGTACTGCTCGCACAGCGCCCACCAGATGCCCGGATCGGGGTTGGTCGGCAGCCCTTCGTACAGCAGCGAGGTGCAGCCGCCGATCAGCGGGCCATACACGTTGTAGGAATGGCCCACGGCCCAGCCGACATCGGAGGTGGAGAACATCACCTGTCCCGGCTTGCAGTCGAACACGGTCTGCATCGACTGCGCCATCGCCACCGCATAGCCACCGACATCGCGCTGCACGCCCTTCGGCTTGCCGGTGGTGCCGGAGGTATACAGCAGGTAGCTGGGCTCGCTCGATTCCAGCCATTGCACCGGCACATCGGTCTGCCCGATCTGCGCACGCAGGGTGGCGTACTCGACGTCGCGCCCTTCGATGCGTGGCTCGGCCGGGTCCAGCCCGCGCGAAACGATCAGCACGTGCGGCGGCGGACTGCTGGCTTCGGCGCAGGCGGCATCGACCATCGCCTTGTACGGAATGAGCTTGCCGCCACGCATGCCGGCATCGGCAGCGATCAGCAGCTTCGGCTTGGCATCGTCGATGCGCAGCGCGAGGTTGTGCGCAGCGAAGCCACCGAACACCACCGAGTGCACCGCACCGATACGTGCACAGGCAAGCATGGCGAACACGGCCTCGGCCATGTTCGGCATGTAGATCACCACGCGGTCGCCGTGGCCGACGCCAAGGTGCTTCAGCACGGCGGCGAAGTCGTTCACTTCGCGATACAGCTGGCGATAGGTGATTTCGCGGGTGCTGTTGGTTTCGGTGGAGATGGCGACCAGTGCGAGCTGGTCCGGGCGGTCGGCCAGATGCCGGTCGACGGCGTTGTAGCAGAGGTTGGTTTCACCACCCACGAACCAGCGCCGGAACGGCGGGTTGCTGTAGTCGAGCACCTGTTGCGGCGGCGTGTGCCAATGGATGCGCTTGGCTTCCTCGCCCCAGAATGCCTCCGGCTCGTCGATCGAACGGCGGTAGGTTTCCTCGTAGTTCATGACGCAGCCCTCCCAGACAAAGTCATGGCTTCGAGCATAGTCCGGCGCTGGCGCGTGGGCCGCCCTACCTTGGTAGGGGGTGTGTTGCCGGCAGGGCTGTGCCCTGCACCCGCCGAAGCAACGGCAACCGCAACGGCAACCGCAACCGCAACAGCAAGCATTCCTTGGGATGGCGGGGTGGGTCCGATTGCGGGGGACGCCGTGAATACGTCCATGTAGGCTCGGTCGCGCCATCCATGGCGCTCACGCCCCCGCAACCGGCCCCACCCCGCCTTCGACAGTTTCTCGCTGCTGTTGGGCTACAGTTTCCCGCTGCTGTTGGGCTGCTGTTGGTAGCTGTCGACCTTGGTCGACACGTAGATCCACGCCATGCGTGGATGCTTTTCGATGAACTGTCGAAATATTCGATTCCGATGGATTTGATCCACGCAAAGCGCGGACAGACCTCCGTCACCGGAGATCTGCCGAAGGCGGGGCGGTGCGGGTTGGCAGGACCGTTGGCGCCATGGATGGCGCCATCGAGCCCCCATGGATGGGTTAACGGCGTGTCCTGCCAACCCACACCGCCCCGCCCAACACGCAGAAATCCAGAGCTGCCTTGGCTTTTGACATTGCTTCGGTTCGTAGCAGGGTGCAGGGCGCAGCCCTGCCGAACACCCTACCCTTCTAGAACGGAGTCGTAGACTCGAACGCGAGCGCCTCGCCCGTCACCGGATGAGTGAACTGCAGTTTGCGCGCATGCAGGCACACGCGCTGCGCGGCCTCTGCGCCATACAGCACGTCGCCGACGATTGGATGACCCAGGCTGGCCATGTGCAGGCGCAGCTGATGGCTGCGGCCGGTGACCGGTTCCAGTTCAACGCGCGTGCGTTGCGCCTCGGTGTCACGCGACAGTACCCGCCATCGGGTCAGTGCCGGCTTGCCGCGTTCGTGGTCGACCATCTGCTTGGGCCGGTTCGGCCAGTCGACGATCAGCGGCAGGTCCACTTCACCGGCATCATCTTCCAGCAGCCCCTGCACGATGGCTTCATAACGCTTGCCCACCTGGCGCTTCTCGAACTGCATCGACAGCGCTACCTGCATGTCCTTGCCGCGCGCGTGCAGCAGCAGGCCAGAGGTGACCTGGTCCAGGCGATGCACGGTCAGCGCATCGGCATACACCGCCTGCAGCCGTGCGACCACGCAGTCCTGGTTCTCCGCCGAGCGGCCGGGCACGGACAGCAGGCCGGCCGGCTTCTCGGCCACCAGCAGCGCGTCGTCGATGTAATGCAGAAGGATCATGTCGTTGCCAGGTACTCCATACGAAAACGGGGAAGCCGAAGCCTCCCCGTTTCCTGCGTACCGGCCAACGGCCGGTACCTATCCTGATGGAAAGGTGCCGGCAGGGTGCCGGCACCGACCGCATCAACCCAGCAGGTGGGCGACGCCGGCGCGCTCTTCTTCCAGCTCGGCCAGGGTCTTGTCGATGTACTTCTGGCTGAAGTCGTCGACCGGCAGATCCTTGACCAGGGTGTACTCGCCGTTCTCGGTGGTGACCGCGAAGCCGAAGATCACGCCTTCCGGAATGCCGTAGGAACCGTCGGACGGCACGCCCATGGTGACCCACTTGCCGTTGCTGCCCAGCACCCAGTCACGCACGTGGTCGATCGCTGCGTTGGCCGCCGAAGCTGCCGAGGACGAGCCGCGGGCTTCGATGATCGCCGCGCCGCGCTTGCCGACGGTCGGGATGAAGGTGTTGGCATTCCACTCCTGGTCGTTGATCGCATCGGCGATCGACGCACCATCGGCGGTGGCGAAACGGTAGTCCGGGTACATGGTCGGGCTGTGGTTACCCCACACCACCAGCTTCTCCATGCCGGCGACCGGCTTGCCGAGCTTGGTCGACAGCTGGCTCAGCGCACGGTTGTGGTCCAGGCGCAGCATGGCGGTGAAGTTGCGCGGGTTCAGGTCCGGCGCCGACTTCATGGCGATGTAGGCGTTGGTGTTGGCCGGGTTGCCGACCACCAGCACCTTCACGTCACGCTTGGCGACCTTGTTCAGTGCGGCGCCCTGGGCGGTGAAGATCTTCGCGTTTTCCAGCAGCAGATCCTTGCGCTCCATGCCCGGACCGCGCGGACGTGCGCCGACCAGCAGGGCGATGTCGGCGTCCTTGAAGGCGACTTCAGCGTCGTCGGTACCGACCATGCCGGCCAGCAGCGGGAACGCGCAGTCTTCCAGCTCCATCATCACGCCCTTCAGGGCGGCCTGGGCCTTGTCGACCGGCAGCTCCAGCAGCTGCAGGATGACCGGCTGGTCCTTGCCCAGCATTTCACCGGAGGCGATACGGAACAGCAGGGCGTAGCCGATCTGGCCGGCGGCGCCGGTCACGGCAACACGAACAGGTGCTTTCATGGGGATTTCCTCTGCTAAGAAGCTAAGTAGCGTTGTGGGAGATGGCCGCGCGGGCGGGGACAGGCCTGGCGGGGCGGCCGCAACATGGAAACGGCCCCCTCTGCAGGGGGCCGTCCGGGTATTGGATCAGGCGGCGAGGATCTTGTTCCACTCACCCACGCGCTCTGCCTGGGCGGCGAGCACGGCGTCGGTGTCGCCTTCCAGGGTGATCGAATGGATCACGTCGCCCTGCTTGACCGAATCAACGATCGCCTGGCCTTCCAGGACCTGGCCGAACACGGTGTGCTTGCCGTCCAGCCAATCGGTCTTGATGTGGGTGATGAAGAACTGGCTGCCATTGGTGTTCGGGCCGGCGTTGGCCATCGACAGCGAGCCGATCTGGTGCTTCACACCATTCTTCTCGTCTTCGAACTTGTAGCCCGGGCCGCCGGTGCCACGACCCTGCGGGCAGCCGCCCTGGATCATGAAATCGGGGATCACGCGGTGGAAGATCAGGCCGTCATAGAAGCCGCGCTTGACCAGGTTCACGAAGTTGGCGACCGTCAGCGGCGCCTTGTCGGCGAACAGCTCGACCTTGATCGGGCCCTGGGTGGTGTCGAAAGTGGCGATGAGGGACATGCAGATCCTTGGGATGCGGGGTGTGTAATCAGCCCCATAAGGATACACCTCCCCCGTGGCATGGGCGGCTTCGACCATGTGCGCAGACAGGGTCTTCAGCCTGCGGACGGGCAGCGCCGGGGGGCAGGCTGAATGGGGGCCTCAGCGGTCCTGAAATCCAGGTTTTCGCCAATCGTCAAGTTCGACGTATAATGTTGGACTTCTTTTTCCAAATCCGGCGCCGACTGGCCCCCTTTCGTATGTCCATCGAAAACCTTCGCAACATCGCCATCGTCGCTCACGTCGACCATGGCAAGACCACCCTGGTCGACCAGCTGCTGAAGCAGTCCGGCACCCTGTCCGAGCGTACCGTCCTCGCCGAGCGCGTGATGGACAGCAACGACCAGGAAAAGGAACGCGGCATCACCATCCTGGCCAAGAACACCGCCATCACCTGGGAAGACAAGAAGACCGGTATCAAGAACCGGATCAACATCGTCGACACCCCCGGACACGCCGACTTCGGCGGCGAGGTCGAGCGCGTGCTGTCGATGGTCGACACCGTGCTGATCCTGGTCGACGCGATGGACGGCCCGATGCCGCAGACCCGCTTCGTCACCCAGAAGGCCTTCGCGATGGGCTTCAAGCCGATCGTCGTGGTCAACAAGGTCGACCGTCCGGGCTCGCGTCCGGAGTGGGTGATCGACCAGGTCTTCGACCTGTTCGACAAGCTCGGCGCCACCAATGAGCAGCTGGACTTCCCGATCGTCTACGCCTCGGCCCTGAACGGCTACGCCGGCCTGGAAGACACCGTGCGCGACGGCGACATGACCCCGCTGTACGAAGCGATCATGCAGCACGCGCCGAAGCCGGAAGTGGACCCGGAAGGTCCGTTCCAGATGCGCATCAGCCAGCTGGACTACAACAACTTCGTGGGCGTGATCGGCATCGGCCGCATCCAGCGCGGCACCCTGAAGAAGAACATGCAGGTCGCGGTGATCGACCGTGAAGGCAAGAAGCGCAACGGCAAGGTTGCCCAGGTGCTGGGCTTCCTGGGCCTGGAGCGCATCGAGCAGGACACCGCCGAAGCCGGTGACATCGTCGCCATCTCCGGTATTCCGGAGCTGACCATCTCCGACACCCTGTGCCACCCGGAAACCCCGGAAGCCCTGCCGGCACTGACCGTCGACGAGCCGACCATCTCGATGACCTTCCAGGTCAACAACTCGCCGTTCGCCGGCAACAAGGACCTGTCCGGTGGCAAGTTCCTGACCAGCCGCCAGATCAAGGACCGCCTGGACCGCGAGCAGGTCCACAACGTGGCCCTGAAGGTCGAACAGCTGGAAGACGCCGACAAGTTCCTGGTCTCCGGCCGTGGCGAACTGCACCTGTCGGTGCTGATCGAGAACATGCGTCGTGAAGGCTACGAGCTGGCCGTGTCGCGCCCGGAAGTGATCATCAAGCAGATCGACGGCCAGGCCATGGAGCCGATCGAGCAGCTGGTGGTGGACATCGAAGAAGTCCACCAGGGCGGCGTGATGGAAAAGCTGGGCACCCGCAAGGGCCAGCTGAAGAACATGGAATCGGACGGCAAGGGCCGTGTCCGCCTGGAATACCAGATCCCGGCCCGTGGCCTGATCGGCTTCCAGAACGAGTTCAAGACCCTCACCCAGGGCTCGGGCCTGCTGTTCCATGTGTTCGACCATTACGGTCCGAAGGAACAGGGCGCCATCGCCAAGCGCATCAACGGTGTGATGATCGCCAATGCGCCGGGCACCACCCCCGCGTACTCGCTGGGCCCGTTGCAGGAACGCGGCAAGCTGTTCGCTGCTGAAGGCGACAACGTGTATGAAGGTCAGCTGGTCGGCATCCACTCCAAGGACAACGACCTGACCGTCAACGCGATCAAGACCAAGCCGCTGACCAACATGCGCGCTTCGGGCAAGGACGATGCGATCCAGCTGACCCCGGCGATCAAGTACTCGCTGGAACAGGCCCTGGACTTCATCGAAGACGACGAGCTGGTCGAGATCACCCCGAAGGAGATCCGTCTGCGCAAGAAGTTCCTGACCGAAAGCGACCGCAAGAAGAACTCGCGCGGCGGCTGATCCAGCGAACCGTGAGCCAGAACGGCTACAACCCGGATCCACACCGGCATCCGGGCCTCCATGTCATCGCCTTGCTCGAAGCGAGCAAGGCGATGCTGGCGTTGTTGGCGGCCACCGGGCTGGAAATCCTCGGCCCGCAGCCGCTTCGCGACGGCGTCAATGCCCTGATCCGGCGTTTCAGCCTGGACCCGGATCACGGCACCCTGCCCTCGCTGTTGAATGCAATCAGTCCCGACGCGGTGCACCTGGCTGCGGCGGCGATGATCGGCTACGGCCTGCTGCACCTGGTCGAGGCCTGGGGCCTCTGGAAAGCCAAGGCATGGGCTTCCTGGCTGGGCTGCCTGACCGCCTCCATCTATCTGCCCTTCGACATCTACGCGATCGTCCGCCATCCCGGCTGGGCCTCGTGGACGGTGCTGGCGATCAACCTGATCGTCGTCTACGTGCTGGCGCGCGACCTGCGCAAGCGCCGTCGCTGAGCAGCCGCTACACTGGGGATCGGAGCCGTCGAAGCTGCCCCATGCGCCTGTCCTTGCCGCCCCTCCTGTCCTTCCTGATCACCGCGTTGCCTGCGGGGCTCGCTGCTGGCTGCAGCCCGGCCGCGTCCACCGCGCATGCCGGTGAACCCGGCAACAGTTCTATGCCTTTCCCCTACGCCGAGACCGAAGTCTCCGACCTGCAGGCGCGGATGGTCGCCGGTGAGCTCGACAGCGTCACCCTGACCGGCGCCTACCTCAAGCGCATCGCCGCCCTGGACCGCACCGGGCCACGCCTGCGCGCGGTGATCGAACTCAACCCCGATGCCCTCAAGGAAGCCGCACAGCGCGACCAGGAGCGCCGTGCCGGCCGCCTGCGCGGCCCCCTGCATGGCATCCCGATCCTGCTGAAGGACAACATCAACGCCGCACCGATGGCCACCAGTGCCGGCTCGCTGGCCCTGCAGGGCTTCCGCCCTGGCGATGCCTACCTAGTCCGCCGCCTGCGCGAAGCGGGCGCAGTGGTGCTGGGCAAGACCAACCTCAGCGAGTGGGCCAACTTCCGCGGCAACGACTCCATCTCCGGCTGGAGCGCGCGCGGCGGCCAGACCCGCAATCCCTACCGCCTCAGTCATTCACCCTGCGGCTCCAGCAGCGGCAGCGCGGTGGCCGTGGCCGCCAACCTGGCCAGCGTGGCCATCGGCACTGAAACCGATGGCAGCATCGTCTGCCCCGCAGCGATCAACGGCGTGGTCGGCCTGAAACCGACCGTCGGCCTGGTCAGCCGCGAAGGCATCATCCCGATCTCGTTCAGCCAGGACACCGCGGGCCCGATGACCCGCAGCGTCGCCGACGCCGCCGCCGTGCTGACCGCCATCGCTGGCCGCGATGACGCCGATCCCGCCACTGCGACCATGCCCGGCCGCGCAGTCTACGACTACACCGCACGGCTGGATCCGCAGGGCCTGCGCGGCAAGCGCATCGGCCTGCTGCAGACACCATTGCTGAAATATCGCGGGATGCCACCGCTGGTTGAACAGGCTGTCGCTGAACTGCGCCGAGCCGGCGCCGTGGTGGTACCGGTGGAATTACCCAACCAGGGCGCCTGGGCCGATGCCGAGCGCATCGTCCTGCTGTACGAATTCAAGGCGGGTCTGGAGCGCTACCTCAACACCTACCAGGCGCCACTGCGCAGCCTGGCCGGGCTGATCGCCTTCAACGAGGCGCACAAAGGCCAGGAACTGGGCCTGTTCGGCCAGGAGCTGCTGCAGGAAGCCCAGGCGACTCCAGGCCTGGGCGATCCCGTCTACATCCGCGCGCGCAGCGATGCGCGGCGACTGGCGGGCCCGGAAGGCATCGACGCCGTGCTGGCATCGCAGAAGCTGGATGCGCTGGTCGCACCGACGACCGGTGTGGCCTGGCCCCTGCGCAGCACCGGCGATGACTTCCCCGGCGAGAGCTACAGCGTCGCCGCCGTCGCCGGCTACCCCAGCCTGAGCGTGCCGATGGGCCAGATCGATGGCCTGCCTGCGGGGCTGTTGTTCATGGGCACGGCCTGGAGCGAGCCGAAGTTGATCGAGATGGCCTACGCGTATGAGCAGCGCACGCGCGCCCGGCGCCCACCGCACTTCGATACCGATACCTTGATCGAATCCGGCGACCCCTGACCCAATGGATGGTAGCGCCGGGCCGTGCCGGCGAGCGCAGCGGCACTCTGCAATCCGCCGGGCATGGCCCGGCGCTACCATTCCGGGCGCGGCTCCGCCGGCGCGATGGCCGCCTCACCATCCTCCGCACCGGGTGAACGCACATCGGCGCTGCCTGCACGCCGCATCCGCGGCATATCCAGCTCATCGTCCCGCTGCAGGCGCGCGCGCACCTGCGGCAACGATTGCGGATGTTCGCGTGCGAGGAAATCCAGCATGCGTTCGCGCACCAGGCAGCGCAGGTCGAATGCATCACCGGAACTGCGCGCGCTGACCAGCAGCCGCACCTGGATCGCGCGCTCGCTGGTCTCGGTCACCTGCGTCACGCACACCCGTCCATCCCACAGCGGCTGGCCCTGGCAGATGCGTTCCAGCTCGGCACGTATCGCCGCGATCGGCGCACGGTAGTCCAGCCACAGAAAGGCCGTACCCAGCAGGTCGGCACTGCGTCGTGTCCAGTTCTGGAACGGGTGCTCGATGAACCAGGTCAACGGCACCACCATCCGCCGCTCATCCCAGATGCGCACCACCACGTAGCTGCTGCCGATCTCTTCGATGCGCCCCCATTCGCCCTCGACGATCACCACATCATCGAGCCGGATCGGCTGGGTCACCGCAATCTGCAGGCCCGCGATCAGATTGCCGAACACCGGTTTGGCGGCGATACCCGCCACCAGGCCGATCAGGCCCGCCGACGCCAACAGTGCGGTGCCGATCTTCTGCACCATCGGGAAGGTCAGCAGCACCAGCGAAGCACCGAGCACGATGATGCCGCCCATCAGCACGCGGCTGAGCACTCGCGTCTGGGTCTGGATGCGGCGCGCTTCAAGGTTGTCCGACACATCGATCGGGTGGCTGCGCAGGATCGCCCGCTCACCCGCCGCAACGCCGCGCACCAGCAACCAGATGAAGCAGGCAGTCAGGGCGATGTGCAGCACGCGCAGCAGTTGATCGAGCGTGTGTTCCGGCAATGGCGTGGTCTGCAGCGCCGGAACCAGCAACAGCACGGGCAGTGCAAGAGCCAGCGGCGGTCCGATCACCCGGCCAATGCGCGCACGGCGCCGGTCACGCCCGCGAAGGCGACGGTACAGGGCCAGTACGGCCCAAGCCCCCAGGCCGCCAACCACCAGGGCGCTGCCGATCGGCCACAGGTACTGCTGCAGCTGTTGCCAGACCACCATGCATCCTCGCTGTAAACACCGAGCTACAGCGTGGCCCATGCACCATGAGCACAATGTCAGTCGTTCGTAAGCAGAATGTAGGCGGGGGTGTTCGGCAGGGCTGCGCCCTGCACCCGCGGTAGTGCCGGCCGCTGGCCGGCAACCTCAACCTCAACCTCAACAGCAACAGCAACAGCAACAGCAAAAGCCTGCATTCCTTGGAATGGCGGGGAGGGGACAGATGGCGGGGGACGCTGCAAGTACGTCCATGTAAGCTCGGTCGCGCCATCCATGGCGCTCACGCCCCCGCCATCTGCCCCCTCCCCGCCTTCGACAATTTCCCGCGGCTGTTGGCGGGTGTCGATCCCCGCTGCTGGTGGGTGTCGACCTTGGTCGACACGTAGATCCACGCCATGCGTGGATGCTCTTCGATCAATTGTCGAAATATTCGATTTCGATTGGATTTGATCCAAGCGAAGCACAGATGGACCAACCGCCACCGGAAATCTGTCAGAGGTGGGGCGGTGTCGGAGTGCGGGGTGTCAGCCGCATGGATGCGGCTGCCAAGCCTACAGGGACGTACTTGCGGCGTCCCCGCACTCCGACACCGCCGCGCCAACCACGGAATGCCGCTCTTGCTGTTGCTCTGGCAGTGGCCTCTGCAGGTGCAGGGCGCAGCCCTGCAGAAGCAAACCCCTACCGCACCTGCTCCTGCTTGCGCACGATCGCCATCGCGATCTCCAACGACTGCTCGTAGTTCAATCGCGGGTCGACGGTCGAACGATAGGCGCGCTCCAGGTCACGTTCGGTCAGTTCGCGCGCACCGCCGGTGCATTCGGTCACATCCTCACCGGTCAGCTCCAGATGCACGCCGCCCAGACGGGTGCCTGCGGCCGCATGCAGGTCGAAGGACATCTCGACCTCGCCGCGCACGTTGTCGAAGCGCCGCGTCTTGAAGCCGTTGGCGGTGCTTTCGGTATTGCCGTGCATCGCATCGCACACCCACAGCACGCGACGACCATCGCGCTTGACCGCATCCAGCAACGGCGGCAGCTTCTGCGCGATCTGCGCCGCTCCCATACGATGGATGAAGCTCAGGCGGCCCGGCTCGTCATCCGGGTTGAGCACATCGATCAGGCGCAGCAACTGGTCCGGCGTCACCGACGGCCCCACCTTGATCGCGATCGGATTGCGCACGCCGCGCAGGTACTCCACGTGCGCGCCATCCAGCGCGGCGGTACGCATGCCGATCCACGGATAGTGCGTGCTCAGGTTCAACCAGCCCTGCTGGCGCGGCACTTGCCGGGTCAGCGCCTGCTCGTAGGGCAACAGCAGCGCTTCATGCGAGGTGTAGAAATCGATGCGGTTGAGGTTGTGCACGCGGGCCCCGGCCAGGGTCTCCATGAAGTGCACGGCATCACCGATCGAGGCCACCATCTTCTGGTATTCGGCGGCCAACGGCGAATGGCTAACCCATTCCAGGTTCCAGTATTCGGGATGGTGCAGATCGGCGAAGCCGCCATCGATCAGCGCCCGCACGAAGTTCATCGTCATCGCCGAATGCGCGTGGGCCTGCAGCATCCGCTTCGGGTCGGGCAGACGCGCCGCCTCGGTGAAGGCCGGCGCATTGATCACATCGCCGCGGTAGCTGGGCAGGGTCACGCCGTCGCGGGTCTCGGTATCGGCCGAGCGCGGCTTGGCGTACTGGCCGGCGAAACGGCCGACGCGGATCACCGGCTGGCGCAGGCCGTGCACCAGCACCAGGCTCATCTGCAGCAGCACCTTCAACCGGTTGGAGATCGTGCCCGATTCGCAGTCGCTGAAATTCTCCGCGCAGTCGCCGCCCTGCAACAGGAAACGCTTGCCTTCCTGGGCGTCGGCCAGCTGCTGCTTCAGCGCCAGGATCTCCCACGAGGTCACCAGCGGCGGCAGCCGCTTCAGCTCGTGCAGCGCGGCATCCAGTGCCACCGGATCGGGATAGGTCGGCATCTGCAGCGCGGTCTTGCCCCGCCAGCTCTCCGGTGACCAGGCGGCGCCAGCAGCGATGGCGGCAGGATCGGGGGCGGGCGGAACGGCGGACAGGCTCATTACGGACATCCGGGGTGGGGGGCGGTCATGGTCGCAGAGCCAGCCGCTGGCGCAAAGGGCCGGGCCCGGTCATGACTGCCTGAACGGTGTGGAAAGGGACCGTGTGATCGGCCAGAAACGGCATGGTCGCCATCGCCGGACAGGCGCATGATCGGCACGCAGTTGTTACGGAGTAACACTCCCTCATGGACCGGCCCCCTCCCCCTTCCCTGCCCATTTCCCATGAAGCCCTCCCTGCTCACCACCGCCATCACCTTCGCCCTGATCCTCGCCAGCCAACCCGTGCTTGCCGCCGACACTGATGCCAGCGCGGCTGCGGTCAAGGACCTCGACGTAGTCACCGTCAGTGCTCAGCTCGACCAGGCCCGCAACGCCCTGTCACCGGACATCGGCAGCAGCCAGTACCAGATCACCGCCGAGGACATCCAGAAGCAGCCGCTGGGCGCCTCCGCCCCGCTCAGCCAGGTGCTGCTGCAGGCCCCGGGCGTGGTCCAGGACTCCTACGGCGGCGTGCACGTGCGCGGCGACCACGCCAACCTGCAGTACCGCATCAACGGCGTACTGCTGCCCGAATCGATCTCCGGCTTCGGCCAGACCCTGGATGCCCGCACCATCAAGAGCATCCGCCTGATGGATGGTGCGCTGCCGGCGCAGTTCGGTGAACGCACCGCCGCGGTGGTCGATATCACGACCCGCAGTGGCGCCGAGCTGGGCAACGGCGGCAGCGCTGGCATCACCGCCGGTTCGTTCGGCAAGGTCAATCCGAATGCCTCCTGGTGGGGCAACCAGGACCGCTGGAGCTGGTTCCTGACCGGCAACTACGATCAGAACGAGGTCGGGCTGGAGAACCCCACCAGCACACGCAAGCCGCTGCATGACGATACCCACCAAGGCAAGGCCTTTGCCGACCTGACCTACCTGGTCAACGACAGCACCCGCCTGAGCGTGTTCGCCGGCTTTGCCAACAACCGCTTCCAGATCCCGGTCAACCCGGGGCAGACCGCGCAGTTCGGCTACCTGGACACCACCACCTTCGATTCCAGCCAGCTGGACGAAACCCAGCGCGAGACCACCCGCTTCGGCATGCTGGTGCTGCAGGGCACGCTTGGCCAGACCGCGTACCAGCTCTCGGCCGGCCAGCGCTACAGCGATGTGGCCTTCAACCCGGACGTCGTGGGCGACCTGGTGTTCAGCGGCGTCGCCTCGCAGGTCCGGCGCAGCAACCGCGCCAACACCCTGCAGGCAGATTTCTCCACCCGCCTGGGCGACAACCACACCCTGCGTTATGGCCTGTATGGCAACTACGAACACGCCGCCGCCAACAACAGCAGCTGGGTGTTCCCGGTCGACGCCGACGGCCAGCAGACGAGCACCACGCCACGGCTGATCCCGGACCGCAATGCCTTCCACGCCAGCACCGCAGCCCTGTACGCGCAGGACGAGTGGCGGATCGGTGATGACTGGACCGTCAACTACGGCCTGCGCGGCGACCGCTTCAAGGCATTCGGTCACACCGAGGGCCAGCTCAGCCCACGCCTGGGCGTGGTCTGGAACGCCAGCGACAGCACCACCGTGCACGCCGGCTATTCGCGCTACTTCACCCCGCCTGCCAGTGAGTTGGTTGCCGGCAGCGATCTGGCCCTGTTCGATGGCACCAGCAACCAGCAACCGGCCGGTGGCAGCACCACGCCGTTGTCCGAGCGCAGCGACTACTACGACATCGGCGTGTCACAGCAGCTCGGCGACCACCTCACCCTCGGCCTGGATGCCTACGACCGACGCGTGCACCGCCTGCAGGACGAAGGCCAGTTCGGCGCCGCCTACATCTATTCCACCTTCAATTATCGCCGCGGCCACATCCACGGCCTGGAGTTCAGCGCCGACTACAGCAACGGGCCGATCAGCGCGTACTTCAACGCGGCCTACAACAAGGCCATGGGCACCCAGGTCATCACCAGCCAGTACAACCTCGATCCGGATGCACTGGCCTACGTACAGCAGAACTGGATCCATCTGGACCACGACCAGAAGCTGACGTCTTCCGGCGGCGTCAGCTATGCGTTCGCTGGCCACAATCGGGTCGGTGCGAACTACGTGTACGGCAGCGGCCTGCGTTCGGACATCGAGGGCGTGCCCAATGGCGGCGAATTACCGTCGTACCTGCAGGTCAATCTCAGCGCCGCGCATGACTTCAACGCCGACAGCGGTCATCCGCTGCATGTGCAACTGGCGGTGATCAACGCGCTGGATCGCAGCTACCAGCTGCGCGATGGCGGAGGCATCGGCGTGTTCGCACCGCAATGGGGACCACGTCGCGGCGCCTATCTGAGCCTGCAGCAGGACTTCTGAGGTACCACCGACTGCCGGCCAGCGGCCGGCACTACCGGAACGCAGTAGAGCCACGCCATGCGTGGCTCCGGACTGGCTCAGTGCTTGACCTTGCGCAGCGACACCACCAGCGCCCACAGGGCCAGCAACACGAACCAGACCCCCGACCACATCGGCATGGTCAGGCCAAGGAACGTCCAGTCGATGTTGCCGCAGTTGCCGGTGCCGGTCAGCACGGTGCGGAACACTTCCAGCGGCCCCATGGTCTCGCGCAGGAAGGCCAGCGGCGGGCCACACGTCGCCCCCATTTCCGGCGGCAGCATCTGCACGTAGACATGGCGTGCGGCGATGCCCACGCCCACGGCGGCAGCGATGAACGCGAGGATGCCGTAGGTCGCCCGCCCCGGACGGTTGGACGGCCCATGCAGTGCGCCGATCAGGAACAGCAGGCCCAGGGCCGCGAACGCCAGGCGCTGGAAGATGCACAGCGGACACGGCTCCAGCCCCATCTTCAGCTGCAGGAAAATCGCGTAGCCCAGCAGGCCCGCGCAGATCAGGAAGCCCAACAGGAACTGGGCGCGGAAAGGCCAGCGCAGAGGATTCATCGGCAACGCTCGTGTAGTACGGACCGCAAGCGTAACCGAGAGTGCGCGCCGTTCGAACCGCCACAACGTCGCGCCCGTCGGAACACGCCGGCGCGCGCGCCGCAACATGCGGGATCATCCACGCCCGGCGTGGATCTCCATCCGTCGCCCAGAAACGGAAAAACCCGGCACGAGGCCGGGTTCTTCACCGAATGACGGGTGTCGCGCGTCGATTACTCTTCGACGGCTTCAGCCACGACCGGACGGTCGACCAGCTCGACGTAGGCCATCGGCGCGTTGTCGCCGGCGCGGAAGCCGCACTTCAGCAGGCGCAGGTAACCGCCCGGACGGTTCGCGTAGCGCGGGCCCAGGATGGTGAACAGGTTGCCGACGGCTTCGTTGTCGCGCAGGCGGGCAAAGGCCAGACGACGGTTGGCGACGGAGTCGACCTTGGCCAGGGTGATCAGCGGCTCGGCGACGCGGCGCAGTTCCTTGGCCTTCGGCAGGGTGGTCTTGATCAGCTCGTGCTTGAACAGCGAGGCGGCCATGTTCTTGAACATCGCTTCGCGGTGGGCGCTGGTACGGCTGAACTTACGGCCGGATTTCTGGTGACGCATGGTGATATTCCTTGGTTAATGATGTGGCTTTGCGGATCGTTGTCGCCTTCCTGGCGCTGCTGCTCGGACTGCGGTTGGTCCTGGCCATCCGTCCTGGACGACCTGCCCGCGAACCTTCGTTCGTCGTGGCGGTATTGCCTTGGTGCAATGGCCCCGTCGTTGCCGACGGGGCCATGCGGTCTTGCAGAAAGGCGGTATCAGCCCAGCATGCCGTGGCTGGCGACGCCGGCCGGCGGCCAGTTCTCCAGCTTCATGCCGAGCGACAGGCCACGCTGGGCCAGCACTTCCTTGATCTCGGTGAGCGACTTCTTACCCAGGTTCGGGGTCTTCAGCAGCTCGACTTCGGTCTTCTGGATCAGATCGCCGATGTAGTAGATGCTCTCGGCCTTGAGGCAGTTGGCCGAACGCACGGTCAGCTCCAGATCGTCGATCGGGCGCAGCAGCACCGGATCCACGCCGTTGTTGGCCGGCTTCGCCGCACCGCGGTCGCGATGGGTGAAGTCACCGAACACCGACAGCTGATCGCTGAGGATGTCGGCAGCGGTACGCACTGCTTCTTCGGCGTCGATGGTGCCGTTGGTCTCGATATCGATGACCAGCTTGTCCAGGTCGGTGCGCTGTTCGACACGAGCCGCTTCCACGGCATAGGCGACACGGCGGACCGGCGAGAACGAGGCATCCAGGACCAGACGGCCGATGGCACGGGTTTCTTCGTCCGGACGACGACGCGCAGCTGCCGGCTGATAGCCGAAACCACGCTCGATCTTCAGACGCATGTTCACTGCCGTGTCCTTGGTCAGGTGGCAGATCACGTGGTCGCCGTTCAAGATCTCCACATTGTGGTCGACCTTGATGTCGGCAGCGGTGACAACGCCCGGACCCTGCTTGGACAGGGACAGAGTCGCGTTGTCGCCGGAGTGCATACGGATGGCCACGTCCTTCAGGTTCAGCAGGACTTCCAGCACGTCCTCCTGCAGACCTTCGACCGTGGTGTACTCATGCAACACGCCGTCGATTTCGACTTCCGTGATGGCGAAGCCCGGGATGGACGACAGCAGCACGCGACGCAGGGCATTACCCAGCGTATGCCCGTAACCCCGCTCCAAAGGTTCGATAACGACCTTTGCACGGGTGTCGGTAATGCGTTCGATCTGCGGACCGCGAGGACGCAGAACCTGGTTGGCGGTAACCGTCATGTTGCGGGTTCTCCTAGTGAACCCCCGGCCGTCGCCGGGGGCTCTCCAATGTGAATTACTTCGAATACAGCTCGACGATCAGCGCTTCGTTGATGTCCGCAGGCAGATCCGAACGATCCGGAACAGCCTTGAAGATGCCGGAGAACTTGCCGGAATCCACTTCAACCCACGACGGGCTCAGGTCATGCTGGGCGGCGACGGTCAGGGCTTCCTGGACGCGCAGCTGCTTGGCAGCCTTTTCAGACAGGGCGATGGCGTCGCCAGCCTTGACCTGGTACGAGGCCAGGTTGACCGACTTGCCATTCACGGTGACGCCGCGGTGCGACACCAGCTGACGGGCAGCCGGACGGGTCACGGCGAAGCCCATGCGGTAGACAACGTTGTCCAGGCGGGTTTCCAGCAGCTGCAGGAGGTTCTCGCCGGTGTTGCCCTTCTTGGTCGAGGCCTTCTTGTAGTAGTTGCGGAACTGACGCTCCAGCAGACCGTAGATACGCTTGACCTTCTGCTTTTCACGCAGCTGGGTAGCGTAGTCGGACAGCTTGCCCTTGCGGGCAGTGGCGCCATGCTGGCCGGGCTTCTGCTCCAACTTGCACTTGGAGTCCAGCGCACGCGCCGGGCTCTTCAGGGACAGGTCGGCGCCTTCGCGACGGGCGAGCTTACAGGTAGGACCGATATAACGAGCCATTTCTTATCGCTCCCTTTAGACGCGACGCTTCTTCGGCGGACGGCACCCGTTGTGCGGGATAGGCGTCACGTCGATGATGTTGGTGATCTTGTAGCCGACGTTGTTCAACGAACGCACGGCCGACTCACGGCCCGGACCCGGACCCTTGATGCGGACTTCCAGCGACTTCACGCCGTAGTCCAGCGCAGCACGACCGGCCTTTTCGGCAGCCACCTGGGCTGCGAACGGGGTCGACTTGCGCGAACCGCGGAAGCCAGCGCCACCGGAGGTCGCCCACGACAGAGCGTTGCCCTGACGGTCGGTGATGGTCACGATGGTGTTGTTGAACGAAGCGTGGACGTGGGCAACGCCGTCGGTGACGACGCGCTTGATCTTCTTCTTGGTCTTAGCAGCAGGCTTAGCCATTTATATGTCCCTTACTTCCTGATCGCCTTGCGCGGGCCCTTGCGGGTGCGGGCGTTGGTACGGGTGCGCTGGCCACGCAGCGGCAGACCGCGACGGTGACGCAGGCCGCGGTAGCAGCCCAGGTCCATCAGGCGCTTGATCGCGATACCGATTTCACGGCGCAGATCGCCTTCCACGATGTACTTGCCGACTTCGGCGCGCAGGCGCTCGATTTCCGGCTCCGACAGATCGCGGATCTTGGTGGTCGAAGTGACGCCTGCGACTTCGCAGACCTTCTTCGAACGGGTACGGCCGATGCCGTAAATGCTTTGCAACCCGACCCAGACATGCTTCTGGGCTGGCAGGTTGACGCCTGCAATACGCGCCATGACGCGGTTCTCCAGCTGAGTGATGGCCGACAGCGCGCTCAAGGCACGCCGATCCGGCAGGATGGATCAAAAAAGTGAACCAGTGATACTAACAAGGTTCCGGTTTACTTGGAAGCCCGTGAAACCAGAGGTTTCATGAACCCGGCCCGGGGAGTGTGCCCAGGCTCCGGCGCCGGATGGGGTTGGACCTGGAGTTGCCTCCCGGGCCGCCCGCGCTACTCCAGCGCGGGACCACCTCATCACACCCCCACCCGGAACCGCTGCGGGGGCCGCCCTTCGTTTGTGTGGCCAGAGTCCGCGAAGCGGAGGACCATCACGTCAGGAAGACGAAAGTATAACAGGCTAATCAGCCGCGAGCAAAACCGCCGCGGTTGCCGCCCTTCAGGTTGGCCTTCTTCAGCAGGCTCTCGTACTGGTGGGACATGAGGTGCGCCTGCACCTGGGCGATGAAGTCCATCACCACCACCACCACGATCAACAGCGAAGTACCGCCGAAATAGAACGAGGCGTTCAGCTGCGTGCGCATCAGTTCCGGCAGCAGGCAGACGATCACCAGGTAAGCCGAACCGGCAGCAGTCAGTCGGGTCAGCACGCCGTCGATGTAGTCGGCGGTGGCCTTGCCCGGACGGATACCCGGAATCAGCGCGCCCGACTTCTTCAGGTTGTCGGCGGTTTCCTGCGAGTTGAACACCAGCGCGGTATAGAAGAACGCGAAACCGGTGATCAGCGCAGCGAACACGATCATGTGCAGCGGCTCGCCCGGACCCAGGGCATTGGCGACCTTCTGCAGGGTCTGGCCAAAGGTGCTCTGGTTGGCAGCCTGGCCGGACCACATGGCCAGGGTGGCCGGGAAGGCCAGCAGGCTCGAGGCGAAGATCGCCGGGATGACGCCGGCCATGTTCAGCTTCAGCGGCAGGAACGAGGTCTGGTTCATGTACGCGTTGCGACCGCCCTGGCGGCGCGCGTAGTTCACCGTGATCCGGCGCTGGCCGCGTTCGACGAACACCACGAAGAAGGTGAAGGCGAGCACGACGATGGCGATCAGCAGCAGCTGGATGAACTGGATGTTGCCGTCGCGGTAGGCGTCGAAGGTGTGGATGACCGCACCCGGCAGGCCCGCCACGATACCGGCGAAGATGATCAGCGAGACGCCGTTGCCGATGCCGCGCTCGGTCACCTGCTCACCAACCCACATCAGGAACATGGTGCCGGCGGTCAGTGCGACCACGGCAGTGAGCACGAAGCCCATGCCCGGCATGTACACGACCGGTGCACCGGTCGGCGACACCTGGCCCTGCAGCGCCAGCGCGATCGAACCGCCCTGCACCACTGCGAGCAGCACAGCGCCGATGCGCGAATACTGGGTGATCTTGCGGCGGCCGGACTCACCTTCCTTCTGCATCGCCTTCAAGGCGGGGAAGATGTGCACAGCCAGCTGCATCACGATCGATGCCGAGATATACGGCATCACGTTCAGCGCGAAAATGCTGAAACGGTGCAGGGCGCCGCCCGAGAACATGTTGAACATGTCCACGATGCCGCCGCCCTGCTGTTGCATCATGGCAAGCATGGCATCGGGATTGACGCCCGGCACCGGCACGTAGCAGCCGATGCGATAGACGATCAAAGCCCCGACGACGAACAGCAAACGTTGGCGAAGTTCAGTGAACTTGCCCATTCCGCCCGCGAGGTTACCGATGCCAGCTTGCGCCATGATTCTCTTACTCCGTTACGCTGCCGCCGGCAGCTTCGATCGCAGCCTTGGCACCGGCCGTGGCAGCAACACCCTTCAGGGTGAACGCCTTGGTCACTTCGCCCTTGACGACGACCTTGGCCTTCTTGGCAGTGCTCGGGACGAGCTTGGCAGCACGCAGGACAGCGAAGTCGATCTCGCCGGCCGGCAGCTTGTCCAGCTGGTACAGCAGCACTTCAGCGGTGTCCTTGGCGATCGGCGAACGGAAGCCGATCTTCGGCAGACGACGCTGCATGGGGGTCTGGCCGCCTTCGAAGCCAGCCTTGATCTTGCCGCCACCCTTACGGGCAAACGAACCCTTGTGGCCGCGGCCGCAGGTCTTGCCCAGGCCGGAGCCGATACCGCGACCGACGCGGGTACGCTCTTTACGAGCGCCCGGTGCCGGGCTCAATTCATTCAGATGCATGGTCATTGGATTATTCCTCAACCTTGACGAGGTAGTGGACCTTGTTGATCAGACCGCGAACCTGCGGGCTGTCCTTCAGTTCACGCACATCGTTGAGCTTGCCCAGACCCAGCGCACGCACCGACAGGCGATGACGCGCCTGGGCACCACGCAGGCCGCGAACCAGACGGACCTTGACGGTCTTGTTGGTTTCATTAGCCATGGTTGAGATCCTCCACCTTCTTGCCGCGCTTGGCCGCGATGCGAGCCGGCGACTGCGCTGCAGTCAGGCCCTTCACGGTGGCACGCACCAGGTTGATCGGGTTGCGCGAACCGGTGGCCTTGGCCAGCACGTTCTTCACGCCAACTGCTTCCAGCACGGCGCGCATGGCACCACCGGCAATGACGCCGGTACCTTCGGAAGCCGGCTGCATGAACACGCGCGCTGCGCCGTGACCATCCTTGATGGTGTGCCACAGGGTGCCGTTGTTCAGATCGACGGTGACCTGGTTCTTGCGAGCCTGCTCCATCGACTTCTGGATGGCGACCGGCACTTCGCGTGCCTTGCCATAACCGAAACCGACCTTGCCTTCGCCGTCGCCGACAACAGTCAGTGCGGTGAAGGTGAACTGACGGCCACCCTTGACGGTCTTGCTGACGCGATTGACCGCGACCAGCTTTTCGATCATGCCGTCATCGACTTTCTCTTCGCGGTTACGGTCGCGATCGCGACCCCGCTGCTGACGTTCTTCTGCCATGTTTATTCCTTGGTTGTTGGGTTATGTACGGCTCGAGGCCGCTTATGGTTGTGGAGTGGTGCGTTGTTGCGGTGGGCCGCTGCAGAAGAGCGGCGCCGCCCAGCCTCACTCAGGCTGGCGAGCAGGCGGGCATGGGGACCGGAGTCCCCTGCCCTGATCCCTTAGAACTGCAGGCCGGCTTCGCGGGCAGCGTCAGCCAGGGCCTTGATGCGGCCGTGGTAACGGTAACCCGAACGATCGAAGGCAACCTTCTCGACGCCGGCGGCCTTGGCACGCTCAGCGACGATGCGGCCAACCTTGGCGGCGGCATCGGCGTTCTTGCCGTTCTTCAGGCCTTCCTTGATGTCGGCCTGGGTGGTGTTGGCGGCAGCCAGCACCTTCGAGCCGTCAGCGGTGAAGACCTGTGCATACAGGTGCTGGCCGGTGCGCAGCACCGACAGGCGGGCCACACCGAGCACACGGATGTGGGCACGGGTCGACTTGGCGCGACGCAGGCGGGCGATGTTCTTGTTCATGATCTTTTTCCCTGGAAAGCGGAAGGTCCTAATTAGGCCTTCTTGGCTTCCTTGCGAATGATGACTTCGTCGGAGTACTTCACGCCCTTGCCCTTGTACGGCTCCGGCTTGCGGAACGCACGGATCTTGGCGGCAGCTTCACCGACGGCCTGCTTGTCAGCGCCCTGCACCAGGATTTCAGTCTGGGTCGGGGTGGTGATGGTGATGCCTTCCGGCGCCACGAACACGATCGGGTGCGAGTAACCCAGCGACAGGCTGAGGTCCTTGCCCTGCATCGCGGCACGGTAACCCACGCCGACCAGCTCAAGCTTGCGCTCGAAGCCTTCGGAAACACCCTTGACCATGTTGGACAGGATGGCGCGGACGGTACCGGTCAGCGGGATCAGCTCCACGTTGTCGGTGCTCAGGGTGGCAACGCCGTTTTCGACATTGATGTTGATGCCAGCCGGCTTGGCCAGCGACAGGGTGCCCTTCGGGCCCTTGGCGATGACGCTGTCGTTCTGGACGTTCAGTTCAACCTTACCCAGGTCGATCGGCTTCTTGGCTACACGGGACATGGTCTACTCCTTTCGCCTTAGGCCACGAAGCACAGGACTTCGCCGCCGACGCCCAACTGGCGCGCCTGCGCATCAGTCATGATGCCCTTGGAAGTGGAAATGATGGAAATGCCCAGGCCGTTCATGACCTTCGGCAGTTCGCTCTTGCCGCGGTACTGGCGCAGGCCCGAACGCGAGAAGCGCTTCAGGGTCGCGATGACCGGCTTGCCTTCGAAATACTTCAGCACGATTTCCAGCTCGGACTTGTTGTTCTCGAGCGCGGTCACGCGCAGGTCGGCGATGTAACCCTCGTCCTTCAGGACCTGGGCGATCGCAACCTTGATCTTGGACGACGGGGCTTTCACCGTCTGCTTGCCAACCGCTGCCGCATTCTTGATGCGGACCAGCAGGTCGGCGATGGGATCAGTCATGCTCATATGAGTACCTTTGAGTGCACCGATATCCGCTTTCGCGAAAATCTGTTGTCTCCTGGAAACGGGCCAGGCCCCCTACCCCTACGCGTTGCGCAGAGCAAGACGCGGGAGTATACGCCAAAAGAGCCCGACTTGCGTCGGGCTCTTCGGTTTTTTGCAGAGGGAAAGCTGAACGCCTCCCCTCCCCGGCTGCGAAGCCCCCCGGGGGGAGCCCTCGCTGGCAGGACCGGCTGGGGTTACCAGCTGGCCTTGCGCAGGCCCGGAACGTCGCCACGCATGGTGGCTTCACGCAGCTTGTTGCGACCCAGGCCGAACTTGCTGTACACGCCACGCGGGCGGCCAGACAGTTCGCAACGGTTGCGATGGCGGCTCGGCGACGAATCGCGCGGCAGCTTCGACAACTTGGTGGCGGCCTCGATCTTCTCTTCGTAGCTCGCGTCCGGGGAGGACACGATCTTCTTCAGAGCAGCACGCTTGACAGCGAACTTTTCAGCCAGCTTCTTCCGCTTGATGTCGCGGTTGACCATGGAGGTCTTTGCCATTTCGGTTTCCTCGACGAATCAGTTACGGAACGGGAACTTGAACGCTGCCAGCAGCGCCTTCGCTTCCGCGTCGGTCTTCGCAGTGGTGGTGATGGCGATATCCATACCGCGGATCGCGTCGACAGCGTCGAAGTCGATTTCCGGGAAGATGATCTGTTCCTTCACACCCATGTTGAAGTTGCCGCGACCGTCGAAGGAACGACCGGAAACACCACGGAAGTCGCGCACGCGCGGCAGCGAGATGTTGATCAGGCGGTCCAGGAACTCGTACATCTTGTGGCGACGCAGCGTGGTCTTGCAGCCGATCGGCCAACCATCACGGATCTTGAACGATGCCACCGAGATACGCGACTTGGTGACGATCGGCTTCTGGCCCGAGATCTTGGTCATGTCGCCAACGGCGTTTTCCAGGATCTTCTTGTTGGTGGCCGCTTCGCCGACACCCATGTTCAGGGTGACTTTGACCAGCTTCGGCACCTGCATGGAATTGGTGTAACCGAACTGCTTCATCAGCGCCGGCACCACTTCTTCCTTGTAAAACTTTTCGAGACGGGAAGTCATCTTCTCATTCCTCAGGCGTCGAGCGCCTCACCGCTGGAGCGGAACACACGCAGTTTGCGTCCATCCTCCAGCACCTTGAAGCCAACGCGCTCGCCCTTGCCCGAAGCCGGGTTCAGCACATTCACGTTGGAGATATGGATCGACGCTTCACGCTCGACCACGCCGCCGGCAACACCTGCCTGCGGGTTCGGCTTGGTGTGGCGCTTGACGATGTTCACGTTGGCGACGACCAGACGGTCGCCATCGACGCGGACGACTTCGCCCTGCTTACCCTTGTCCTTGCCGGCGTTGACGACAACCTGGTCGCCCTTCTTGATACGGTTAGCCATGATTATCTCCTGTCGCTCACAGCACTTCGGGAGCGAGCGAGACGATCTTCATGAACTTCTCCGAACGAAGTTCACGAGTCACCGGCCCGAAGATACGGGTCCCGATCGGCTCCTGCTTGTTGTTAAGCAGAACGGCGGCGTTGCCGTCGAAGCGGATCAGCGAGCCGTCGGCGCGACGCACACCCTTGCGGGTACGCACCACGACGGCGTCATACACTTCACCCTTCTTGACCTTGCCGCGCGGAATCGCATCCTTCACGGTGACCTTGATGATGTCGCCGATGCCGGCGTAACGGCGCTTGGAACCACCCAGCACCTTGAAGCACATCACTCGCTTGGCACCAGAATTGTCGGCGACGTCAAGGTAGCTCTGCATCTGGATCATGATTCAGACTCCTTATTCAGCCGCACGCGTGATGACTTCCACCACGCGCCAGTTCTTGGTCTTGGACATCGGAGCAATCTCGGTCACGCGGACGACATCGCCTTCCTTGCAGGCGTTGTCGGCATCGTGGGCGTGCAGCTTCGTCGAGCGCTTGATGTACTTGCCGTACAGTGCGTGCTTGACCTGACGCTCGACCAGGACGGTAACCGTCTTGTCCATCTTGTTGCTGACGACACGGCCTTCGACCGTGCGCAGCGCTTTGTTTTCAGTATTGTCGCTCATAGCGGCCATCCTTACTTCGTGCTGCCGAGCAGGGTCTTGACGCGAGCAATTTCGCGACGCACCCGGCGGATGTCGTGTGTCTTCGGCAGCTGGCCGGTGACCTGCTGCATACGGACAGAGAACTGTTCCTTACGCAGGTCGATCAGGTGGGCCTTGAGGTCGTCAGCCGACTTTTCACGGAGAGTTTTGATATCCATCAGCGCACCGTCCGGGTCACGAAAGTGGTGGTGACCGAGAGCTTGGCAGCGGCCAGGCGGAACGCCTCGCGTGCCACTTCCTCGGTAACACCCTCGATTTCATAGATCATGCGGCCGGGCTGGATCTGGGCCACCCAGTATTCCACGTTGCCCTTACCCGAACCCATTCGAACTTCGATGGGCTTCTTGGTGATGGGCTTGTCGGGGAACACTCGGATCCACATCTTGCCGCCGCGCTTCACGTAGCGGCTGATCGAACGGCGAGCCGCTTCGATCTGACGCGCGGTCAGCTGACCGTGGGCGGTTGCCTTCAGGCCGTACTCGCCAAAGCTGACAGCGTTTGCGCTCCAGCTGAGGCCTTCGTTACGGCCCTTGTGCACCTTGCGGTACTTGGTTCGCTTGGGTTGCAACATTGTCGTTACCTCGCTTCACGAGCCGGGCGCTGACGGTCACCGCGGTCGCCGCGATCATGACGATCGTTGCGCGACGGGGTGTCGTCCTGCTTTTCCTGGCCAACCTGGGAGAAATCGAAGACCTCGCCCTTGTAGATCCAGACCTTGATGCCGATGATGCCGTAGGTCGTCTTGGCTTCAGCGAAGCCATAGTCGATGTCGGCACGCAGGGTGTGCAGCGGCACGCGGCCTTCGCGGTACCACTCCGAACGGGCGATTTCTGCACCGTTGAGGCGGCCACCGACGTTGACCTTGATGCCCAGGGCACCCAGGCGCATCGCGTTGCCGACCGAGCGCTTCATTGCGCGGCGGAACATGATGCGACGCTCCAGCTGCTGCGCGATCGATTCGGCAACCAGCTGTGCGTCCAGCTCGGGCTTGCGCACTTCGGTGACGTTGATGTGCGCCGGGACGCCCATCATCTCGCTCACTTCCTTGCGCAGCTTCTCGATGTCCTCACCGCGCTTGCCGATCACCACGCCCGGACGGGCGGTGTGGATCGTCACGCGAGCGGTCTTTGCCGGACGCTCGATCAGGATCTTGCTGATGCCGGCCTGCGCCAGCTTCTTGCGCAGCATTTCGCGCACTTTCAGGTCGGCTGCCAGGTAACCAGCGAACTCGGCCTTGTTGGCGTACCACTTGGAGTTCCAGTCCTTGGAAATGCCGAGGCGGATACCAATCGGATGAACTTTATGACCCATGGTCTTTTCCTTATCCGCTTACTTGGCGGCGCCCACAACCACAGTGATGTGGCTGGTGCGCTTGAGGATGCGGGTACCGCGGCCTTTCGCCCGCGCCATGAAACGCTTCAGGGTCGGACCTTCATCTACCATGATGGTCTGAACCTTCAGCTCGTCGACGTCGGCGCCCTGGTTGTTCTCGGCATTTGCAATAGCCGACTCCACCACCTTCTTGATCAGGTGGGCAGCCTTCTTGTCCGAGAACTTCAGCAGGTTGACGGCACGCTCGGCCGGCAGACCGCGCACCTGGTCAGCGACCAGACGTGCCTTCTGCGGGGAGATGCGCGCGGTGCGCAGGATGGCTTTCGCTTCCATTGTCATCTCTCCTTACTTGCCCGACTTCTTGTCACCACCGTGACCCTTGAAGGTCCGGGTGATGGCAAATTCGCCGAGCTTGTGGCCGACCATGTTCTCGTTGACGAGAACCGGGATGTGGTTCTTGCCGTTATGCACGGCAATGGTGACGCCTACCATGTCAGGCAGGATCATCGAACGACGCGACCAGGTCTTGATCGGACGCTTGCTACCCGCAGCGGCAGCCACCTTAGCAACCAGGTGGTGATCGACAAACGGGCCCTTCTTGAGTGAACGTGCCATGGTCGATTAGCCCCTACGATCGCGGACGATGAACTGCTGAGTGCGCTTGTTATGGCGCGTCTTGTAACCCTTGGTCGGAACACCCCACGGGGTGACCGGATGCGGGTTACCCTGGCCGGCCTTCGCCTCACCACCACCGTGCGGGTGGTCAACCGGGTTCATGGCAGCACCACGAACGGTCGGGCGGACGCCGCGCCACCGCTTGGCACCGGCCTTGCCCAGCTTTTCCAGGCTGTGCTCGTCGTTGCCGACTTCGCCGATGGTCGCGCAGCACTCAACCGGAACCTTGCGCATCTCACCCGAGCGCAGGCGCAGGGTGGCGTAGATGCCTTCACGAGCAACCAGCTGCACGGCAGCACCTGCAGCGCGAGCGATCTGAGCGCCCTTGCCCGGCTTCAGCTCGATGCAGTGGATGGTGGTACCGACCGGGATGTTGCGCAGCGGCAGGGTGTTGCCCGCCTTGATCGGAGCATCCGAACCAGCGATCACCTGATCGCCAGCCTTCAGACCCTTCGGGGCGATGATGTAGCGACGCTCGCCGTCGACGTAGCACAGCAGGGCGATGTGCGCGGTGCGGTTCGGATCGTATTCGATGCGTTCCACGCGCGCCGGGATGCCCAGCTTGTTGCGCTTGAAGTCAATCAGGCGGTAGTGCTGCTTGTGGCCACCACCGACGTGACGCACGGTGATGCGGCCGTGGTGGTTACGACCACCGGAACGGCTCTGCGACTCGACCAGCGGAGCGTGCGGAGCGCCCTTGTGCAGGTCGGGAGTAACCACGCGCACGGCCGAACGGCGACCGGGAGAAGTGGGCTTGAATTTCATCAATGGCATGGGATGTACCTCAGGCCTTGGCCGTTACATCGATCGACTGGCCGTCGGCCAGGCGAACGTACGCCTTGCGCCAATCGCCGCGGCGGCCAGCACGGTTACGGAAGGACTTGTTCTTGCCCTTGACGTTGACCACGTTGACTGCTTCGACCTTGACGTCGAACAGCTGCTCAACCGCGGCCTTTACATCGGCCTTGGTGGCTTCGTTCGAAATTTCGAAGACGTACTGATTGGAGAGTTCCTGCAGGCGCGCGGTCTTTTCGGAGACACGCGGGGCGAGCAGCACGCTGAAGATTTTTTCGTTGCTGTTCATGCCAGCCACTCCTCGACCTTCTTGACCGCGTCAGCGGTGATGACGACCGTGTCGGCACCGACCAGCGACACCGGATCCAGGCCCTGGACGTCACGCACTTCCACGTAGGGAATGTTGCGAGCCGACAGGTACAGGTGCTCGGAGGCTTCTTCAGTGACGATCAGCGGGCGCTTGCCCACTTCCAGGCCGGCCAGCTTGGCGATCAGAGCCTTCGTGTTGGTCGCTTCGACATCGAAGGACTCCACGATGGTCAGACGGCCCTGACGGTTCAGCTCGGACAGGATCGCGCACATGGCGGCACGGTACTGCTTACGATTGACCTTCTGCTCGAAGCTGCGCGGCTTTGCCGCGAAGGTGACACCGCCGCCGACGAAGATCGGAGCCGTCAGTGCGCCATGACGCGCGCCGCCGCCCTTCTGCTTCTTCGACTTCTTGGTGGTACCTGCCACTTCGGAGCGAGTCTTCTGCGCCTTGGTGCCGGCGCGACCGGCGTTGCGGTAAGCAACGACAACCTGGTGAACCAGATCTTCGCTGAAATCGCGACCGAACACGGCGTCGGAGACCGAGACCTTGTTATTGCTACCCGTGATAACGAGTTCCATCGTCATCTCTCCTTATGCCTTGCTCGCCGGACGGACGATCACGTCGCCACCCGCCGCGCCCGGAACGGCGCCGCGAACCGCGATCAGACCGCGTTCGACGTCGACCTTGACAACTTCCAGGTTCTGGGTGCTCTGCTGCACGGCGCCCATGTGACCGGACATCTTCTTACCCGGGAACACGCGGCCGGGCGTCTGGCGCTGACCCAGCGAACCCGGCGCGCGATGCGACAGCGAGTTGCCGTGGGTAGCGTCACCCATACGGAAGTTGTAGCGCTTGATGGTGCCCTGGAAGCCCTTACCCTTGGTGACACCCTGGACGTCGACGATCTGGCCGACTTCAAAGATGTCCGCCTTGACTTCGCCACCGACGGCGAAATCGCCGAGCTGGGCGTCTTCAACGCGGAATTCCCACAGGCCACGACCCGCTTCCACCTTCGCCTTGGCGAAGTGGCCGGCTTCCGGCTTGTTGACCAGGGCAGCGCGACGCGCACCGACGGTCACCTGCACGGCGCTGTAGCCGTCAGTTTCGACGGTCTTGATCTGCGCGATGCGGTTGGGGGTTGCTTCGATCAGGGTCACCGGAATGGAACGGCCATCTTCGGTGAACACGCGGCTCATGCCAGCCTTGCGGCCCACGAAGCCCAACGAATACTTCTTCGTCATGGTCGTAGTCCTCAGGTCAGCTTGATCTGAACGTCGACGCCGGCAGCCAGTTCGAGCTTCATCAGCGCGTCCACGGTCTTGTCATTCGGGTCAACGATATCGAGCACGCGCTTGTGCGTGCGGGTCTCGTACTGGTCACGCGCGTCCTTGTCGACGTGCGGGGAGACGAGGATGGTGTAACGCTCGATCTTGGTCGGCAGCGGGATCGGGCCACGCACTTGCGCGCCGGTCCGCTTCGCCGTCTCAACGATCTCGCTGGCCGAACGGTCGATCAGACGATGATCGAACGCTTTCAGCCGGATCCGGATCTTTTGGTCCGCCATGGCGGTAGGTTCCTTCGATAAAAGAGCGACAGACAAAGCCTCTGGGTTGCTTTGCCCCATGAAATCCCTGAATACAGACGGCCCGCATTCCCGCAGGCCGACAAGGTCAATCCGTAGACCCCAAATGCATAGGCAGACCCGTGAAACCGGCCTGCCCAGACGGAGAAGCATAATGGCACGCAAGGCAGCTGTCAACAGTCTCCTGTTGACGCCGCCTGAATGGCATTGACCCTTCCTGGTCCGGGGAACACAAGGCACATCCTGTGCCTACTTTCCCGTTTGATACGCCCCGATGCCCTACCCAGGCAACATCGGGGCGCAGAGTCTAGCAGATTACTCGAGGATGTTGGCAACCACGCCAGCACCGACGGTACGGCCACCTTCGCGGATGGCGAAGCGCAGGCCGGCGTCCATGGCGACCGGGTTGATCAGGGTGACAACCATCTTCACGTTGTCGCCCGGCATCACCATCTCGACGCCTTCCGGCAGCTCGACCGCACCGGTGATGTCGGTGGTACGGAAGTAGAACTGCGGACGGTAGCCCTTGAAGAACGGGGTGTGACGGCCGCCTTCGTCCTTCGACAGCACGTACACTTCGGCGTCGAACTTGGTGTGCGGCTTGATCGAACCCGGCTTGGCCAGAACCTGGCCACGCTCGACGTCGTCACGCTTGGTGCCGCGCAGCAGCAGACCGGCGTTGTCGCCTGCCTGACCCTGGTCCAGCAGCTTGCGGAACATTTCCACGCCGGTCACGGTGGTCTTCTGCACCGGACGGATGCCGACGATTTCGATTTCTTCGCCGACCTTGATCACGCCGCGCTCGATACGACCGGTCACCACGGTGCCGCGGCCCGAGATCGAGAACACGTCTTCGACCGGCATCAGGAACGCCTTGTCGACGTCACGCTCCGGAGTCGGGATCCAGGTGTCCAGCGCCTCGACCAGCTTGATGACGGCCGGCACGCCGATGTCGCTCTGGTCGCCTTCCAGCGCCAGGCGGGCCGAACCCGAGATGATCGGGGTGTCGTCGCCCGGGAAGTCGTACTTGCTCAGCAGCTCGCGGACTTCCATTTCGACCAGTTCCAGCAGCTCGGCATCGTCAACCATGTCGGCCTTGTTCAGGAACACGACGATGTACGGCACGCCGACCTGACGCGACAGCAGGATGTGCTCGCGGGTCTGCGGCATCGGGCCGTCAGCGGCCGAGCACACCAGGATCGCGCCGTCCATCTGGGCAGCACCGGTGATCATGTTCTTGACGTAGTCAGCATGGCCCGGGCAATCGACGTGGGCGTAGTGACGAACGGTGGATTCGTACTCGACGTGCGCGGTCGAGATCGTGATGCCACGTGCCTTTTCTTCCGGCGCGGCGTCGATCGCGGAGTAATCCTTGAACTCGCCACCGAAGCGCTCGGCACCGATCTTGGTCAGTGCGGCGGTCAGCGTGGTCTTGCCATGATCGACGTGACCGATGGTGCCGACGTTGACGTGCGGCTTGGTGCGCTCGAACTTACCCTTTGCCATTTCGTTCTACCTTTTAGTTCGTAAGTGGTTTGGAGGACCTGAGCGTTACGCTCAGGACTTCTTCATGACTTCGTCGGCGATGTTGTTCGGCGCCGGCTCGTAGTGGTCAAATTCCATCGTGAAGGTGGCGCGGCCCTGGGTCTGCGAACGCAGCGAGGTCGCGTAGCCAAACATTTCGCCCAGCGGGATCATCGCGTTGATGATGCTGGCCGAACCGTCACCGGTGGTATCAGAACCCTGCAGAACGCCGCGACGACGGCTCACGTCGCCCATCACGTCACCCTGGTAATCCTCCGGGGTCACGATCTCGACCTTCATGATCGGCTCCAGCAGGACCGGCTTGGCCTTGCGGAAGCCTTCCTTGAAGGCCATCGAGGAAGCGAGCTTGAACGCCATTTCCGAGGAGTCGACGTCGTGGTACGAGCCGAACACCAGCTTCACCTTGACGTCCACGACCGGGAAGCCAGCCAGCGGACCGTTGGTGATGGTTTCGCGCAGACCCTTTTCAATCGACGGAATGAATTCCTTCGGAATCACGCCACCGGTGATGTCGTTGATGAACAGGAAGTCGTCCTTGATACCCGCGGCGATCTTCGGATCTGCACGATCGGCATCGGTGATCGGCGACAGCTCGATCACGACGTGACCGTACTGACCCTTACCACCGGACTGCTTGGCGTGCTTGTAGTCCGACTTCACGTCCGACAGGGTGATCGTTTCGCGGTAAGCCACCTGCGGCTTGCCGACGTTGGCTTCAACGTTGAACTCGCGCTTCATGCGGTCAACGATGATGTCCAGGTGCAGCTCGCCCATGCCCGAGATGATGGTCTGGCCGGATTCTTCGTCGGTCTTGACGCGGAACGACGGATCTTCCTGGGCCAGACGACCCAGTGCCAGACCCATCTTTTCCTGGTCGGACTTGGTCTTCGGCTCGACGGCCATCGAGATGACCGGCTCCGGGAACACCATGCGCTCGAGGATGATCGGCTGATCCATGGAGCACAGGGTGTCACCGGTGGTGGTGTCCTTCAGGCCCACGGCGGCGGCGATGTCGCCTGCCAGCACTTCCTTGATTTCTTCACGGTTGTTGGAGTGCATCTGCAGGATACGGCCGATGCGCTCCTTCTTGCCCTTCACCGAGTTCAGCAACTGGTCGCCTGCATTCAACGTGCCCGAGTAGACACGGAAGAAGGTCAGCGCGCCGACGAACGGGTCGGTGATGATCTTGAAGGCCAGGGCCGAGAAGGGAGCCTTGTCGTCAGACTTGCGGCTCATTTCCTTGGTTTCATCGTCAACGTCGGTACCGGTCACGTCCGGCACGTCGATCGGCGACGGCAGCAGCTGGATCACGCCGTCCAGCATGGCCTGCACGCCCTTGTTCTTGAACGCCGAGCCGCAGTACATCGGCACGATGTCGGTCGCCAGGGTGCGCACGCGCAGGGCTTCGATGATCTCGGCCTCGGTCAGCTCATCGCCGCCCAGGTACTTGTCCATCAGCTCTTCGCTGGCTTCGGCAGCCGCTTCGATCATGAAGGTACGGGCTTCGGTCGCTTCAGCCAGCAGCTCGGCCGGCACATCGCTGTACTCGAACTTCATGCCCTGCGAAGCCTCATCCCAATGGATGGCCTTCATCTTCAGCAGATCGACGACGCCCTTGAAGCCTTCCTCAGCGCCGATCGGCAGCTGCATCGGAACGGCCTTGGCACCCAGCTTCGCCTTCAGCTGGCCGACGACCTTGCTGAAGTTGGCGCCGGTGCGGTCCATCTTGTTGACGAACGCGATGCGCGGCACCTTGTAACGGTTGGCCTGGCGCCACACGGTTTCCGACTGCGGCTGCACGCCACCGACGGCACACAGCACGAAGACGGCACCGTCGAGCACGCGCAGCGAGCGCTCCACTTCGATGGTGAAGTCAACGTGCCCGGGGGTGTCGATGATGTTGAAGCGGTGCTCCGGCAGGGACTTGTCCATGCCCTTCCAGAACGCGGTGGTCGCAGCGGACTGGATCGTGATGCCACGCTCCTGCTCCTGCTCCATCCAGTCCATGGTGGCGGCGCCGTCATGCACTTCACCGATCTTGTGGCTCTTGCCGGTGTAGAACAGGATGCGCTCGGACGTGGTGGTCTTGCCGGCATCGATGTGGGCCATGATGCCGAAATTGCGGTAACGCTCGATGGGAGTGGAACGGGCCACGGGGAGCCTCTCAGATTTCTTGGATTTCGGATGGCCGAACGCCGCCTTTCGGCGGCCTTCGGATTGGCGCAGCCCTTCTGGGGCCGCGAGGCAGCACCGAAATGGTGCTGCCCTGCCTGTTTTACAAGGCCGTCAAACTCACCAGCGGTAGTGGGCGAATGCCTTGTTGGCTTCGGCCATGCGGTGGGTTTCTTCGCGCTTCTTGATGGCGCCGCCACGGTTTTCCGAGGCGTCGATCAGTTCAGCGGCCAGCTTCTTCGGCATGGTGTTCTCGCCACGCTTGCGCGCGGAGTCGATCAGCCAACGCATGGCCAGAGCCATCTTGCGCGAGGCGCGCACTTCGACCGGCACCTGGTAGGTGGCACCACCGACGCGGCGGGACTTGACTTCGACCGACGGAGCCACGTTTTCCAGAGCCTTCTGAACCAGCTCGACGGAATTCGGGTTCTTCTCACCGATCACGTCCATGGCGCCATAGACGATCTTTTCAGCGACCGACTTCTTGCCGCTCAGCATCACCATGTTGATGAAACGGGCGATGGTTTCGCTTCCGTGCTTCGGATCCGGCAGGACTGCGCGCTGCGGCGTATTACCTTTACGAGACATGTGTGCTTTCCCTTAGCTCTTCGGACGCTTGGCGCCGTACTTGGAACGGCCCTGGCGACGCTTGGCAACGCCGGAGGCGTCGAGCGAACCACGAACGGTGTGGTAACGCACACCCGGCAGATCCTTGACGCGACCGCCACGGATCAGGACCACGGAGTGCTCCTGCAGGTTGTGGCCTTCACCGCCGATGTAGGAAATCACTTCTTCCTGGTTGGTCAGGCGAACCTTGGCAACCTTGCGAAGGGCCGAGTTCGGCTTCTTCGGAGTAGTGGTGTAAACGCGCGTGCAGACGCCACGGCGCTGGGGGCACTTTTCGAGAGCCGGCGAGGCGCTCTTATAAGTGGTTGCCTGCCGCGGCTTGCGGACAAGCTGATTGATCGTCGCCATCAGTATGTTCTTCTGAGAGAGGCCGAAAAAACCGGCCATGAATGCGGATATGTGCGAGCAGGCGAAAGACCGGCCTGCTGAGACAGACGATTGTAGCAACCTGGCGAAAACGCGGTCAAATGCGCACACGCCAAGCCAGCCCTGATCCAGGGCCGTTACAGGGGAGCCTTCTCCATGCCCCCCGTTCAGGTTGTCGCCCGACCCATCGCTGGGCCGGGGCGGCATCCTACCTCATCGACGGCGAACAGACCAGCGGCCTGGGCCCTCGAGTGCAGATCCCGCCGAAGCGGGTCCTGCGTGATACGTGTCCGGCACGGAGCCGGACCATGAAGCAGGGACCGGCCGATGGCCGCCCCCTGCCCGATCGAGGTCCGGCCTGAGCCGGACCGGCCGATCAATCCTCGGCCTGCTCGGCGTCGGTCGACTCCACCACCACTTCCGGTGCTGCCACGGCCACGGCGGCTGCAGCTGCCGGGGTGCCGGCGAGGGTCTGCATTTCCGAGTCCGTCAGCCCGCTCGCATTGCGGCGGCGGTTGGCGTGGTAGGTCAGACCGGTACCGGCCGGAATCAGACGGCCGACGATCACGTTTTCCTTCAGGCCGCGCAGGTTGTCCTTGGTGCCGCGGACGGCAGCCTCGGTCAGCACGCGGGTGGTTTCCTGGAAGGAAGCAGCCGAGATGAACGATTCGGTAGCCAGCGATGCCTTGGTGATGCCCAGCAGGACCGGATCGAAGCGAGCAATCAGCTCGTTGCGGGTGGTCAGGCGTGCATTTTCCTCGATGACGCGCTGGCGCTCGACCTGTTCGCCGTTCAGGAACTTGCTGCTGCCCTGATCGGTGATCTCGACCTTGCGCAGCATCTGGCGGGTGATCACCTCGATGTGCTTGTCGTTGATCTTCACGCCCTGCAGGCGGTACACGTCCTGGATTTCCTTGACCAGGTAGGCGGCCAGCGGCTCGACGCCCAGCAGACGCAGGATGTCCTGCGGGCTCGGCTCGCCGTCGACGATGGTTTCGCCCTTGGTCACGTGCTCACCTTCGAACACGATGACCTGACGGTACTTCGGAATCAGCTCTTCGTGCTCCGAACCATCGGTGTCCTTGATGATCAGGCGCTGCTTGCCCTTGGTGTCCTTGCCGAAGCTGATGATGCCCGAACGCTCGGCCAGCACTGCCGGATCCTTCGGCTTGCGGGCTTCGAACAGATCGGCCACGCGCGGCAGACCACCGGTGATATCGCGGGTCTTCGACGCTTCCTGCGGGATCTTGGCAACCACGTCACCCACGCCGACGGCAGCGCCGTCCTGCAGGTTGACGATCGAGCGCGGCGGCAGCAGGTACTGCGCCGGCAGGTCGGTGCCCGGAATCGACAGGTCGTTGCCCTTGCCATCGACGATGCGGACGATCGGGCGCAGATCCTTCGCCTGGGCGCCGCGGCGCTTCGGGTCGGTGATTTCGCGCGACGCCAGGCCGGTCAGCTCATCGGTCTTCTCGATGACGGTAATGCCGTCGACGAAGTCGATGAAGCGGATGAAACCGGCCACTTCCGAAACGATCGGATGGTTATGCGGATCCCAGTTGGCCACGGTCTGGCCAGCCTTGACCGCATCACCGTCCTTGGAGGTGATGGTCGCACCGTACGGCAGCTTGTAACGCTCACGCTCACGGCCGTGCGCATCGAGCACCGACATTTCACCCGAGCGCGACACCGCGACCAGCGAGCCGTTGGCATGGGCAACCGACTTGAGGTTGCTGAACTTGACCGAGCCGGTGGTCTTGACGGTGATGTTGTCGACCGCAGCAGCTCGCGATGCCGCACCACCGATGTGGAACGTACGCATCGTCAGCTGGGTACCCGGCTCACCGATGGACTGCGCGGCGATGACGCCGACCGCTTCACCGATGTTGACCAGGTGGCCACGGGCCAGGTCGCGGCCGTAGCAGCGAGCGCAGACGCCGAAGGCCGATTCGCAGGAGATCGTCGAGCGGACCTTGATGGTCTGCACGCTGGCCTCTTCAAGCTTGGCGACCCATGCTTCGTCGAGCAGGGTGTTGCGGGTGACGATCGGATCTTCGTCGTTGCCCGGCAGGAACACGTCCTCGGCAACCACGCGACCCAGCACGCGATCCTTCAACGGCTCGACCACGTCGCCGCCTTCAACGATCGGGGTCATGATCAGGCCTTCGGTGGTACCGCAATCCACCTCGGTGATCACCACGTCCTGCGCCACGTCGACCAGACGACGGGTCAGGTAACCCGAGTTCGCGGTCTTCAGCGCGGTATCGGCCAGACCCTTACGGGCACCGTGGGTGGAGTTGAAGTACTCCTGCACGTTCAGGCCTTCGCGGAAGTTCGCCTTGATGGGCGTCTCGATGATCGAGCCATCGGGACGGGCCATCAGGCCACGCATGCCGGCCAGCTGACGGATCTGCGCCTGGCTGCCTCGTGCACCGGAGTCGGCCATGATGTACAGGGAGTTCATCGACTTCTGGTCGATGGTCTCGCCCTTGGCATTGATGACCTTCTCGGTACCGATGGTGTCCATCATCGCCTTGGCGATGCGCTCATTGGTGCGCGACCAGATGTCGACCACCTTGTTGTAGCGCTCGCCGGCGGTGACCAGGCCCGACTGGTACTGCTCCTGGATTTCCAGCACTTCGGCTTCGGCCTCGGTGAGGATGCCCTTCTTCTCGTCCGGGATCAGCATGTCGTCGATGCCGATCGAGACGCCGGCGCGGGTCGCGTAGGCGAAGCCGGTGTACATCAGCTTGTCGGCGAACACGACCGTGTCCTTCAGACCCAGCTGGCGGTAGCTGGAGTTGATCAGGCGGCTGATGTTCTTCTTGGTCAGCTCGGTGTTGGCCAGCGCGAACGGCAGGCCTTCCGGCAGGATTTCAGCCAGCAGGGCGCGACCGATGGTGGTATCCACGATCGAGGTCTTGCTCTGCTTGTTGCCTTCCTCGTCGGTCACCACCTCGGTGATGCGGACCTTGACGCGCGCGTGCAGTTCCACCACGCGGTTGTCGTAGGCGCGCTTGACTTCGGCGATGTTGGCGAAGGCCATGCCCTCGCCCTTCTTGTTTTCCAGCGAGCGGGTCATGTAGTACAGACCCAGCACGACGTCCTGCGACGGCACGATGATCGGCTCGCCGTTGGCCGGCGACAGGATGTTGTTGGTGGACATCATCAGCGCACGCGCTTCCAGCTGGGCTTCCAGCGAAAGCGGCACGTGGACGGCCATCTGGTCACCGTCGAAGTCGGCGTTGAACGCGGTGCAGACCAGCGGGTGCAGCTGGATGGCCTTGCCTTCGATCAGGACCGGCTCGAAGGCCTGGATGCCCAGACGGTGCAGGGTCGGCGCACGGTTCAGCATCACCGGATGCTCGCGGATGACCTCTTCCAGGATGTCCCAGACTTCGGCTTCTTCGCGCTCGACCAGCTTCTTGGCGGCCTTGATGGTGGTGGCCAGGCCACGACGCTGCAGCTTGGCGAACACGAACGGCTTGAACAGTTCGAGCGCCATCTTCTTCGGCAGGCCGCACTGGTGCAGGCGCAGGTACGGACCGACCACGATGACCGAACGGCCCGAGTAGTCGACGCGCTTGCCGAGCAGGTTCTGGCGGAAACGACCCTGCTTGCCCTTGATCATGTCGGCCAGCGACTTCAGCGGGCGCTTGTTGGTGCCGGTGATGGCACGGCCGCGACGGCCGTTGTCCAGCAGCGCATCGACCGATTCCTGCAGCATGCGCTTTTCATTGCGCACGATGATGTCCGGCGCGCTCAGTTCGAGCAGGCGGCGCAGGCGGTTGTTGCGGTTGATGACACGGCGGTACAGGTCGTTCAGATCGGAGGTCGCGAAGCGGCCACCATCCAGCGGAACCAGCGGACGCAGGTCCGGCGGCAGCACCGGCAGGACGGTCATGACCATCCACTCCGGACGGTTGCCCGATTCCAGGAAGGCTTCGATCAGCTTGATGCGCTTGGTCAGTCGCTTCAGCTTGGTTTCCGAACCGGTGCTGGCGATCTCTTCGCGCAGGCGGGTCATTTCCGACTGCAGGTCGATGGTGCGCAGCAGTTCGTACACGGCCTCGGCGCCCATGGCGGCGTCGAAGTCGTCGCCATGCTCCTGGCGGGCCTGCAGGTACTGTTCTTCGGTCAGCAGCTGGCGGCGCTCCAGGGCGGTCAGGCCCGGCTCGGTCACCACGTAGGCTTCGAAGTACAGCACGCGCTCGATATCGCGCAGGGTCATGTCCAGCATCAGGCCGATGCGCGACGGCAGCGACTTCAGGAACCAGATGTGCGCGACCGGCGAGGCCAGGTCGATGTGGCCCATGCGCTCGCGACGCACCTTGGCCAGGGTCACTTCGGTGCCGCACTTCTCGCAGACCACGCCGCGGTGCTTCATGCGCTTGTACTTGCCGCACAGGCACTCGTAGTCCTTGACCGGTCCGAAGATGGCGGCGCAGAACAGGCCGTCACGTTCCGGCTTGAAGGTACGGTAGTTGATGGTTTCCGGCTTCTTCACTTCGCCGAAGGACCACGAACGGATCAGGTCCGGCGAAGCCAGCGCGATCTTGATCGCGTCGAAGTCCAGCGTCTGGCGCTGCTGGTTGAAGAGGTTGAGCAGGTCTTTCATGGTGTTCTCCAGAAGGAGGAATGCTGTGTCGATGGGCTTTCAGTTCACTGCCAGCGGCGCGGCGGCGGTGGCCGCCGCGCCGGCATGGATCAGTTGTCTTCCAGTTCCATGTTGATGGCCAGCGAGCGGATTTCCTTCACCAGGACGTTGAAGGATTCCGGCATGCCCGCGACCATCTCGTGCTCACCGTCGACGATGTTCTTGTACATCTGGTTGCGGCCCTGCACGTCATCGGACTTCACCGTCAGCATTTCCTGCAGGGTGTAGGCCGCGCCGTAGGCTTCCAGCGCCCAGACTTCCATTTCACCGAAGCGCTGGCCGCCGAACTGCGCCTTGCCGCCCAGCGGCTGCTGGGTGACGAGCGAGTACGGACCGGTCGAACGGGCGTGCATCTTGTCGTCGACCAGGTGGTTCAGCTTCAGGTAGTGCATGTAGCCAACGGTGGTGTGGCGATCGAAGGCTTCACCGGTGCGGCCGTCATACAGCTGGGTCTGGCCACTGCTCGGCAGGTCGGCCAGTTCCAGCATGCGCTTGATTTCCGCTTCGGTGGCACCGTCGAACACCGGCGTTGCCATCGGCACGCCGTCGAACAGGTTGCGGGCCAGGCGCAGCAGTTCCTCGTCGCTGAACTGCGACAGGTCGACACGGTTGGCCACGTTGGTGTCATCGTGGTTGTAGATGTCGTCCAGGAACTTGCGCAGGTCGGCGACCGCGGCCTGGGCTTCCAGCATTGCCTGGATCTTGCGACCCAGACCCTTGGCTGCCCAGCCCAGGTGCACTTCCAGGATCTGCCCGATGTTCATACGCGACGGCACGCCCAGCGGGTTCAGCACGATGTCCACGGTTTCGCCCGAGGCCATGTACGGCATGTCCTCGACCGGCACCACGTTGGACACCACACCCTTGTTGCCGTGGCGGCCTGCCATCTTGTCGCCCGGCTGGATGCGGCGCTTCACTGCCAGGAACACCTTGACCATCTTCAGCACGCCCGGGGCGAGGTCGTCGCCAGCGGTAATCTTGCCGCGCTTGTCGGCGAAGCGACGCTCGAATTCCTTCTCGTGCGCCTGGATCTGCTTCTGTGCGCGTTCGATGGCTTCGGCGGCGTCCTCGTCCTTCATGCGCAGCACGAACCAGTCGGCCTTCTTCAGGCCATCCAGGTAGGCGTCGGAGATGACGTCGCCCTTCTTCAGGCCGGCGCCACCGTTGACCACCTTGCCGACGATCTGCGAACGCAGACGGGCATAGATGGCTGCTTCCAGGATGCGGAACTGGTCGTCGAAGTCCTTCTTGACGCGCTTGATTTCAGATTCTTCGATCTGACGGGCGCGCTTGTCCTTCTCGATGCCATCGCGGGTGAAGACCTGCACGTCGATGACGGTGCCGTCCATGCCCGGGGGCACGCGCAGCGAGCTGTCCTTCACGTCCGAAGCCTTCTCGCCGAAGATCGCGCGCAGCAGCTTCTCTTCCGGGGTCAGCTGGCTTTCGCCCTTCGGGGTGACCTTGCCGACCATGATGTCGCCGGCGCGGACTTCGGCACCGATGTACACCACGCCGCTTTCGTCCAGGCGGTTCAGCGCCTGCTCGGAAACGTTCGGGATGTCGGCCGAAATTTCCTCCGGCCCCAGCTTGGTGTCACGCGCAACGCAGGTCAGCTCTTCGATGTGGATCGTGGTGTAGCGATCCTCTTCCACCACGCGCTCGGAGAGCAGGATGGAGTCTTCGAAGTTGTAGCCGTTCCACGGCATGAAGGCGATCAGCATGTTCTGGCCCAGGGCCAGTTCACCGATGTCGGTGGACGGACCATCGGCCAGCACGTCGCCACGCGCCACCACGTTGCCCACTTCCACCAGCGGACGCTGGTTGATGCAGGTGTTCTGGTTGGAGCGGGTGTACTTGATCAGGTTGTAGATGTCCACGCCGGCGTCGGACGCGTCGGTGATCTCGGCTTCGTTGACCTTGACCACGATGCGGGCGGCGTCGATCTGCACGATCTCACCACCACGACGGGCGTTCACGGTCACGCCCGAGTCACGCGCCACGGCGCGCTCGATGCCGGTACCGACCAGCGGCTTCTGCGCACGCAGGGTCGGCACGGCCTGACGCTGCATGTTGGCGCCCATCAGTGCGCGGTTGGCGTCATCGTGCTCCAGGAACGGAACCAGCGCGGCCGCGATCGACACGGTCTGCATCGGCGAGACGTCCATGAAGTGGACTTCCGCCGGCGGCTTCAGCAGCGATTCGCCCTGGTAACGGCAGGGGACGAACTGCTCGGTCAGCACGCTGTTGGCATCGGTCAGGGCGTTTGCCTGGGCGATGACGTACTCGTTTTCTTCGATGGCCGACAGGAACTCGACTTCGTCGAAGACCTTGCCGTCCACGACCTTGCGGTATGGGGTCTCGAGGAAACCGTACTGGTTGGTGCGGGCGTACACGGCCAGCGAGTTGATCAGGCCGATGTTCGGGCCTTCCGGCGTTTCGATGGTGCAGACGCGGCCGTAATGGGTCGGGTGCACGTCGCGCACTTCGAAGCCGGCGCGCTCACGGGTCAGGCCGCCCGGGCCCAGGGCCGAGACGCGACGCTTGTGCGTGACTTCCGACAGCGGGTTGTTCTGATCCATGAACTGCGACAGCTGCGAGGAGCCGAAGAATTCCTTGATCGCCGCAGCCACCGGCTTGGCGTTGATCAGCTCCTGCGGGGTCAGGCCTTCCGACTCCGCCATCGACAGGCGTTCCTTGACCGCGCGCTCGACGCGGACCAGGCCCACGCGGAACACGTTCTCGGCCATTTCACCGACCGAACGCACGCGACGGTTGCCCAGGTGATCGATGTCATCGACCACGCCGCGACCGTTGCGGATCTCGGTCAGGACCTTGATCACGTCCAGGATGTCCGAGCTGTCGCCGTGTGCGGCAACCAGGCGCTTGGACTCTTCGTCGTTGCGCTCGCCGTAGTACTTGCGGTCGTACAGCACGGCTTCGCCGGTGGTTTCCTTGCGGCCCACGCGACGGTTGAACTTCATGCGGCCGACTGCGGACAGGTCGTAGCGCTCGAAGGTGAAGAACAGGTTGTGGAACAGGTTCTGCGCGGCATCCTTGGTCGGCGGCTCGCCCGGACGCATCATGCGGTAGATCTCGACCAGGGCTTCCAGCTGGGTCTTGGTCGGATCGATGCGCAGGGTGTTGGACAGGTACGGGCCACGATCCAGGTCGTTCACCCACAGGGTGCCCACCGCATCGACGCCGGCCTTGCGGAAGGCCTGCAGCTGTTCGTCGGTGATTTCGTCGTTGGCCTGGGCCAGCAGTTCGCCGGTGGAGGCATCGACCACGTCGTGCGACAGGATGCGGCCGACGATGTAGTCGTCCGGCACGGCCAGGGCGGCGATGCCCGAGGCTTCCAGCTGCTTGATGTGGCGCGCGGTGATGCGCTTGCCGGCTTCCACGATGACCTTGTCGCCGTCGGCGAGGTCGAAGCCCAGGGTTTCGCCGCGCAGGCGCTCGGGCACCAGCTCCAGCTGGACGCCTTCATCCGGGTTGATGTGGAAGGTGTTGATCTCGAAGAACTCGGCCAGCATCTCTTCGTTGCTGTAGCCAAGCGCACGCAGCAGGATCGACACCGGCAGCTTGCGGCGACGGTCGATACGGGTGAACAGCGCGTCCTTCGGGTCGAACTCGAAGTCCAGCCAGGAGCCGCGGTAAGGAATGATGCGGGCGCTGTACAGCAGCTTGCCCGAGCTGTGGGTCTTGCCACGGTCGTGGTCGAAGAACACGCCCGGCGAGCGGTGCAGCTGCGAGACGATGACACGCTCGGTGCCGTTGACGATGAAGGTGCCGTTGTCGGTCATCAGCGGGATTTCGCCGAGGTAGACCTCCTGCTCCTTCACGTACTTGATGGCCTTGGTCGACGACTCGCGGTCGTAGATCACCAGGCGCACGGTCACGCGCAGCGGCGCACCGTAGCTCATGCCACGCTGACGGCACTCACGCTCGTCGAAGACCGGATCGCCCAGCTTGTAGCCGACGTATTCCAGGGCAGCATTGCCGCTGTAGCTGGCGATCGGGAAGACCGACTTCAGTGCAGCGTGCAGGCCGTGGTCCGTGCGCTTGGCCGGATCGACGTTCTCCTGCAGGAATTCACGGTAGGAATCCACCTGGATGGCGAGCAGGAACGGCACTTCGAGAATCGAACGCTGCTTGCCGAAATCCTTGCGGATACGCTTTTTTTCGGTGAACGAATAGGACGTCATGAGGTCTTCCACCTTGTTGTGCGGGTCGTGCGCCCACGACCCGAAGGGAACTTGAAATTGTCAGTTGGAAGTCGCTGGTATTGCCGGCACCAGCACGCCTTCTCCCGCTACTTCCAACTGCCAACTCGTCTGCATCCACTCCCCCGCCGCCGCGCGTTGCGCTGGCCGGCCAGGGTTTGACCGCAGCCCGTGTTGGGCTTTTTCACCGTATTTCCGTAGAACCGCGCCACGATTGGCCGGGCCTACAACAACGACCAAAGGCCGGGGGCTTACGCCCCCAGCCTTGGCTGCATCGCCGGATTTCGATGGCGACGCAATGGAAGTGCTTACTTGACTTCGACAGTCGCGCCAGCAGCTTCCAGGTCCTTCTTCATCTTCTCGGCTTCGTCCTTCGAAGCGTTGTCCTTCAGGACGCCGCCGGCTTCGGCCAGGTCCTTCGCTTCCTTCAGGCCCAGGCCGGTGATGGCGCGGACGGCCTTGATGACTTCGACCTTCTTGTCGCCAGCGGTCTTCAGGGTGACGACGAATTCGGTCTGCTCTTCAACGACGGCAGCCGGGCCAGCCACAGCAGCGGCGACCGGAGCAGCGGCGGAGACGCCGAACTTCTCTTCGATGGCCTTGACCAGCTCCATCACTTCCATCAGGGACTTCTCGGCGATGGCGTCGACGATCTGTTCGTTGGTAAGGGACATGATAATTACCTTTGGATGTTTTTCTGGATTGAGGTTCCGTCAGGAACCACGATTAGTCGAAACTCAGGCGGTCTCGGCGGCCGGTTCAGCAGCGTCGGCGGCGACGTCGCCACCATTCTGCTTGTCGCCGATTGCCTTGATGGCGCGGGCGAACATCGTGACCGGCTCGGTCAGGACGCGTGCCAGCATTGCCAGGGCCTGGTCGCGGGTCGGCAGCGAGGCCAACACGTCGACATGGCTTGCCGGGAACACTTCACCACCGATTGCGACGACCTTGGCCTTAAGCTTGTCGTTGCCCTTGGCGGCATCCTTGATCAGGCGACCGGCAGCACCGGGCTCCTCGAGCGAGAACGCGTACAGCAGCGGACCAACCATCTGGTCCTGTGCGACTGCGAACTCGGTGCCTTCAACGGCACGCGACGCCAGGGTGTTCTTGACAACTTTCAAGAAAACGCCGGTTTCACGCGCCTGCTTACGCATCGCGGTCATCTGAGCGACCGTGGTGCCAGCGTATTCGGCTGCGATCAAGGAGTGGGCCTTGGCGGCGATGTCTGCCAGCTCCGCGACTACTTCTTGCTTCTGGGACAGATTGAGAGCCATTGCACTCCTCCGATTGAACTCCGCTTACGGCTCCTGCCGTGTGCGGTCCTGTGCGGCATCCGTCCTGGACGCCGGGAACATCGGAATGATGTTCCGGGGGGTGGGCCGTTCTAGACCTGGAGTGGGCCAACCTGGGTAACCCCAGACGTGCGTGAACCAGAAAAACTCCAGAAGGGCACCATCTACGCAGGGTGATTCCTGGGAATCGATTAAGCGTTCGTGACTGCTCCGGCGGCGACTCCCTGCCAAATCGAGCTTCCGTGCCCGTCGCCGGTATGCCACGACCGCACCTGCGGTCTTTGACGGCTACCACCGGCGATGTGTTGCCGGCGATGCCTTCAAATGTCACGGTCGCGGGACCCGAGGGACCCGCGACCGCTTGAAACGATTACTTCAGGCTCAGCGACGACTGGTCGACGGTGACGCCCGGGCCCATCGTCGAGCTGACCGAAACCTTCTGCAGGTAGGTGCCCTTCGAGGTGGCCGGCTTGGCCTTGATCAGGTCCAGCAGCAGCGCGGTCAGGTTCGACTTCAGCGCGTCTTCGGCGAAGTCGGCCTTGCCGATGGTGCAGTGGATGATGCCGGCCTTGTCGGTGCGGTAACGCACCTGACCCGACTTGGCATTCTTCACAGCCTCACCCGGGTTCGGGGAGACGGTGCCGACCTTCGGGTTCGGCATCAGGCCGCGCGGGCCCAGCACGGTACCCAGCTTACCGACAACGCGCATTGCGTCCGGGGTCGCGATCACGACGTCGTAGTTCAGATCGCCGGCCTGCATCTTCTCGGCCAGGTCGTCCATACCGACGGCTTCGGCGCCAGCGGCCAGGGCTTCATCAGCCTTGGCACCGGCCGGAGCGAAGACAGCGACGCGGACCGACTTGCCGGTACCAGCCGGCAGCACGGTGGAGCCACGGACCTGCTGGTCGGACTTCTTCGCGTCGACGCCCAGGCGCACAGCAACGTCGATCGACTCGACGAACTTGGCCTTGGTGGCGGTCTTCAGGATGTTGATTGCGTCCTCGAAGGCGTATGCCTTGCCCGGAACGATAGCGGCCTTGATGGCCTTCTCACGCTTGGTCTGTGCCATCTTCTTAACCCTCCACCACGAGGCCCATGGAACGGGCAGAGCCAGCGATGGTACGCACGGCGGCGTCCAGGTCGGCGGCAGTCAGATCCGGTTCCTTCGCCTTGGCGATCTCTTCCAGCTGCTTACGGGTGACCTTGCCGACCTTCTCGGTGTTCGGGCGCTTGGAGCCCGACGAGATGCCAGCGGCCTTCTTCAGCAGGGTGGTGGCCGGAGTGCTCTTGGTGATGAAGGTGAACGTACGGTCCGAATAGGCCGTGATGATCACCGGAACCGGCAGACCCGGCTCGAGCTTCTGCGTGGCGGCATTGAAGGCCTTGCAGAATTCCATGATGTTCAGGCCGCGCTGACCCAGCGCAGGACCGACCGGCGGCGAGGGATTGGCCTGACCGGCCTTCACCTGCAGCTTGATATAACCGACAACTTTCTTTGCCATGTGAGTACTCTCCGGGTGCTAGCGCCTTGCGACAACAGGCTCCCCATCGGACCGGGAATCACGCGTCCCGGCATCGCGTTTTGAAATCATGCCGAAGGCCACCTTTCGGTGGCCTCGTCCCGCCAGCTTCCCAACGGGAGCCGCGCAGCATATCAGATTTTTTCTTCACATGCCTGAAGCGACATATGAATGCAGATCAGACGGCCTTTTCGACCTGACCGAACTCAAGTTCGACCGGGGTGGCGCGACCGAAGATCAACACCGAGACGCGCAGACGGCTCTTCTCGTAATTGACCTCTTCGACGACACCATTGAAGTCGTTGAACGGACCCTCGGTGACGCGGACCATCTGGCCCGGCTCGAACAGCACCTTCGGACGCGGCTTCTCGACGCCTTCCTGGACACGGTTCAGGATCGCCTCGGCCTCGGAGTCGGCGATCGGCAGCGGACGATCGGCGGTTCCGCCGATGAAGCCCATGACGCGCGGGGTTTCCTTGACCAGATGCCAGCTTTCGTTGTCGATGCGCGGAATACCGGCTTCTTCGTGGGTCTCGATCTGGACCAGCACGTAACCCGGGAAGAACTTGCGCTCGGAACGGCGCTTCTGGCCGGCGCGCATTTCGATCACTTCCTCGGTCGGAACCAGGACGTCGCCGAAGCGCTCTTCCATGCCGTCACGGACGATGCGATCGCGCAGAGCCTGCGCCACCGACTTCTCGAAGCCCGAATAGGCGTGAACGACGTACCAACGCTTCATGCATTTCTCCTTAGCGGCTCAGGAACCACTGAGTCAGTTTCTGGATGAAGAAGTCGAACCCGCCCAGCAGCAAGCTGAGAATCAGGACGACGACAATCACCACCCAGGTCATGCGAATGGCTTCCTGGCGGGTCGGCCAGACCACTTTACGCAGTTCAAAGCGCGACTCGGAGAGGAATTCGCGGGTGTCGCGCCCCTTGCCGGTCAGCATGAACACGCCGATACCGCCAACCAGGCCGACCACGACCGCCAACGCACGCAGCTGACCCGCCCACGCGCCCAGCTGGGCAGCGCGACCGGAGTCGGCGGAGAACCAGAACCAGACGAACAGACCTGCCAGCACCAGCAACGATGCGAGGACGTACTTGACGATATCCCCGCCTTGCGCGGAGGTGTCCTTGGAATGTTCGATCTTGCTATTCATCAGGCTGTGTCTGCTTTAGCGGCAGGGCCGCTCGGTAAGGTGGGCAGATGGCACGCCAGGAGGGACTCGAACCCCCAACCTGCGGTTTTGGAGACCGCTGCTCTGCCAATTGAGCTACTGGCGTACGTTGAAAACTTGCCTTCCCTTAGACGGCGAAGGCGGACCGAGGTTCCCGGCCCGCCACTCGCCAGACCGGCAGCGCTATGCGACCGCCGGCATGCAGGCTTACTCGAGGATGTTGGCAACCACGCCAGCACCGACGGTACGGCCACCTTCGCGGATGGCGAAGCGCAGGCCGGCGTCCATGGCGACCGGGTTGATCAGGGTGACAACCATCTTCACGTTGTCGCCCGGCATCACCATCTCGACGCCTTCCGGCAGCTCGACCGCACCGGTGATGTCGGTGGTACGGAAGTAGAACTGCGGACGGTAGCCCTTGAAGAACGGGGTGTGACGGCCGCCTTCGTCCTTCGACAGCACGTACACTTCGGCGTCGAACTTGGTGTGCGGCTTGATCGAACCCGGCTTGGCCAGAACCTGGCCACGCTCGACGTCGTCACGCTTGGTGCCGCGCAGCAGCAGACCGGCGTTGTCGCCTGCCTGACCCTGGTCCAGCAGCTTGCGGAACATTTCCACGCCGGTCACGGTGGTCTTCTGCACCGGGCGGATGCCGACGATTTCGATTTCTTCGCCGACCTTGATCACGCCGCGCTCGATACGACCGGTCACCACGGTGCCGCGGCCCGAGATCGAGAACACGTCTTCGACCGGCATCAGGAACGCCTTGTCGACGTCACGCTCCGGGGTCGGGATCCAGGTGTCCAGCGCCTCGACCAGCTTGATGACGGCCGGCACGCCGATGTCGCTCTGGTCGCCTTCCAGCGCCAGGCGGGCCGAACCCGAGATGATCGGGGTGTCGTCGCCCGGGAAGTCGTACTTGCTCAGCAGCTCGCGGACTTCCATTTCGACCAGTTCCAGCAGCTCGGCATCGTCAACCATGTCGGCCTTGTTCAGGAACACGACGATGTACGGCACGCCGACCTGACGCGACAGCAGGATGTGCTCGCGGGTCTGCGGCATCGGGCCGTCAGCGGCCGAGCACACCAGGATCGCGCCGTCCATCTGGGCAGCACCGGTGATCATGTTCTTGACGTAGTCAGCATGGCCCGGGCAATCGACGTGGGCGTAGTGACGAACGGTGGATTCGTATTCGACGTGCGCGGTCGAGATCGTGATGCCACGTGCCTTTTCTTCCGGCGCAGCGTCGATCGCGGAGTAATCCTTGAACTCGCCACCAAAGCGCTCGGCACCGATCTTGGTCAGTGCGGCGGTCAGCGTGGTCTTGCCGTGGTCGACGTGACCGATGGTGCCGACATTGACGTGCGGCTTGGTGCGCTCGAACTTACCCTTGGCCATGGCTGCTTATCTCGAATTCGTCTGGTGTGGTGCTGAAGATGGTGCTCACAAAAGGAATCGAACCTTCGACCTCTTCCTTACCAAGGAAGTGCTCTACCGACTGAGCTATGTGAGCGAGTTTTGCATTATGGCATGAACTCGATAATATTCAAAGTTCATTCAATGGAGCGGGAGACGGGAATCGAACCCGCACCATCAGCTTGGAAGGCTGAGGTTCTACCATTGAACTACTCCCGCACCGGGAATGTGCCACAACGTGAAGCTGGTGGAGGGAGGTGGATTCGAACCACCGAAGGCGTAAGCCAGCAGATTTACAGTCTGCCCCCGTTGGCCGCTTGGGTATCCCTCCTTACCACCCCATTCCGTGCCGCCGAAGCGTTGCGGTGTGTGGTGGTGAGCCCGCAATTCTGGAGATGAAGCGGGGGTCTGTCAACGCTTTTTTTCACTTTTTTTCACGCGCGTCGCAAACCCCTTGATACGCAAGGGTCTGCTCAAGGCAGCGCGATTGTCTCGTCGGCAAAGATGGCCACATGGGCAACGCCATCGGCCCCGATCCAGCCCCGATACATGCCCTGGGTGTTGAACGGCGCTGCCGCTTTTCCATCTGCAGAGAGCACGATCGCCCCGCCGTCGCCGCCCATCTGCGGAATCGCGTCGTTGATCACGCCCTTGCCCGCCTGTTCCGGCGACTGACCGAGGTAGCGCATGCGCGCGCAGATCTCATGGGCTGCCGCGGTACGGATGTAGTACTCGCCCCAACCGGTGCCCGACACCGCACAACGCGCATCGGCCCAGGTGCCGGCACCGATGATCGGCGAATCGCCGACACGTCCATAGCGCTTGTTGGTCATGCCGCCAGTGGAGGTGCCTGCAGCAAGATGCCCCTGTGCATCCAGGGCGACCGCACCGACCGTGCCGAAGTGCTTTGCGGTTTCCAGGTCGGCATGCGCCTGCCCGCTCGCTTCTTCCTTCAATGCACGCTGCAGCTGCTGCCAGCGCTTGTCGGTGCGGAAGTAGGAGGGGTCGACCAGGGTCACGCCCTGTTCGGTGGCGAAGGCTTCGGCGCCCTGCCCCACCATCATCACGTGCCTGGACTTCTGCATCACCGCCTGCGCGAGGAGGATCGGGTTGCGCACGCGCTGCACGCCGGCCACTGCTCCGGCCGCCTGGGTGGCACCGTCCATCACCGCCGCGTCCAGTTCATTGCGGCCTTCGTGGGTGAACACCGCGCCCTTGCCCGCGTTGAAGGTCGGATCATCCTCGAGCACGGTGATGGCCGCGGTCACCGCCGCCAGTGCCGGACGCCCGGCTGCAAGTTCGGCATGGCCCTTCAGCAATGCCGCCTTCAGCGCAGCGCGCGCGGCCTGTTCTTCTGCCGCGGAAAGATCCTTGCGCTCCACCCCGGCACCGCCGTGGATGACCAGCAGCGGTGATGCGGTGGGTGCGGCCTGGGCCAGCAGTGGCAGGGACAACAGCGCGGACAGCGCCATGCGCAGTTTCATGGAAGCAGATCTCCAGCAGGACAAGGATTGGATTGCACGGTAGCGTCGGGCCATGCCTGGTGGAAGGCACAGCGCGGCGGCATCCGCCGGGCATGGCCCGGCGCTACCGGATCATTGGCGGACGACTTCAATCTCGCCATCGCTGATTTCAGCCAAAGCCTGGTAGGCCGCGTCGGCCTGCAGGTCATCCAGGCGCATGCGACTGCCGCTGGCGACCACGGTGACCGGTACCGCATGGAAGCGCAGCGGTTCGCCTTCCACCAGCCGGTCGGCGTCGCGTCCGGGGCTGACCACCCAGACCTTGCCTTCGCCGTCGGCACTGTAGACCTGGGCCTGGCCGTCAGGCTCCACGCACAGGGCCGTGTCTTCGTCGACGCCGATGCCGACCATGTCCGGGTCACCGCTGTCATGCGCGGCGCGGGCCACGAACACGATCAGGCGACCGAGACGGTCGCGCTTGTCGAAGTGGGTGTCGGTGACCACCCGCTGCAGATAGGGCAACTGCAGGAAGCCGCGGTCCAGGGTCACCGCCTCGCCCATCGGGTCGGCCATGGCGCTGGCCGAATCGATGCTGCCGCCATCCAGTGCGCCATAGGCGTAGCCGCCGAGGATGGCCAGCCCGGCGCTGGTGCCGGCAATCGGCTTGCCGGCGCGCACGTGGGCATTCAGCGCGCGATTGAGCGCGGTGCCTTTCCAGAAGCGGATGTAGCGGGACTGATCGCCGCCGGCGATGAAGATCGCATCGGCCGCGGCCACGACCCGCAGCACGGCCGGGTCATCGGCGCCGCGGCGGTTGTCGAACACCAGGGTCTGCACGGCGGTGGTGCCGCCAATCTCCCGGTACAGACGGTCCTGCAGCTCATCGGTGCCGGAGGCGCGCAGGATCAGCACGCGGCCATTGCCGGCCTGGCGCAGCCACCACTGGAAGGCTTCAGGCACCCATTCGCCACCGCCCATCAGCATCATCGCGGGGGCTCGCGGGCCAGGCCGCGGCGCATCCAGATCGCCCACTTCGTAGTAGGCGAAGCCCGGGTCCATCAGTTCCTGTGCCGCCGCTGGCCATGACCAGAAGATCGCCGACAGCAGCAAGGCGATGAGCGGGCCACGCAGCCCGTAGCGAAGGCGTCGCATTTTGATCTCCCTGAACAAAAACGACCTGCAACCGTTTTCACTCTTTGCCAGACATATCCCCAGTAGTCAAGGACATGAAAAAGGCGTTAAATGCGCGCGCCCATTCCTGAAATGTGAATGGGGGACAGGGCCCCTCCTCTGTGGGCCGGCATTACTTCCGAGAATTTCTCATGCGTAGACAGGCGATGGCGTGGTCGATCCAGCTGGCGTTGATGGGCGTTGCTGCTTCGGCGGCGGCACAGACTCCCGCTTCCTCTTCGGTACAACAGCTGGATGCGGTGCAGGTGACCGGCTCACGCATCCCGCGCGCCCAGGTGGAAGGACCGGCGCCGATCACTGTCATCAACGCAGAGCAGATCCGCTCCAGCGGCTTCACCACCGTGCCGGACGTGCTGCGCGCGATGACCCAGAACGGCGGTGAGACGCAGAGCCAGCAGTCCTCCGGCGGGGCCGATTTCTCGCCGGGTGCGCAGCAGGTCGACCTGCGCGGGTTGGGCCCGAACCACACCCTGGTGCTGGTCAACGGCCGTCGCATCGCCGACTTCCCGATGCCGTTCAAGGGCCGCAGCAACTTCACCGATGTGTCCAACATTCCGCTGGGCATGATCGACCGCATTGAAGTGCTGACCGGCAGCGCGTCGGCGATCTACGGCTCGGATGCAATCGCCGGCGTGGTCAATTTCATCCTGAAGAAGAAGGCCGATGGCACCACCCTCGACATGCGCATGGGCACCACCACCGAAGGCGGTGGTGAGTCGTTCGACATGAGCCTGGCCAGCGGCTTCAGCAGCGGCAACTTCAACGCGGTGTACAGCGTCGAACTGCAGTCGCAGACGCCGCTGTGGGCCTACGACCGCGACATCCAGGACTCGACGCAGGACGGCCCGACCGAAGGCGCGCGCATCGCCCGTCGTTCCTACCTGCGCACCGATTACAACGATGACTACCTGGACCCGGGCGCGGCGACCTGCGAGGCGTTGGCCGGGCAGAACCAGGGCAGCACCTACCGCGCGTTCCGTCCGCGCTACGGCTACTACTGCGGCAGCGACAGCTCGATCGGCTACGGCACCATCCTCAGCAAGCGCCGCGGCGCCAACGGCTATGCCTCGCTCAGCTACGACTTCGACAACGGCCAGCAGTGGTTCGCCGACGTGCAGCTGGGCTACCACACGATGTCGCTGATGCGCGATGTCACCAAGTGGGGCCGCATGGCCGCCGACGGCGATGAGTCGGGCTACTTCAACAATGAAGCCACCGGCGAGATCGAGTTCTGGCAGCGCCAGTTCTCGCCCGAGGAAATGGGCGGGCTGGACAATGCGATGGTGCGCAGCACGCAGAAGACCTTCAGCGTGACCACCGGCTTCAAGGGCAACCTGACCGGCAACTGGGACTACGAAGCAGCACTGAGCCATTCGCAGTACCAGTCGCGGATCAGCTGGGCGCAGATCATCGCATCCAAGGCCAACGACCTGTTCCTGGGCCCGCAGCTGGGCGAGGACGAGGATGGCTTCCCGATCTACAACGCCGATCCGTCGCGCCTGTACCGGCCGCTGACCCGTGCCGAGTACGATTCGATCGCCGCACGCACCACCTATACGCCGAAGTCGCGCACCGAGACGGCTGCGTTGACCCTGACCAATGGTTCGCTGTTCACCCTGCCCGGTGGCGATGCCGGCTTTGCCGCGACGGTGGAAGTGGGCCAGCAGGCCTATGCGCTCAACCCGGACCCGCTGGCGACCGGCTATTACTACTACAGCTGGAAGGATTCGGACGGCAATGGCTCGCGCAACCGCTGGGCGACTGCCGCCGAGCTGCGCATGCCGCTGCATGAGACGGTCAACCTGAGCGTGGCTGGCCGTTACGACCAGTACCGCTATTCGGGCCACACCATCGGCAAGGCGACCTGGAGCGGCGGCCTGGAATGGCGCCCGATCGACACGCTGCTGGTGCGCGGCTCGTACGGCACCGCGTTCCGTGCGCCGGACCTGCACTATGTATTCGCCGGCCCGGGCAACGACGAGACCAGCGCGGAAGATCTGTACAACTGCCGCGCCGACGCCGCCGATGATTGCGCCGACTACGAGCGCAACGTGATCCGCAGCCGCAGTGGCAACCGCGAGCTGGAACCGGAAACCAGCACCTCCTGGAGCGCGGGCTTCGTGTGGTCGCCGGCCGCCGGCCTGGACCTGTCGGCCGACTGGTTCAACATCGACATGCGCGACCAGGTGCAGGACATGGACGTGCGTACGATCCTGGCCAACGAAGCGAACTGCCGGCTGGGCAGCGCCGACATCGGCTCGCCGACCTGCGTGGATGCCCTGGCCCGCGTCACCCGCACCGCCGACGGCCGCCTGTACGGTGTGCACGTCAATCCGATCAACGTGGCGCGCGAGTCCACCTCCGGCATCGACGTCGGCCTGCGCTACCGCCTGCAGACCGGCATCGGCGACTTCATCTTCAATGGCACCCACACCTGGGTGAAGAAGCATGACTTCCAGCGCTATGCCGGCGATGTGACCGAAGACCAGTTCGCGATCAACAGCGGCTTCGATATTCCCCGCACCAAGACCAGCGTCAGCGTGACCTGGGAAAAGGACGCCTGGTCGGCCACCGTGTACGGCTCGCGCCTGGGCAAGCTGCCGACCTCGGACAGCTACGACCAGGTGTTCGACGAGGAAAGCGGCGACAGCCCGTGGATCAAGGCGACCTACCGCTACAACGCTTCGCTGCAGTACCGCTTCGACGATCACTCGCGGTTGTCGCTGTCGGTGGTCAATGTGTTCAACAAGATGCCGCCGAAGGACAAGACCTATACGGCGTACCCGTACTACGACGTGTCCTGGTTCGACAGCGTCGGCCGTACCATCAACCTGCAGTACACCCACAAGTTCGGTGGCAGCGCGCTGTAAGGACGCCCTGCTGCTGGCTCGCCACAGACCCCCGCTTCGGCGGGGGTCTTTTTTTGACCGCCTGCCGCTGCCCCAGCCTGAACGGTTCCCCGCCGGCGGCGGCCTCCACGGCGGGCGCGCCGCTTTTTAGGACATGGCTGATTCCGGGCGGGTGACCGTCGTCCCTAGGATCGGTGCATGTTCCGATTCCCTCGCCCTTCCCTGCCCCTGGTCGCACCGCCGACCACCGCCTCGGTGCTGCTGCGCTGGCTGACGGTGTGCGTGTTCCTGTGCCTGGCTGCCGCCACCGGCTTCTACCTGCTGACCGCGTTGACCGAAGATATCTCCAGCCACCGCCGCGACATGAATGCCGCCGCGTACAGGGCGCAGATCTACTTCGACCAGCGTGAGGCCCTGCTGCGCTATCTGGGCGATTCGGTGGTGGTGGGTGATCCGTCGGCGCCGTCCAGCGAGGGCGTACGCCAGCTACCGTTGGACGGGCCGGGTGGAAAGCCGGGCCAGCGCCTGCTGCTGTCGCCGCGCGCAGAACACACGCTGCAGACCCTGCAGACCCATCTGCTGCTGGTCGACGCGCAGGGAACGCATTGGCTGGCCGGCGGCCAGGCCGACGTGGACATCGCCGGCCTGCCCACGCTGCATGTACTGCAGCAGCGCAGCGGCACGCTTGCCGGTACCGATCCGGTGTACTGGCTGCGCGCGGGCGACGCCGGGGTCGCTCTGGCACAACCGGTACAGGCCGGACCGCAACCGGGCCAGTGGTTGATGCTGCTGCTGGACAGTGCGGCCGCCTCGGACATGATCGATGGCCAGGGCATCGGCGGCTACGCCCTGCTGGACCGCGACGGGCAGCCCGCCCTGTCGAGCCTGGCTCCGCGCCTGGACAGCGCAGGCTGGAAAGCACTGCAGCAGCGCCAGGACGACAGTTTCGGCGTGCTCTGGAGCACAGGCCTGCCACGCGGCGTGGCCTTGGTGAAGGGCGTAGGCAATGACGGCTGGCGGCTGGTCTATCACCTGCCTCCACGCCTGCTGCTCGGCGACATGGCGACCTCGCTGCTGATCAGCAGTGCGTTGCTGCTGCTGGCGGGCATCGCGCTGCGCCTGCTGCGGCATCGCGTCGACCGCCAGTTGATCCAGCCGGCCCTGCTGCAGCACCGGCGCCTGCTGGAAAGCCTGGATTTCAGTTCCACGGTGATCGACCTGGCGCCGGTCGGCATCTGTGTCCTGCGCCGCAGCGACCGCCAGCTGCTGCTGTCCAACCAGCTGCTGCGCGACTGGCTGGGCGAGGAAGGCACGGACAGCGATTGGCAGGCACCGTGGCGCGGGCATGCCGGCGAACGCGGTCGCGGGCTGGAGTTCACCGCACGCGACGGTCGCCAGCTGCAGGTACTGCATGCGGCCTGCCGTTACCAGGATGACGACGTGCTGCTGTGCGTGTTCCATGACATCTCACGCCATCGCCAGGCGCAGGCGGCGCTGTCCTCGGCGCGGCAGGCGGCCGACGCCGCCAACCAGGCCAAGAGCGCGTTCCTGGCGACCATGAGCCATGAGATCCGCACCCCGCTGTACGGGGTGCTTGGCACGCTGGAGCTGCTCGGCCGCACGCCCCTGGATGCGCGCCAGTCGCAGTACCTGCGCACCATCGAGAGTTCCTCGTCGGTGCTGTTGCAACTGATCAGCGACGTGCTGGATGTGTCCAAGATCGAGTCGGGCCAGCTGAGCCTGGAGCCGGCATCGTTCTCGCCGCGCGAGCTGACCGAGAGCGTGCTGCGCAGCTTCGCCGCTGCGGCGACGCGCAAGGGCCTGCAGGTACTGGTCTGCACCGATCCCCGGTTGCCGACACGGGTGCTCGGTGATGCCGACCGGATCCGCCAGGTGCTCGGCAACCTGCTCAGCAATGCCATCAAGTTCACCGAGCATGGCCGGGTGGTGCTGCGCGTACGACTGGTGCACCGCGAAGGCGAGTCGAGCGTGCTGGCCTGGCAGGTCACCGATACCGGCGTGGGCATCGCCACCGAGGAACAGGCACGCCTGTTCGAGCCCTTCCGTCAGGTCCGTGGCGCTGCCAGTGCGCAGGGCACCGGGCTGGGCCTGTCGATCAGCGACCGCCTGGTGCGCTTGATGAGTGGCGAACTGCGCGTGGTCAGCGAGCCGGGACTGGGCAGCAGTTTCACCGTGCGCCTGCCCTTGCCGGTGCTGGCGGCGACCGAGGATGGCCCCGCGTTGCTGGCCGAACCGCCGGTCTACGTGCGCGGCCGCGATCGCGAGCTGGTCGATAGTGCCTGTGGCTGGCTGCGCCGCTGGGGTGCCAATGCGCAGCCGCTGCAGGGCGATCCTGCCCTGCTCGACCACGCCGGCGCGATCCTGATGGATGGCGAGGCGGAACAGCCGTTGGCCTGGCAGGGACCGCGGGTGCTGGCCTCGATCGATGGTGGCGACCAACCGGCACCTGCCGCCGATGGCGCGCTGCTGGTCACCCTGCATGGCATGTCCTCGATCGCCTTGGCGGTGGCACGCCAGCAGCGCCAATGCGCAACGCTGCCGACCGCAGCGCGCGATGTGCAGCCAGGCCCGCTGGGACTGCGGGTGCTGGCCGTGGAAGACAATCCCATCAACCGGGTGATCCTGGCCGAACAGCTGCAGGCCCTGGGCTGCGAGGTGGAGCTTGCGCAGGATGGTGTCGAGGCGTTGCAGCTGTGCCAGGCCCATGACTTCGACCTGGTGGTCACCGACATCAACATGCCGCGCATGGACGGCCACACCCTGGCGCGCCGGCTGCGGGCGGAGGGCGTTCTGCTGCCGGTGATCGGCGCCACCGCCAACGCTACCGCCGAGGAACGCGAGCGCTGCCTGGCCAGTGGCATGCAGGGCTATCTGAGCAAACCCATCGACATCGCACGCCTGCGTCAGGCGCTTTCCGCCGTTCGCCAAGGAGATCCTGCATGACCCGCCGTGTCCTGATCCTGGAAGACCAGCCGTTCCAACGCGGCTATCTCGTCAATCTGTTCAGCGCGCGCGTCGGCGTGCAGGTCGACGCCTGCGAAGACGTCGATGCGGCTATCGCCCTGTGTGCCTGCCAGGCCTATGACCTGGTGGTGAGCGATCTGTTGATGCCCGGCCAGGATGGCATCCAGTTCATCCAGGCACTGGCCGCGCAGCCGCGTCCGCCGCGGCTTGCCGTGGTCAGCGCAGCCTCGCGGCGGATGATGAGTTCGGCACGGTTGATGGCTGAATCACTGGGCCTGGACGTGGTGGGGCTGTTGGCCAAGCCGGTCGCCGCCAGCGATGTCGATGCGCTGCTCGATGCACTGGCGCAGACCCGGCCAGCCGTACGCACCAGCCCGGCTGCACTGACTCCCGAGCCGGACGCGGTGCAGCTGCGGCAGGCGCTGGCCGACGGCAGCCTGACTGCCTGGTTCCAGCCGAAGAAGTCGTTGCAGTCCGGGCGCGTGGTTGCCGCCGAAGCACTGGTGCGCTGGCGCCATCCGCAGCTCGGAACACTGGCGCCTGGAAGCTTCCTGCCGGCACTGTGCCGCCATGGCCTGGAGGGCGAACTGCTGCGCGCGATGCTCACCGCCAGCATCCAGGCGCAGGCGCGCTGGCGCTCCCAGGGATTCCGCGTGCCGGTATCGATCAACCTGCCGCCGCATCTGCTGGAGCAGTCCGATCTTCCCGATGAGCTGCTGGCATTGACCCTGGCCGCCGGCGGCAACCCGGCTGACCTGTGCTTCGAACTGATGGAGAACAGCACCACCCGCCACGTGAGCGACTTCTATGCAGGCGCGTGCCGGTTGCGGATGAAGGGGTTCGGCCTGGCCCAGGACGACTTCGGCCAAGGCCTGAGCTCGGTGCACAACCTGGTCAACACCCCCTTCACCGAGGTCAAGATCGATCGTGCGCTGGTCAGCGGCTGCGCGCGCGATCCCGCCCTGCACCTGACCTTGACCACCGTGATCGCGCTGGCCAACCAGCTCGGCCTGACCATCGTTGCCGAGGGCGTGGAGAGCGATGCCGATCTGGCCGCGCTGCGCCAGCTCGGCTGCAACCAGGTACAGGGCTTCCTGATTTCGCAGGCGCTGCCCTCGGACGACTTCACCCGACTGCTGGACGAAGATGCTCCGGATGAGGGCGCGCGCGGCAGCCGTGCAGCATCGCGCTGACAGTCGAGGCTGAAAGGCTTCACAATCCCATCAAGAGTCATTGACGATCCTCTCTGCGCGGCGGTACCGGCCGTGCCCCGGGCCCTTCGGGGCCGCCATCGACCGCCTACTGCTCCGAGACCTGCCCATGCCGGCCGAGGCCGCTCCCGTACGCCGACTCGCCCGCCGCTCCCTGCGCGTACATGCCCTGCTGATTGGCGTGGTGGTGCTGGCAACCCTGCAGGCCGGCCTGCTGCTGTCCACCGGCAGCCAGCTGTTCAACGAAGAACAGAGCAAGATCCGCTATCACTTCCGTCGCCTGGACGGCACGCTGCAGGAACAGGACCGCTTCCTGCGGCAATGGCGCCTGCATGACGTGGGCAGTCGCGGGCAGCCAGTGGACGAATCTGCCTCGCGTGCGCCGCCCAGCCCCTTGTTCGCCAGTTTCGCCCGGATCGGTGCCGACAGCGGCGCTTCGGCACAGGCAGCGGACGAACTGGGCGACCGCTTCCTGCGCTTCTACGGCGCCTTCTGGGCGGCCTCCCGGTTTCCGCCTCCGCAATGCCTGCTGGTCGATGGCCAGGGCCGCCGTGGCCTGCTTGCGCCGATCCAGACAACGCGTGGTGATCCGGGCCAGAGCAGCCCGCATCACCTGCATCCGGCACTGGCCGCCATCCACCAGGTCCTGCGCGAACGTCCAGCGCTGCGCCGCGGCAGCGTGGTCTGGACACCGGTGGCCTGGCGCGAAGGCCAGACCCGGCTGCTTGCCATCGCGCACGCGCCGCAGGATGCCCGCCTGTGGGGCGAGAACGAGGACGAGTCCCTGGCCGCCGTGGCCTGCCTGCTGGATCCCGGCCGCGTCGATGACTACCGCCAGGTGATGGGTACGCCGGTGTTCGAACGGATGTCGCTGTTCGATGGCAACGGCCGCCTGCTGCTCGGTGATGCCAGCGATGCCAGCCGCGCCGCTACGTCGTGGCGCGCGGGACTGGACGGCCTGCTGTTCCGCATGCGCAGCGAACACGGCTGGCTGGCGGTGTATCACGTGGGCTGGCAACAGGTGTTCCAGCACCCGCGCGGGCCGCTGCTGGGCAGCATGGTGGTGGCACTGCTGCTGGCCACCGGTGGCGTGCTGATCCTGCGTGCCTACCGGCGTTCGGTGATCGAACCACTGCGCCGCAACCATGCGCGGTTGCTGGAAAGCGAAGCCTTCAGCCGCACCATCCTCGACAACGCACCGATCGGATTGTGCCTGCTGCGTCGCACCGATGGCCGCGTGCTGCTGGACAACGCGCTGGCGCGTCAGTGGCTGGGGGAAGACTACGACGAGGGTGGCTGGCACGGGCCCTGGCGACGCAGCGTGCTCGCCGCCGGCGGCACCGCCACGGGCGACGGCCTGGCCTACACCACGCCGGACAACCGCCACCTGCTGATCACCGCCACGCCCGCGCGCTATCGCGGCGAACCGGCTGTGCTGTGCCTGTTCATCGATCTCAGCAGCCAGCACGAGGCCGAGCAGGTGCTGCAGCAGGCACGGCGCGCGGCCGACCAGGCCAACCGCGCCAAGAGCCAGTTCCTGGCCACCATGAGCCATGAAATACGCACCCCGCTGTACGGCGTGCTCGGCACGCTGGAACTGCTTGGCCTGACCCCGCTGGATGCGCGCCAGCAGGACTACCTGGACACGATCCAGCGCTCGTCATCGACATTGATGCAGCTGATCAGCGACATCCTGGATGTCAGCAAGGCCGAGGCCGACCAGCTGAGCCTGGAACCCGGCGCGTTCGATCCGGTGCGGTTGACCGAGGACGCACTGGACTCCTACGCCGCTGCCGCCGCACACAAGGGCCTTCAGTTCTACGCCTGCATCGACCCGGACGTGCCGGCTGCGGTCAACGGTGATGCCGCGCGCATCCGCCAGATCCTCAACAACCTGATCAGCAATGCGCTGAAGTTCACCGACAGCGGTCGGGTCGTGGTACGCCTGGGTGCACAGCACGTCGATGATCGCTGCTGGCTGCGCTGGCAGGTGGCAGATACCGGCATCGGCATCGCCAGCGAGCACCAGGCACATCTGTTCGAACCCTTCTTCCAGGCCAACCCGGGCACCGATGCCATGCGTGGCACCGGACTGGGCCTGGCGATCTGTGCACACCTGACCGCGATGATGGACGGCCACCTGCGGGTGGTCAGCGAAAGCGGCCTGGGCAGCAGTTTCTCGGTCGAACTGCCGCTGCCTGAGGCAACGCCCGACCCACTGCAGGCGGCTTCACCGCAGTTGCCGGCAGGGCTGCCGGTGCAGGTTCGCGGCAGCGTTCGCGAGTTTGCACAATCGATATGCGATCGGCTGCAGCAGCGTGGCGCACAGGCCAGCGTGCACCGCGACGATGCGCCGGCGCTTGTCGACCCTGGCACGGTGATGCTCGACCTTGTGCTGGACGAGGGTGCGCCTGCGTGGAGTGGACCGCAGGTGGTGGCCTGCCGCGAAGGCGGAATGCAGCCGCAACAGGTGCAGGGACATTGGCAGGTCGGCGTGCATCGCCTGGATGCGATCGTGATGGCGCTGGCGGCTGCAGCCGGGCGAGCACTGCCCGCCGAGGTCAACGGGCGTCTGCCCGCGACACGCAGGTTCGGCGGGCTGCAGGTGCTGGTCGCCGAAGACAACCCGATCAACCAGGCGATCCTGCGTGACCAGCTGGAGCAGCTCGGCTGCCACGCCGTGGTCGCCAGCGACGGCAATGAGGCCCTGCGCTATTGGCCGCAGCGTCCTTTTGCCCTGGTGTTGACCGACCTCAACATGCCGGGACTGGACGGTTACGGTCTGGCCCGTGCATTGCGCGCGCGTGGGGTTGGCGTACCGATCCATGGCGCAACCGCCAACGCCGACCCGGCCGAACGGCAACGCTGCCACGAGGCAGGGATGCAGGGGGTGCTGGTCAAGCCGATCACCCTGGCAGCACTGCAGCGCCTGCTGACCCAGGTCACGGCCGGGCCGCACAGCGAACCCAGCGACGACGATGCCGATGTTCCGCTGCAGGTTCCGGAAAAGATGCAGGCGTTGTTCGTGCAGACCATGCAGGCCGACCTGGACAGCCTGCAGCGGGCGATCGGCGATGCCTCGCCCGAACGCGTGGCACAGGTGCTGCACCGCATCCGCGGCGCACTGGTGATCGTCGGCGCACCGGCACTGGTGGCACACGGCCAGCAGATCGAACAACAGATCGGCGACGGCGACACGCTGCCTGCCCTTGCCGGGGCGCTCGATCATTTCCAACGGCGCCTGCAACGGCTGCTGGGACCATTGACGCACGTCGCCGCCCCCTCACCTTCCCGCAACCCGACACTGCCATGACCACCCGCATCCTCATCGCTGACGACCACCCGATCGTGCTTGCCGGCATCCGCGATGTCCTGGCTGGCGAACTGGACCTGGACGTGGTCGGCGAGGCCGCCGATCCGGCGACCCTGATCGAGTTGATGACGAGCACCCAGCCCCATGCGGTGATCACCGATTACAGCATGCCCGGTGGTGACAGCTTCGGCGATGGCATAAAGCTGATCTCGTTCCTGCGCCGCAGCTTCCCGGACACGCATGTACTGGTATTGACGATGGTCTCCAATCCTTCGCTGGTGGCAGCCATGTATGCCGCTGGCGCGGGCGGCGTGGTGCTCAAGAGCCACGGCCTGGGCAGCCTGGTGCAGGCGCTGCGCACGGTGCTGGCCGACCGCATCTATCGCCCGCCCGGACTGATGCCGGTTGCCGCGGCGGAACCGGCCGATGCCGCGGTGGTGCTGGCACGCCTTTCTCCACGGGAACTGGAAGTAATCCGCCTGTTCACCGGCGGCATGAGCGTGGGCGACATCGCCCGCCAACTGCAGCGCAGCGCGAAGACGGTCAGCACCCAGAAGATCAGCGCGATGCGCAAACTGGGCGTGGACAGCGACCAGGCGCTGATCGAGTACTGCCTGCAGGCCTCGTTGTTCGCCTGAGGCGTCCACAACGCTGAACCGTGCCCGGCCCATGCGCCGGGCACGAAGTGCTTTAGGAAACGCCTGATTCCATAGGACAGGGCTGATTTCTAGTCTGGATGCATCCCGCCACGGTGACGACGTCCCATCGTCATCGCGTTACCGGCGGGAGGGAAACCGGATGGCGCCTGCAGCGGCCATCGCACGCGGTTTCCACAGCGACGCGGCCCTGCCGCGCCAGATCGCGCAGCCGCGCTGCGCCCTGCCACAGGAATCCAACAGCATGAACGCCTCTCCCCCACGGCGCCGCCGTGCGCCCGCCTGCGCGCGCGTGGCGCGCCTTCCCTTGATTCCCAGCCTGCTGGCCAGCGCCTTGTGGGCCGCCCTGCCCGTGCATGCGGCCGAACTGCAGGGGCCGTTGAAGGTTACCGATGGTGGCAGCCTGCAGCTGGGCGCCGACGACACCCTGCAGCACAGTGCAGGCGGCTACGCGCTGGAGGCCAACGGTGTGGGCAGCACCATTACGGTCGATGGCAGCTGGATCTCGAGCACCGGCGGCGGCAGCGGCATCCTTGCCAGCGCCGGTGGCAGCGTCGTCATCGAGGGCGGCATCCTGCAGATCGGCAACGGCAGCACCACCGTCGGCTATGCGCTGAACGCCAGCGGTGCGGGTAGCGTGATCCGGGCCAACAACCTGGTCATCAATGCTTACCGGAACGGTTCGGGCTACGGCACGGTCAATGCCACCGGTGGTGGCAAGCTCTGGTTGAATGGCGGCAGTGTAAGCAGCGCCGGACATGCTCTGTACTCCACTGGGCGTGGCAGCGAACTGCACGTGACCGGTACGGAGATCAACAACGGTGCCAACAGCGCAGTGTACGCCGAGGGTGGCGCGCTGCTGTCGCTGGAATCGCTGAAGATGACCTTCGACGAAGCCAGCAGCGGCTACAGCGGCCGTCTGTCCTCCGGCGGCAGCGGCAGCGTGCTGTCGCTGCGCGACGTGGACGTGGTCAACGGCTACTTCGACATCGACAACGGTGGCACGTTGCAGATCGTGGGCGGCAGTGCCAGCAGCAGCGGCAGCAGCATCCGCCTGCTCGGCAACAGTGGCAACCGCGTGTACTCCACCGCCGATATCACCGGCGGCCGTTTCGAGACCGTCGGCGGCTACGGCGTCAACGTCAACAGCTGGGCCAAGCTGACCACCAACGGTGCCCACTTCACCGTGCGCGACGGCTATTCCGGCATCTGGCTGTCCGGCGCGGACTCGCTGGCCGACCTCACCGATACCAGGCTCAGCACCTATGGCGACAACGGCTACGGCCATGGCGTGGACGTCTGGGGTGGTACCGCCACGATCACCGGCGGCAGCATCGATACCCACGGCGATGGGGTCTACGGCCTGCGTGCCTCGGGCAGCAATCCGCCGACGCCCTACTCGCGCATCCGCGCCAAGAACCTGGACATCACCACCCATGGCTCCGGCGGCGGCGGTGTCTTCCTTGGCGGCAGCACGGCCGATGCGCAGCTGGACGGAGGCTCGATCACCACACTGGGTGCATCCTCGTTCGGCATCGTGCAGATGAACACGGCCAAGCTCACCGCCGACAACCTGAGCATCCATGCGCAGGGCACGAATTCGGGTGTCTATCGCTCCTACATCACCGTGTTCGGGCCGTATTGGGACCGCTTGGTGTTCAACAACAGCACCCTGCAGACCCAGGACGGCCCCGCGTTGTGGCTGCAGGGCAGCAACCACGAGCTCACGCTCAACAACACCGATGTCGTCGCGCGCCAGCAAGGCAACCTCGACGGTGGCCGCCTGCTGCGGGTGAGCGATACGGTGTTCACCGATGGAAGTTCAGTCGCCACCGCAGACATTCTGTTCACTGCCGACAACAGCCGCCTGACCGGCGATGTCGTGGTCGACAGCGCCACCGCCAACGTGCAGATGACGCTGCGCAACGGCACCGTGTTCAACGGCGCGCTGCGCAACGATTCGGGCTACCAGGTCGCGCAGCTGGCGATGGACGGCAGCAGCCAATGGAACGTGCGTTCCAGTTCCAGCGTCGGCTCGCTGGACCATGCCGGTACCATCGCCTTCGTCGCCCCCACCACCGACGACTTCAAGACCCTGACCGTCACCGGCGACTATGTCGGCAACGATGGCCACTGGCTGTTCAACCGCGCGCTGGGCGACGATGCCTCGCTGGGTGACCAGCTGGTGATCCAGGGCAACAGCAGTGGCACCGCCTCCGTCAGCGTGCGCAACGCAGGGGGCGCCGGTGCCCTGACCAGCGAAGGCATCCGCCTGATCAGCGTGGGCGGCCAGTCCGATGCGCAGTTCTCGCTGCAGGGACGCGCGGTGGCCGGCGCTTACGACTACTTCCTGTACAAGGGCGGCGTCTCCACCCCGGATGACGGCAACTGGTACCTGCGCTCGGAATACGTCCCGCCGGTCGACCCGCCGGAACCGCCCGATCCGCCGATTGATCCGCCGACTCCGCCGATCGATCCGCCTGCTCCGCCGATCGATCCGCCGGTAGTTCCGCCGGTCGATCCGCCACTGCCGCCGGCACCGCCGCGCGTGGAGCGTCCGGAGCCGGCGGTATACATGGCCAACCAGAGCAGTGCGCTGGGCATGTTCCGGCACAGCCTGTACGACCGCAGCGGTGATCCTGCCGAGGCGACCGGTGGTGGCAGCGACGCCATTGCTTGGGCACAGGTGCGCAGCAGCGCGCCCGGCAGCCGCGGCCACCAGGTGAATGTGGACAGCGAGCTCAACAGCCTGCTGCTGGGCATCGGTCGTCGCTTCGAAGCCAATGCCGGCGGCCAGCTGCAGGCAGGTGTGATGGCCGGCCATGGCCGGGCACGCAATGACAGTCGCTCGCAGGTGACCGGTTACACCGCGCACGGTGTGGTCAACGGCACCAGCCTGGGCCTGTATGCGACCTGGTTGCAGGACGCGCGGATGGAGCACGGTGCGTATGTGGACGGCTGGCTGCAGTACGGGCGTTTCCGCAACAGCGTGCAGGGCGAAGGGCTGCAGAAGGAGCACTATCGTTCGCACAGCTGGACCGGTTCGGCCGAGGCAGGCTACGTGCTTCCCGTACAGCGTACGGCCCAGCGCGGTGTCTACCTGGAGCCACAGCTGCAGGTGATCCACAGCCGCTACGACGCCGACCGCGTGGTCGAGGCCAACGGCACGGTGGTTGAAGGACGCGACAAGGACAGCACCACCACGCGTGTGGGACTGCGCCTGTACACGCGTTCGCTGACGCAGCGCCAGGGGCAGGTACAGCCGTTCGTCGCGGTGAACTGGTGGTCCGGTGGCAACGACGCGACCATCGCCGTGGACGGAGAACGCCTGCGCCGGCAGTTGCCGCGTGACATCTACGAAGCCAAGGCCGGCGTGCAGGTGAATCTGTCGGGCGGCTGGCGCGGCTGGGGTGAGATCAGCCACCAGACCGGTGGCATGGGCTTCCGCGATACCAGCGGCCAGCTGGGCGTCTCTTACCGCTGGTAAGCGCTGCGACGGGTGATCCCAGCGAGGGGTCCGGCGATGCGTCGTCGGACCCCTTGTTGTTTTCCACACCACGCGTGGAAATCGATGGGGGTTGGATGTGGACAAGTGGCCATGAGCCACGCACGACAAGCGTTTTCAGCTCTGGTCATTTTTTATCCAACCAATCCACCGCGCCCGCAGGTGCATGTTTTCCACACAGCGAGTGGAAAGCGCTGCGGACTTGATGTGGACAACCCGGCTTGAACGTTATGCCGCAAGCGTTTCAGGGTGTGGCTGTTTTTTGTCCAAGCGCTTTGATGGTTTTCCACACATCGCGTGGAAAGCCGTGGGGGTTTGGTGTGGACAAGTAGCTGCGAGCCCTGCACGGCAAGCGTTTCAAGGCGTGGTGAATTTCTGTCCACGGCCACCGGCAGCACTGCGCTGGCGCTTCCGCAGCAGAAGCGCGCAGCGGCACTGCTCGTGCGCCCCTTCTGACAGGCGCCCGATACAACAAGACCCCGCATTGCGGGGTCCTGTGGACAATCACTGCGCTGCGTCGTCGATCAGACGTTGAAGCGGAAATGCAGGATGTCACCTTCCTGCACGCGGTATTCCTTGCCTTCCAGGCGCAGGCGACCGGCTTCCTTCGCACCGGCTTCGCCCTTGTACTTGATGAAGTCGTCATACGCGATGGTTTCGGCGCGGATGAAGCCCTTCTCGAAGTCGGTATGGATGACCGCGGCAGCCTGCGGCGCGGTGGCGCCCTTGCGCACGGTCCACGCGCGGACTTCCTTCACACCGGCAGTGAAGTAGGTCTGCAGGCCGAGCAGGCTGTAGGCCGCGTTAATCACGCGGTTCAGGCCAGGCTCGGTCAGGCCAAGGTCGGCCAGGAAGGTATCGCGGTCTTCGTCATCCAGCTGCGACAGCTCTTCTTCGATCGCCGCCGACACCGGCACCACCTGCGCGCCTTCTTCGGCGGCACGGGCGCGCACGGCGTCCAGGTGCGGGTTGTTCTCGAAACCGTCTTCCAGCACGTTGGCGATGTACATCACCGGCTTCAGGGTCAGCAGGAACAGATCGCGCACCAGCGCCTTCTCTTCCTCGTCCAGACCAGCGGAACGGCCGGCCTTGCCGTCGGCCAGCGCAGCCTGCAGCTTGGCCAGCACCGGCTTGCGCGCCGCTGCGTCCTTGTCACCGCCCTTGGCCGCACGCTCGGCGCGGTTCAACGCCTTCTCGACGCTGTCCAGGTCGGCCAGGGCCAGCTCGGTATCGATGGTGTCGATGTCCGAGATCGGGTCGACCTTGTTGTTGACGTGGATGACGTCAGCGTTCTCGAAGCAACGCACCACGTGGGTGATCGCATCCACTTCGCGGATGTGGGCCAGGAACTTGTTGCCCAGGCCTTCGCCACTGGCCGCACCGGCCACCAGGCCGGCGATGTCGACGAACTCCACCGCGGTCGGGATGACCTTCTGCGGGTTGATGATCGCCGCCAGCTCGTTCAGGCGCGGATCCGGCACCGGCACGATGCCGACGTTGGGCTCGATGGTGCAGAACGGGAAGTTCGCCGCGGCGATGCCCGCCTTGGTCAGCGCGTTGAACAGGGTCGACTTGCCGACGTTGGGCAGGCCGACGATGCCGCATTTGATACCCATGTGTTGAATCCGGGTTTGAGTGTAAGTGGATGATTCGGGATTCAAGGCTCGCCTGTGGGCATGCCCTCAATCCCCAATCGTCCTTCCAGTAGCCCGCGTTAGAACGCGGCGTACAACCTGTGACGTTCTGCGTACGCTTTCAGCAGTTCTTCAAGCTGGCCGTCATCAACTAGTGCATAGAATCGCCCATCCAACGCATCAAGTGCTGTTTCGAGTTCATCGCCGAGATACCCGTCAGCACGATAGATCTGCAGGCGTCTCTGCGCATGATGATCTTCCATGGCCTCATTGCCAAACAGCAGCCTCTGGGCCGCCAGCACGATGTCGCGCACGTCAAGCCGCTCTATCTCCTCAAGCCCTGCAAGGGCTTCAGCGATGTAGCCGCCAGCAGAATTGTGGAAATAGGCGTCAAGCCCTCCCCGATAGACATCACTGATGAGCGCGTTGATCGCAAAGTAACGCTGATCGTGTACCGACAATCCCGCAAATCCACACCCGCCACCGTGGACCTGCTCGATCAACCAATGCCAATACCGCCCTTCTGCAGACTCCTCGAAGCGCTTGCGCTCTTCACGAATTTCCCGATCTCGTTCCCGCGCCATTTCCATGCTTTGCCGCGTGCCATTCCCGCACGGCATGCAGAGCCCATCGTTCCGGGCCGCCGTAGCCAGCAGGATCATGGCGCCACACACGGTGCAGGGAGTACGCGGGTCGGTCATGATCAGCGCGGGGTGTGCAGCCGCTTCATCGCTTCGCTGAAATCGCCCTGCACCGCCAACGGCAGCACGTCGATCGCATCGTCGATGGCGCGGGAGATCAATACTTCATCGTCCTTGGAGGGACGTCCCAGCACCCAGCCCACCACGCGGTCCTTGTGTCCGGGATGGCCGATGCCCACGCGCAGGCGGTGAAACCTGCCATGGCCGAGCAGGCGGATGGTGTCACGCAGGCCGTTCTGGCCACCGTGGCCACCGTCGAACTTCAAGCGCGCCACGCCGGGCGCCAGGTCCAGTTCGTCGTGGGCCAGCAGGGTGTCCTCCGGCTCGATCTTCCAGAACCGCTGTGCGGCGGTGACCGACTTGCCGCTGAGGTTCATGAAGGTGGCCGGCTTGAGCAGCCACACGGCCTGTCCGGCAATGTCGACCTTGGCGGTCTCGCCAAACAACTTGCTGTCCACGTTCCATCGTGCACCGGCTTTTTCAGCCAGGGCCTCAACGAAATGAAACCCGGCATTGTGCCGGGTCCGGGCGTGCTCCGATCCGGGGTTGCCCAGACCGACGATCAGTCGCAATCCTGCCATCGTTCCATCCAGATACGGCGCCTGCCCCGAAGGACAGGCGCCGCGGGGTATTACTCGGCCGCTGCTTCTTCAGCGTCGGCAGCATCCTGCTTGCCGTGCTTGGCAGTGACGATGGCGTCGTCGTGGTCCTTGCCCAGCGCCAGCGCCGGGATTTCCACGCCCTTCGGCAGCTTGATGTCCGACAGGTACACAACGTCGCCAGCCTTCAGCTCGCCCAGGTCGACTTCGATCGACTCCGGCAGGTCCTTCGGCAGGCAGCTGATGGCCACTTCCTTCAGTTCGTGGGCGACCACGACGTCGGCAGCCTTGCCAGCCGGCGAGGTGTCTTCGTTGATGAAGTGCAGCGGAACCGAAGCGGTCAGCTTCTCGTTCTCGTTCACGCGCAGGAAGTCCAGGTGCATGATCAGCTGCTTGTACGGATGGCGCTGCATGTCACGCAGCAGCACCTTCTGCACCTGGCCGTCCAGGTTCAGGTCCAGGATCGAGGCATAGAACCACTCGTTCTGCTGGGCCAGCCAGATTTCGTTGTGGTCCAGGCTGATGGCGACCGGTTCGGCGTTTCCGCCGTACACGATCGCCGGGATCACACCAGCGGTACGCAGGCGGCGGCTCGCACCCTTACGCTGCAGTTCACGCTTGGTGACCTTGATTTCATGGGTCTTCGACATTTTCGACTACTCGGTTGTTGCCTTGCCTTGCGGCTTGGCGGTTGAAGGCACTTCCGCGACCAGAAGCGCCCGGTGTGTCCCTGCCGTTGCCGGCGGGGACGAAAAATCAATCCACGTACAGCGAGCTGACCGACTCGCCGAAGGCGATGCGGCGCATCGTTTCGGCCAGCATTTCCGCCACGCTCAGCTGGCGGATCTTGCTGCACACCCGCGCGGCGTCCTTCAGCGGGATGGTGTCGGTCACCACCAGCTCATCAAGCTGGGAATTGGTGATGTTGTCCACCGCCGGGCCCGACAGCACCGCGTGGGTGCAGTAGGCGGCGACCTTGAGCGCACCGCGCGCCTTCAGGGCAGCGGCAGCGGCGCACAGGGTGCCGGCGGTATCGACGATGTCATCGACCATCACGCAGGTCTTGCCTTCGACGTCACCGATGATGTTCATCACGGTGGAGACGTTGGCGCGCGGACGGCGCTTGTCGATGATCGCCAGGTCGGCGTCATCCAGGCGCTTGGCCACTGCACGGGCGCGGACTACGCCGCCCACGTCCGGCGACACCACGATCAGGTTCTCGGTGCCGTAGGCGCGCCAGATGTCGGCCAGCAGCAGCGGAGAGGCATACACGTTGTCGACCGGAATATCGAAGAAGCCCTGGATCTGGTCGGCGTGCAGGTCGACGGTCAGCACGCGATCAGCGCCGGCGGTGCTGAACATCTTCGCCGCCAGCTTGGCGGTGATCGGCACGCGCGAGGAACGCATGCGGCGATCCTGGCGCGAGTAGCCGAAGTACGGCACCACGGCGGTCACGCTGGCCACCGATGCGCGCTTGAGCGCGTCGATCAGCACCAGCAGTTCCATCAGGTTTTCCGCGCTCGGCGCCGAGGTCGGCTGGATCACGAACACGTCCTGCTTGCGGACGTTCTCTTCGATTTCCACCTGCACTTCACCATCGGAGAAGTGCGAGACCAGCGCCTTGCCCGGGCGGACTCCCAGTTCCTTGCAGATGTTCTGCGCCAGACGTTTGTTGGCGTTGCCGGAAAAGACCAGCAGGTTCGGGGACTCTTGCATCATGATTGTCTCGGGCGGGGACGAGTGGCGGGGATCCGGTAGCGGCAAGGACCACGTCGGCCCCTGCTGCTGACAACACCGCGGCTGTTCCCACGTCCCGCGCAGGTGATGCGCTGGAAGGCGCGGACGCAGCCGCATTGGCAGGGGCGGGAGGATTCGAACCTCCGAATGCCAGGATCAAAACCTGGTGCCTTGGGCCTCTTGGCGACGCCCCTGCATTGATGAATCAGTGTTGCTCGAGTGCATCCAGCAGTGGCGAACGTGCAACGCCCGCAGCCACCCTTGCCCGCAACTCCTTCGACAACTTCGCTCGTCCCTGCTCGGCGGCAGCCTGCGAATCGAACTCGACGAAACAACCACTTCCCGAACCGGTCAGTCGTGCCGTGCCGATGTCGCTCAACGCAGCAAGTACCGCCTCGACGGCAGGCTCACGGCGGCGCAGCACCGGTTCGAACACGTTCCCGACCAGCAAGCCGGAAGCGAAGTCCTCTATTTTCGCCTGTGGACTGTCGCGCGTCAAATCCGGATCTGCGAACAGCAGCGGGGTCGGCACATGAACGCCCGGTTCGACAACCACATACCAGGCCTGCGGCAGGGTGATCGGCCGCAGCCGCTCGCCCACCCCCTCGGCCCAGGCGTTGTGGCCACGCACGAACACCGGCACATCGGCGCCGAGGCGCAAGCCCAGCGCCGCCAGCGTATTTTCGTCCAGCCCCGCGCCCCAGAGCCGGTTCAGTACCACCAGCACGGTGGCCGCATCGGACGAACCGCCGCCGAAACCGCCGCCTGCAGGAACGTGCTTTTCGACGACGATATCGACACCTTTCTCGACATTCGCCACCTCTTTAAGCAACCGCGCTGCGCGAACCGCCAGATCATCCACCTCCGCGACACCGGCCAGGCCATCGCCCTGCCGCCGCACCTGGCCGTCTTCACGCAGGCGCAGGCCGATCCGGTCGCCCCAGTCGAGCAGGCGGAACACGGTCTGCAGCTCGTGGTAGCCGTCGGCACGGCGGCCGGTGATATGCAGGAACAGGTTCAGCTTGGCCGGGGCCGGCCACCAGGACCAGCCCGCGTCATCCACCCGCGCGTTCATGGCGCACCCTGCCCCCACTGGTCGACCAGCAGGCGCACCTTGGCGTCACCATTGACCGCCTCGACCCTGCGCGGCAGGGCCGGACGCCCGGCTTCGGCCGGATACCAGTCCAGATACTGGATCAACCACCCCATCTGCTGCATGCGCCGCGGACGGCCATCGGCATCACGCTCGATCTTTTCCGGCCCAGCGCTGTCGCCGGCGACCAGGCCGCGTACCCAGTCGGGCAGCTGGTTGACCGGAATATCCCAGCCGGTGGCTTCCAGCAACAGGGCCTGCGCGTCTTCACCGTCTCGCGGACCACCGGCCAGTCCTTCCAGACGGCCGGCTTCATGATGGCTATCACCGCTCAACTTCCAGCTCTGGCGGGTGACCGGCGCGCTCAGTTCGACGACATAGCGTTGGCCTTCCTGTTTCCAGTCGATGCGGCCGCTGCCACCGTCCTTGCCCTTGCTGACCGCCACCCGGCCCTGGAAATTCCACTCCGACGCCGATCGCAGCGCGTCCACGCGTGCGCCCTCGGCGGCGGTCGCTTCGGCGGAAACGGTGGTAACCACGGCCGGCGCCGGCGTTTTCTGCCGGCCAACGGTGGTACAGGCACTCAGGGCCAGGGTCACGGCCACCAGCAGCAACGGCCGGATCGTGGAAACACTCATGGATTGAATTTCTCGCGGGCGCGCAGCAGCGCGCGGTTTTCAGGGTCGAGCCTGGCCGCTTCCTCGAAGAAGTGACGGGCTTCATCGTGCTTGCCCAGCACCCACAGCACCTCGCCTACGTGGGCGGCGATTTCCGGGTCCTTGGCCAGCGTCCAGGCGCGGCGCAGCTGTACCAGCGCGTCGGCGTTGCGCCCCAGCCGATACAGCACCCAGCCATAACTGTCGACGATGGCGGCGTTGTCCGGTTCGGCCACGCGTGCGCGGTCGATCAGTTCGAGCGCTTCCTGGTAGCGACCGGTCCGGTCGGCCAAGGTGTAGCCCAGTGCGTTCAATGCCGGCACGTTCTCCGGCTCGGTCACCAGGATCTTGCGCAGGTCGGCCTCGGCACGGGCGATGTCATCGCGGCGCTCCCAGGCCAGCGCACGGGCATACAACAGGCCGTTTTCGTCCGGATACGCGGCCAGGCCACGGGCCAGTGCGTCGATCTCGCCGGGAAGGTCGTCGGCGCGCTGGCGCAGCTCGGCTTCCAGCAGATACGCATCGCGCCGCACATCGTCATCCACGCTGGCATCGGACTGGATGGCATGCACTTCATCCAGCGCCAGCGACTGCCGGCCCGCCAGACCCTGCGCATTGGCCGCGCGCAGGCGCGCTTCATTCAGCTCATCGCCGCCAGGAACGCTGTGATACCAGTTGACCGCCTCCGGGTAGCGCTTGAGGTACTCGGCGATCTTGCCCAGCAACAGGCGCTGCGCCGGGTCCGGCTTGGCCGCCTGCCGCGACAGTTCGTTGTACAGATTGGACAGCGCGGCCTTGTCGCCCTGCTTGGCCAGCAGCGAAGCGCGCATGCCCCACGTCTGCACATCCTGGGGACCGACCGCCAGCACGCGCTCGGCCGCTGCCGGCTGGCCGAGGCTGTCATAGGCGATGGCCACCGCGTTGCGCAGCTCCGGGTCCTGACGGGTCTTCGGCTCCACCCCATGCAGCAGCGACAGCGCCTGGTCGGTCTGGCCGGCCTGCTGCAGCTGGCTGGCGCGCAGCAACGCCACGCGTGGCTCCTCGGGGAAGCGCTTGACCACCTCATCGATCATGCGCCGTGCCAGCTCGGGCTTCTCCATGCGCAGTGCAAGGCGTCCAAACTCCTGCCAGGCCTCGATCTTCTGGGGAATGGCGTTGGCATCGACCAGCTCGCCCAGCACCTGGGCCGGCACGGCCGGATCGCGGCCGCCGCCGATCAAGGCGCCCAGGGCGAACTTCCAGCCCTCATCCCCCGGGTCCTGCAACAAGGCCTGAAGCTCGCTGCGCGCAGCCTTCACGTCGCCCTGGCGCATCGCCAGCGCACCGGCGGCGCTGCGCATCGCCAATGAGCGCGGCGCACGCTGCTGCCACAGGGCCAGGCCCTTGGCCGCGGCGCCATCTTCGTTGGCCAGCATGGCGATACGGGTCGCCCGCTCGGCCAGGCCGGCGTCGCCGTCGGTCTGCTGGGCCGCCTGCAGGTACCAGCGCGCGGCCTCGGCCAGCTTGCCGGCCTGCAGGGCGAACTCGCCGGCCAGCACCGGCTCCAGCGCCAGTTCCTCAGTCACCGCAGGCCGTGCAGGCGCCTTGGCGGGCACCGCCGCCAGGGCCTGCGCACAGGCCAGAGACAGCAGCAGAACACTGGGGATGCGAATCAATGCGGGCATCGTCGGCATCGGGGCCTTAAAATGTCGTCCAATGGCCAGCAGCTTATCGCAAGCAACTGAACAATGACCCTGTGGGTGCTCGGACTGAATCACCAGACCGCACCGGTGGAACTGCGCGAACGCGCAGCCTTCGCCGGTGACGCGTTGCCGCGCGCGCTCGGTTCGCTGCGCGATACCCCGCAGATCGCCGAGGCGGTGCTGCTGTCCACCTGCAACCGCACCGAACTGTATGCCGTGGCCGAGTCCGCGCAGGCGCTGGACCAGTGGCTGCAGAGCCAGGCCGGCGACCTGCAGGGCTACCTGTACCAGCACGCCGATGCCGATGCCGTGCGCCACCTGTTCCGGGTGGCGACGGGGCTGGATTCAATGGTGCTGGGTGAGCCGCAGATCCTGGGCCAGGTGAAGGACGCCTGGTCGACCGCGCGCGACCACGGCCTGCTCGGCCAACGCCTGGACCGCCTGTTCCAGCAGACGTTCTCGGTGGCCAAGCGCGCGCGTACCGATACCCAGGTCGGTGCCAACCCGGTATCGGTGGCCTCGGCAGCGGTGCGCCTGGCGCAGAATGCATTTGCACGCCTTGACGATTCCACCGTGCTGCTGGTCGGCGCCGGCGAGACCATCGAACTGGCCGCACGCCACCTCAGCGAAGGCAAGGTGCGGCGGCTGCTGATCGCCAACCGCACCCTCGCCCATGCGCAGGAACTGGCCAGCCGCCATGGCGGTGTGGCGCTGCCGCTGACCGAACTGGAGCGTCACCTGGCCGAGGCCGATGTGGTGTTCTCGGCCACCGCCGCCCGCGAACCGGTGATCCACCGTGCTGCAGTGGCCAACGCCCTGCGCGCACGCCGGCACAAGCCGATGCTGCTGTTCGACCTGGCCGTGCCGCGCGACATCGAGGCCGACGTTGCCAGTCTCAACGATGCGTTCCTGTACACCGTGGACGACCTCGAGCGCGCGGTGGAAGACAACCGCCGCAGCCGCCGCGAGGCGGCCGCCGAAGCGGAGACGATCATCGACCTGCAGGTCTCGCGCTTCGTCGAAACCCTGCAGGCCAGTGCCCACCAGGCACCGCTGCGGCAACTGCGCGCCTTCGGCGAGGCCACCCGTGCCGAACTGCTGGAACGCGCGCGCCAGCAGCTGGCCAACGGCAAGCCGGCCGACGAAGTGCTGGAACTGCTTGCCCATGGATTGACCAACCGCCTGCTGCACCCGCCGACCGCCGCCCTGCGCGCGGCCGCGCTCAGCGGCGACGCCGACCTGACCCGCGCCGCCGAGCGCCTGTTCCCGGCTGCGCCGGGTTACCACCACCCACCTGTGAGAACCGATGACGCCGACCCTGCGCCGTAAGTTGGAAGCGCTGGCCGAGCGCCGCGAAGAACTGGAACGTCTGCTCGCCGAACCGGAGGTGGTCGCCAACAATGCGCGCTTCCGTGATCTTTCGCGTGAGTTTTCCCAGCTCGAACCGATCGCCACCGCGCTGGCCGATGAAGCGCGTGCCAAGGCCGACCTGGCCGCGGCCGAAAGCATGCGCACTGATCCGGACCTGCGCGAACTGGCCGACGAGGAGATCGCCGCCGCCCAGGCCCGTCTGCAGGAACTGGAGCAGGAACTGGCGCTGCTGCTGGTGCCGCGCGACCCGCGCGATGAAGGCAACCTGTTCCTGGAAGTGCGCGCCGGCACCGGCGGCGACGAGGCGGCGATCTTCGCTGGCGACCTCTTCCGCATGTATGCCCGCTACGCCGAGCGACAGGGCTGGAAGGTCGAGATCGAATCGGACAACCCCGGCGAACATGGCGGCTACAAGGAAGTGGTGGCGCGCGTGGTCGGCCGGGGCGCGTTCTCGCGCCTGAAATTCGAATCGGGCACGCACCGCGTGCAGCGCGTGCCGGCCACCGAATCGCAGGGCCGCATCCACACCTCGGCGGCCACCGTGGCGATCATCCCGGAAGCCGACGAAGTCGATGAGATCGTCATCAACCCGGCGGACCTGAGGATTGATACCTACCGCTCCTCCGGCGCCGGTGGCCAGCACGTCAACAAGACCGAATCGGCGATCCGCATCACCCACGTGCCCAGCGGCGTGGTGGTGGAGTGCCAGACCGAACGCAGCCAGCATGCCAACCGGGACAAGGCGATGAAACGCCTGAAGGCGCAGCTGCTGGATGCCGAGCGCCAGCGCCACGACGCGGCGCAGGCCGAATCACGGCGCCTGCAGGTCGGCAGCGGCGACCGCAGCCAGCGCATCCGTACCTACAACTTCCCGCAGGGCCGGATCACCGACCACCGCGTGGAAGGGCTGACCCTGTACGACCTGCCCAACGTACTGGCCGGCGATCTCGATCCGCTGCTGCAGCGATTGAGCCACGAGCACCAGGTCGACGCCCTGGCCCAGCTTTCGGCAGGCTGACCAGCATGTCGGCCTGGCAGCAGCGGCAGCAACTGCAGCAGGCGATCACGCGCCAGCCCGGCGACTTCGTCGCCTGGGTGATGCTGGCCGACCTGGAACTGGAAGCCGGCGACATCGCGGCCGGCGAGCAGGCCGCGCGGCGCGCACTGCAGCTGCGGCCCAATCATCCTGAAGCGCTTGCCCGGCTCGGCCGGGTGGCGTGGATGGCAGGAGCGCATGCCGATGCCGCAACGCTGCTGGGCCAGGCCTCGGCGCTGGCACCGGAGCACCCGGGCATCGCGTTGTGGCTGGGGCACGCGCTGGAAGATGCCAACGATGCCGAAGGTGCATCAGCGGCCTATCGCCGCGCACATGCACTGATGCCCGATGAGCCGTATATCGCCGCGCAGCGCCTCGCCTGGCAGCGTCGCCTGTGCGATTGGCAGGACGTGGATGCGCTGGCCGATCAGGTGCGCGGTGCACTGGTGTCCGGCCAGGGCGTAGTGGAACCCTTCGCGTTTCTCAGCGAAGACGCCAGCGCGGCCGAACAGCTGGCCTGCGCGCGTGCACGCGCCGCCGCGGTGGCGGCATCGGTGCGGCCCCTGCCGCCGGCGAAGCTGCGCGAACGAGGCCCACTTCGCGTGGGCTTCCTTTCCAACGGCTTCGGCGCCCATCCCACCGGATTGCTGACGGTGGCGCTGCTGGAGCAGATGAGCCGCGACCCGGCCCTGCAACTGCATCTGTTCGCACTCAATGCCGATGATGGCAGCCGCATCCGACAACGCCTGCAGGCCGCCACCCGGCTGCATGACGTGGTGGGATTGCGCCACGCCGATACGGCCGCGCGCATCCGTGCACAGGGCATCGACCTGCTGCTGGACCTGCGCGGCTGGGGCGGTGGCGGCACGCCGGAAGTACTGGCGATGCGCCCTGCCCCGCTGCAGTTGAACTGGCTGGCCTACCCCGGCACCTCCGGTGCATCGTGGCTGGATGCAGTGATCGCTGACGACTTCGCGCTGCCGTCCTCGCTGGAACCGCACTACAGCGAACGCGTGCTGCGCCTGCCGCGCGCGTTCCAGCCCTCCGACAACACCCGCGTGCTGGAACCGGCGCCGGACCGTGCGGCGTGTGGGCTGCCCACGCAGGGCACGGTGTTCTGCTGCTTCAACAACAGTTACAAACTCAACCCGCGCAGCATGGGCCGTGCGTTCGCGGTGCTGCAGGCAGTACCTGGCAGCGTGCTGTGGCTGCTGTCCGGCCCCGGCCAGGCCGATGCAAGGCTGCGTTCCGCCGCCAAGGCTGCAGGACTGGATCCGGCGCGCCTGGTGTTCATGGCCAAGCTGCCGCATCCGCAGTATCTGGCCCGCTATCAGCTGGCCGACCTGTTCCTGGATACGAACCCGTACAACGCGCACACCACCGCATCGGATGCACTGTGGGCCGGCTGCCCGGTGCTGACCTGCCCCGGTGCTACCTTCGCCGCGCGCGTGGCCGGCAGCCTCAACCATCATCTGGGGCTGGAGCACATGAACGTCGCCGACGATGCGGTCTTCGTCGCCACCGCCAGTGCACTCGGCAACGACCCGGCCGCGCTGGCTGCCCTGCGTGCCGAACTGGCGCAGGCACGCGAGCGCAGCGGCCTGTTCGACATGGCGGCCTTCGCGCGCGATCTGTCCGCACTGCTTCAGCAGCTGGCCCGCGAACAGGGCTGGCAGGGCCTCGACACGCCCTGACATCGCCCTGCGCTACGCTCGGGCTTCCCTCCCGCGTGGCATGACGATGGCCAAGCTCAAGCGCAAGGAATACGACGAACTGCTGCAGCCGCTGCAGCTGGAACTGACGGCGATGGCACGCTGGGTGCAGCACAGCGGGCAACGCCTGCTGGTGCTGTTCGAAGGACGCGATACCGCCGGCAAGGGCGGTGCGATCCAGGCCATCAGCCAGCACCTCAACCCACGCCAATGCAGGGTGGTGGCGTTGCCCAAGCCCACCGACCGCGAAGCCACGCAATGGTATTTCCAGCGCTACGCCACGCATCTGCCGGCCGCCGGCGAGATCGTGCTGATGGACCGCAGCTGGTACAACCGCGCGGGCGTGGAACGGGTGATGGGCTACTGCAGCGAGACCGAGTACCAGCAGTTCCTGCATCAGGCACCGGTGTTCGAACAACTGCTGGTGGATGACGGCATCCTGCTGTTCAAGTACTGGCTGTGCGTGGACCAGGAGCAGCAGGAGAAGCGTTTCGCCGAACGCCATCTTGATCCGTTGAAGGGGTGGAAGCTGTCGCCGGTGGATCTGAAGTCGCGCAGCAAGTACAGCGCGTACACCGAAGCGCGCGAGGCGATGCTGCGCGCGACCCATCGCGACGGTGCGCCGTGGACGCTGGTGGATTTCAACGACCAGCGGCTGGGTCGCCTGACTCTTGTCCGCAACCTGCTGGACCGGCTGCCGGACACGCGGGTGGATGTGCCTTTGCCGGAGCTGCCGAAACTGAAGGGCAAGCTGCATCGCGAGCACTACGACGTGCTGAAGCCTATCGAGGATTTTCCGGTCAAGGAGTAGGGTTGGTCGGCAGGGCCTGCGGCCCTGCACCTGCTGCTTTCAGGCAACAGCAACAGCCGAAGCAACGTCAAAAGCGGGCATTCCGTGGGATGGCGGGGCGGTGTCGGAGTGCGGGGACGCCGTGAACCCGTCCATGGGGGCTTGGCCGCGGCATCCATGCCGCGGACACCCCGCACTCCGACACCGCCCCACCTTCGACAGATTTCCGGTGGCTGATGGATTCACGCCATGCGTGAATGTATATCCATCGAAATCGAATATTTCGACAATTGAACGAAGAGCATCCACGCATGGCGTGGATCTACGTGTCGACCAAGATCGACACCCACCAAGAGCAGGCCATGTCATTCCGGCAGGTCGACAGAAACTGTCGAAGGCGGGGTGGGTCCGGTTGCGGGGGCGTGATCCGCATGGATGCGGCGACCGAGCCTACAGGGACGTATTTACGGCGTCCCCCGCAACCGGACCCACCCCGCCTCCCCACAGGAAACCCGCTTTGGCTTTGGCTGTTGCTGTTGCTGTTGCTGTTGCTGTCGAGGTTGCCGGCCAGCGGCCGGCACTACCGCTTCGGTGGGTGCAGGGCGCAGCCCTGCCCCTCCCCTTATTTGGCAGCAGCAATCTGCTTTTCGATGTCCGCCGCGGTGACCGGGCCCAGGAAGCTGTGGGCCAGCTTGCCCTGCGGGTCGATCAGATGGGTCAGCGGCAGGCCACGCGGGGTGGCGAAGTCGGCCGGTGGGTCGAACGGATCGACGACCACGATCGGGTAGGTCACCGGATGCTTGGTCAGGAACGCCTGCATCTCCGGAATCTCGATGTCCTCGTAGGCCAGGCCCACCACTTCGATGTTGCTGCGCATGGCATGCAACGCCGACAGCTCGGGCATTTCCTTGCGGCAGGGCGCGCACCAGGTCGCCCAGAAATTCACCACCACCCACTTGCCACGATGCGCGGCCAGGTCGTAATCGCTGCCATCGACCGCCTTCATCTTCAGCGTCGGGAACTCGGCAGTGACACGTTCGGCGGGCGTGTCCTCCACCGGCGCCGGCGCGGCCGGGGTCGGTGCCTGTGCCGGCGGCTGGCTGCTGGCCGGGGTCGGCTCCTGCGCGGGTTTGCAGGCGGCCAGGGCCAGCAGCGCAGCCAGCAGCAACGGGGTCTTGCAGGTCATGGGGCGTCTCCAGAATCAGGGTAGATGTCGCTGACGCGACGCTTGAGGCGTTCACGCAGCGGCAGGCGCAGTTCATCCAGTGCGGCCAAGGCGGCCCGGCCGAGGCTGTCATCGCGGTAAGGCAGGTGTTGTTCGGCCACCGGAATGCGCAGCTGCGTGCATTCGTACAGATCGCCCAGGCTGACCTGGTCCAGGTCGCGGGCCAGCAGCCACTCGCCGCGCTCATCGCGGCGCAGCAGGCCGATGCCCTCCAGGTGGCAGGCCAGGTCCTGCAGCAGCGAGTCGGTCAGCATCGGTTCCAGCCGCAGGATCTCGTCGTCGGCCAGGCCCCTGCCCTTGGCGCGTGCGTGCTGGAAGCGCCCGAGCAGGCGCAGCAGGCCATAGAACTCGTAGCCCTGCGGCAGGCGCAGTTCCACCGGCTGGTAGCGGAAAGCCGCCATCGACGACGCCAACGACGCGCCCAGCAGCACGGCCACCCAGCAGAGGTAGATCCACAGCAGGAGGATCGGCACGAAGGCCACCGTGCCATACAGCTTCTGGTAGGACTGGAAGCTGCCCAGGTAGGCGCCGATGCCCCACTTCACCAGCTCCAGGATCACTGCGGCGAGAATCGCGCCCGGAACCGCATGGCGCCACTTCACGGTGTGGTGTGGCACCACCCGGAACATCAGGGTGATGCAGACGAATTCGATCAGGATCGGCGCCAGCCGCAAGGCGAGATCGGCCAGCCAGCGCCCCTCCTGCGTGCCGAACAACGGCATCGCGAACACCCGCGCCGACACCGCCAGCGATGCAGCGGCGAGCATCGCGCCCAGGGTCAGCACCGTCCAGTAGACCAGGAAGCGGGTCAGCCGCGGCCGACTGCTGCCGACGCGCCAGATCTGGTTGAAGGTCTCTTCAACACTGTTGAGGGTGATCAGCAGCGAGATGACCAGGGCGATGAAACCGGCGGCAGTGAGCTGGCCGGCGCTGGCCGAGAACTGCCGCAGGTAGCCTTCGGCAGCGCGCGCGGCATTGGGCACGAAGTTGGAGAAGACGTAGTCGCTGAGCTGGTCGCTCCAGCGATCGAACACCGGGAAGGCCGAGAGCACGCCAAACACCACGATCGCCAACGGCACCAGCGCGAACACCGTGGTGTAGGCCAGCGCGGCGGCGGCCTGGAACAGGCGGTCGTCGAGGAAGCGGCGCCACAGGAAGCGGCCGAAGCTGGCGGCGCGTGCGCGATCCCGCGCGCGTTCCATCCACAAATTGAGCGTATCCAAAGGTTCCATCGGCGCAAGGGTACCCGATGCGGAATCGGTGCAGGATAGCCATACTGGCGTCCACACGATGAGGAGAGCTGGGCGCGATGGGCGAAATCCTGGTGCTGTACTACAGCCGCGGCGGTTCGGTGGCACGGCTGGCGCGCCAGATCGCGCGGGGCATCGGCGAGGTTCCGGGCATGGCAGCGCGGCTGCGCACGGTGCCGCCGGTGGCTGCCGTTACCCAGACCGCGCAGCCGCCGGTACCCGACGATGGCGCGCCCTATGTAAGCGTGCAGGACCTGGCGGAGTGCCAGGGACTGCTGCTGGGCAGCCCCACCCGTTTCGGCAACATGGCCGCGCCGGTCAAGCATTTCCTTGACGGCCTCGGCGCCGAATGGGTGAACGGCACGCTGGCCGGCAAGCCGGCCGGGGTGTTCACGTCCACCGCGTCGATGCATGGCGGCCAGGAGTCGACCCTGCTGTCGATGCAGGTACCGCTGCTGCACCACGGCTGCCTGATCGTCGGCATTCCGTTCACCGAGCCGGCGCTGAGCCACACCACCAGTGGCGGCACGCCGTATGGCGCCAGCCACGTGGCCGGCGCCGCCGACGACCCGCAACCCACCGACGATGAGGCGGTACTGGCGCGGGCGCTGGGCCGGCGCGTGGCCGACATCGCGCAGCGGCTGGCGCGATGAGCACCGCGCCGCGCACCGTGCTGCTGCTGGCCCTGATGGGGCTGGCGGCGCTGTTTGCCGGCTGGTTCATCAACGACAGGCACTGGCTGGCCACCCAGCTGGTGTTCACTGCGCCGCCGCTGGCGCTGGCCATCGCCCTGCGGCTGGGCTGGCGCAAGGCCGGGTTCTGGGCGGCGGTGCTGGCCCTGGGCTGGTTCAGCCACGGCGTGATGAGCGCCTGGAGCCATCCCGAGACCCGCTGGCTGGCACTGATCGAAATCGTGCTGGCGCTGCTGGTGATCTTTTCGGCCAGCCTGCCCGGCCTGCGCGCCCGTTTCGGGCGGCGGCGCTGACGCTGCGCCCGGTGGGCCGTATCATCTGCGTTCCCGGCCCCGCGCCGCTGTACCTGCCTTGGTTTCGCGCATGCACATGATGGAAGAGCTCCTGGTCGTCACCACCGGTGGCACGATCGACAAGATCTATTTCGACGACAAGTCGGACTACCAGATCGGCGACCCGCAGATCGGCATGATCCTGCGCGAACTGGGGGTCACGTTCCGTTTCAACGTGATTCCGATCCTGCGCAAGGATTCGCTGCACATCAACGACGACGATCGTGAGCTGATCCGCGCGACGATCGCTGCGCAGCCCACCCGCCACGTGCTGGTGACCCACGGCACCGATTCGATGGTGCAGACCGGCAAGGTGCTGGCGACGATCCCGGATAAGACCATCGTGATGACCGGTGCGCTGAGCCCGGCGCGTTTCCGTGGTTCGGATGCGGAGTTCAACATCGGCTGTGCGATCGGTGCGGTGCAGTCGCTGCCAGTGGGGGTGTTCATCGCGATGAACGGCCGGATCTTCGACCCGCAGCATGTGCGCAAGAACGTGGCGGCGAACCGGTTCGAGTCGGTTTAAGGGTTCAAGGCGCGCTGTCGCGCGGATGGGTTCAGCGGTTTTGTTGCTACTGGGTTGAGGGGGTGATCCCCCCAACGCAGGACACGCCGTAAACCCATCCATGGGGCTCGATGGGGCCTTGCTCGTGTGCGCTGTCCTGCGCACACGGCAAGACCGGGGTTGGGCGTCCTGCCCAACCCGCCCGAGGCATGCCTCGGGCCCATGGCGCCAACGGTCCTGCGCCGGGGGATCACCCCCTCCTGACAGATCATCGCGCGCGGCCAGCAAGGTCAAGGGCAGAGCAAGGGCAAATGCAAATGCACTGCTGCACATTGCTTTCTCCGCTTCGCCGTCCCCTAAAAAAAACACCCCGGCCGAGGCCGGGGCGTGCCCATGGAGAGGGGCTTGGGCTCAGTACTGGGCGTTGACGGTCACGCCCGAGAAGGTGCTGTAGGCCTTCACCCGCACGTACCAGGTACCGGCGGTGGGGCTGTTGACGGTGCAGGTCTCGTTGTTGCCGCTCAGGTACGGGCGGCAGGTGTAGACGGTGTCGGTCGGGGCACTGCCCTGGCGCAGGTACAGGTCGGCATCACCGCTGCCGCCACTGATCGCCACGCGCAGCTGCGTGCTGCCAGCCGGGACGTTGACGGTATAGCTGAGCGATGCGCCGCTGGCTGCGCCGAGGCCGGTAACCGGCACGTTGTTCTGCAGCACGGTGCCACCCGGGTTGGGCGTGGTGCCGTTGATCGCGGCAGTCACCGCGGCATCGGCGTCGATGATGCCGGCGCCGCAACCACCCGAGCACGCACCCGGCAACGGACGCGCGGTGCTCTTGATGATGCTCTCCACCTGCGCCGGGCTGAGCGGGCTCGGTGCCACCGACTGCATCAGTGCAACCACGCCCGCCACGTGCGGTGCCGCCATCGAGGTGCCGTTGTAGGACGCATAGCTGGCGCTGCCCGGGGTGGTGGTGCCGCTGTTGAGGGTGGACAGGATGCTCTGGCCCGGTGCGGAGATGTCGATGCCGGTGCCGTAGTTGGAGAAGCTGGCACGCGCACCCGCCGAGGTGGTGGCCGCCACGGCGATCACGTTCGGGCAGTTCGCCGGTACCGCGCTGGAGACGTTGGTGTTGCTGTTGCCGGCAGCGACCACCACGGTGGTGCCGCGGCCGACCGCGCCGTTGATCGCGTTCTGGTAAGTGGTCGAGCAGCTGCCGCCGCCGCCCAGCGACATGTTGATGACTTCGGCCGGGTTGGCGTTGGCCGGCACACCGCTGACCGTGCCACCGGAGGCCCATACGATCGCGTCGGCGATGTCGGAGGTGTAGCCGCCGCACTTGCCGAGCACGCGCACCGGCACGACCTTGGCGTTGAAGGCGGTACCGGCCACGCCGGTGCTGTTGTTGGTCACTGCGGCGACAGTGCCGGCCACGTGGGTGCCATGCCAGCTGGAGTTGGAGGCCGGAATGCCCGAGCCGCACTCGTTGGCGCCGTACCAGTCACCCTCATCGTTCGGATTGCTGTCACGGCCACCGCCATCGCGCGCCATCGCCGCGTCGCTGATGAAGTCATAGCCGGGCAGGATGTTGGCGTTGAGGTCGGCATGGTTGGTGATGCCGGTATCGATCACCGCCACGACCACACCGGTGCCGGTGGCCTTGTCCCAGGCCGGACGCACGTTGATCGAGGCGTTGGATGTACCGAAGCCCCATTGCTCGCTGAAACGGGTGTCGTTGGGGGTCAGCGTCGCGCGCATGATCTGGTCGACTTCGACGTATTCGACGTTCGGGTCGGCGGCCAGCTTGCGCATCAGCAGCTCGGATTCGGCCTGGTCCAGCGCACGGTCGGTCCTGACCACGGTGGAGCCGACGGCAAGCCTGCGGACCTGCTGCAGGCCCAGCGCGCGGCCCTGGCTGCTGGCGATGCCGGCAGCGGCCGTCTTCAGCGAAGAGGCCAGCGCGGTGGTGTTGGCCACCGGCGCACTGCCGTCGCGGTACTTCACGATGAAGCGCTGGTGGGTCGGCGCGGACTGCAGGCCGCTGAGCTGGACATCACCGGCCAGCGCAGGCGTGGCCAGCAGCAGCGATGACAGGACGGACGCACCAAGGACCACCCACACACGACGCACACGCGGTTGCGTTACCTGGGACATCGGATTTCCCTTCTAATGGTAGGAATGCCGGAATCGGCAGAAGCACCGGCCTGAACCGTGGGCTGGCTTGCGATGGCGAGGTTCGGGTCCGGCGAGCCAGCGGATTCCCCTGACCATCCGCTGTGTTGATGACGCTAGTGGCTCAAACCGGACACCACAAGATTTTCAGCGTCTTTTCAGCAAGATGAAATGTTGGATCTGAGACTTTCCGGGTCGAGGGTTTGTGAAGGTGAAGGAACTTTCGCGTCAGCTGCACGTACCTGACTGCGGAATGTCCTGTCCCGCCATGTCTTTGCCGACATCGGCGAACAGCCGCCGGGCATGGCCCGGCGCTACCGTGGTACGCGTACATTCGCCGGGCATCGCCGCGCGCTGGCGGGAGCCGTTGATCCTGGTAGCGCCGGGCCATGCCCGGCGGACGTACGCCTGAAACGCAGAAAGCCCGTCGCGGGGACGGGCTTTCCGAAAAGTCACCGGGCATGGCCCGGCGCTACGCGTTCGCGTGGGCGATCAGCCCAGCTTGACCAGCCAGCCGTGGCGGTCCGGCAGGCGACCGTACTGGATGTCGGTCAGTTCCTTGCGCAGTGACATGGTCACTTCGCCGGCCGGCGCATTGATGTCGCCCACCGAGAAGCCTTCGCCCTTCAGCTGGCCGATCGGGGTGACCACCGCAGCGGTACCGCAGGCGAACACTTCGGCGATCTCGCCGGAGGTCACGCCCTGCTTCCACTCATCGATGGTGACCTTGCGCTCTTCGACCTTCATGCCGCGGTCGCGGGCCAGCTGCAGGATGCTCTCGCGGGTGATGCCCTCGAGGATGCTGCCGGACAGTTCCGGCGTGACCAGCGTGCCGTCCTTGTAGACCAGGAACACGTTCATGCCGCCCAGTTCTTCCAGGTACTTGCCTTCGACCGGGTCCAGGAACAGCACCTGCGAGCAGCCCTGTGCCTGCGCCTTCTGCTGCGGCAACAGCGACGCGGCGTAGTTGCCACCGCACTTGGCCGCACCGGTACCGCCCTTGGCCGCACGCGCGTACTCGGTGGACAGCCAGATCGACACCGGGGCGACGCCCTTGGCGAAGTACGGGCCAGCCGGGCTGGCGATGACGTAGTAACCGGCCTTGTGCGCGCCGCGCACGCCAAGGAACGCTTCATCGCCGATCATGAACGGACGGAAATACAGGCTCGACTCATCGGCCGACGGCACCCAGGCGCTGTCGACGGCGATCATCTGCTTCAGCGATTCGACGAAGATCTCCACCGGCAGTTCCGGCAGCGCCAGGCGCTGCGCCGAACGCTGCAGGCGGCGGCCGTTGGCATCGGGGCGGAAGGTCCAGATCGAACCATCGGCATGGCGGTAGGCCTTGATGCCTTCGAAGATCTCCTGGCCGTAGTGCAGCACGGCCGCGGCCGGGTCCAGCTGCAACGGACCGTAGGCGCGCACGTTGGCGTTGTGCCAGCCGGCATCCTTGTCCCAGCGCACTTCCACCATGTGGTCGGTGAAGTGCAGGCCGAAGCCCGGCTTCTCCAGGATCTGGGCGCGCTCTTCAGCGCTGCGCGGGTGGTCCGAACGGGTGACGGCGAAGCTGGGAATGGACTGGGACACCGGAGATTTCCTGTTCTGGTTGCGGGTAATGCCGGGCCCGCGTCACTGCGGGCCGTGGGTCAAAGCATGCCGGTTTCGAGCCGTGCGGCCTCGGACATCATGTGCTGGTTCCACGGCGGGTCGAAGACCAGCTCGACGTCGGCCTCGGCCACCGTCGGGATCATTTCAAGCTTGCTGCGCACGTCGTCGACCAGGATGTCGCCCATGCCGCACGCAGGCGCGGTCAGGGTCATCTTCACGTCGATCTCGCGCTGCCCTTCGTCGAGGTGCTTGATCTCCACCTCGTAGACCAGGCCCAGTTCGACGATGTTGACCGGAATTTCCGGGTCGAAACAGGTGCGCAGCTGCTGCCAGACCAGTTGTTCGACCTGCTCGTCGCTGGCATCGTCGGGCAGTTCCAGCGGTGCCGGCGCTTCCTTGCCGATGGCATCGCCATCCTTGCCGGCGATGCGGAACAGATTGCCCTCGACGAACACCGAATAACTGCCGCCCAGCGCCTGGGTAATGTACCCATAGCTGCCGGCGGGCAAGGTCACGGTGTCGCCCTGCGGGACCATCACGGCCTCGCAATCGCGTTCGAAGTGGACAGGTTCGCTGCTACGGGAATACATGGGGACCGATATGGGGCTGCGGCATAAGCCACGCAAGCGGTCATTCTAGCGTAGGCGCCCCGCCCTCGCCGGTGCACTGCGGCAAACCACAGTATCCTGTGGGCGACCTTCAGGAGCTTCGATGTCCTCCAATGCCGCACGCGCCAGGACCGTTACCTGGCTCTGGCCCTTCATGTTGTTGCTGGCGCTGGCCACCGCCCCCCTCGCCTGGATGCTGATCGCCCTGTTCACCGGCCGTCCGGTCGGCTGGATGGCGGTACTGACCGCCCTGGAACTGGTGTTCATGCTGCGTCTGGGCACGCTCGGTCCCGGCAAGCTGCGCATCGCCCTGGTCGTGCTGGGCATGCTGCTGGTAGCCGCGATCTCGAACTGGGCGATCGCCAGTGCCTGGATGGGCGGCTCGATGGGCCTGAACCCCTGGGACGCCTCGCTGCGAATGGGCCCGCACCTGGCCTGGACGCTGATCACCCTGGCCAATGGCGTGGTCGAATGGCTGTGGCTGGCGGTGGCCGTGGTGGTCGGAGCCTGGCTGGCGCGCTGAGCGCGCCGGACGTGGGTAGCGCCGGGCCATGCCCGGCGGATTGTTGGAACAGCCGCGCTGCGCGCTCGCCGGGCATGGCCCGGCGCTACCGTACTGCCTCAATGCCCGCCGTCGAGCGCCTTCAGCTCGCTGACCAACGACGCCGCTGCCTCGGCACCATCGCCGTACAGCATGCGGGTGTTGTCGGCATAGAACAGCGCATTCTCGATACCGGCAAAGCCGGTGCCCTTGCCCCGCTTGATCACCACCACGTTGCGGGCATTGACCACGTCCAGTACCGGCATGCCGTAGATCGGACTGGCCGGATCGGTGCGCGCCACCGGGTTGACCACGTCGTTGGCGCCGATCACCAGCACCACGTCGGTAGTGGCGAACTCGGGATTGATGTCGTCCATGTCCGCGATCAGGTCGTACGGCACCCCCGCTTCGGCCAGCAGCACGTTCATGTGCCCGGGCATGCGCCCGGCTACCGGATGGATGGCGAACTTGACCTTCACCCCGCGCGTGATCAGCCGCTGCGCCAGCTCCCAGATCTTGTGCTGGGCCTGGGCCACGGCCATGCCATAGCCGGGCACGATCACCACGCGTTCGGCAAAGCCCATCATCGCCGCCACGTCGGCCGCTTCGATAGGCTTCTGCGAACCGGAAATCGCCTGCGCCTCACCACCGGCGCCACCACCGAAGTTGGAGAACAGCACGTTGCGGATCGGCCGGTTCATGGCCTTGGCCATCAACCGGGTCAGCAGGATGCCGGCCGCACCGACCATCATGCCGGCGATGATCAGCGCCTCGTTGCCCAGCACGTAGCCTTCGAACGACACCGCCAGGCCGGTGAACGCGTTGTACAGCGAGATCACCACCGGCATGTCGGCGCCACCGATCGGCAACGTCATCAACACGCCCAGCGCCAGGGCCAGCACGAAGAAGGCGACGATCGCCCAGGTGCTGAGCGTGCTGGCGGCGATGATGCCCAGCACCACCACGGCCAGCGCCACCAGCAGGTTCATCACCTGCTGGCCCGGCCAGGTCACGCGCTTGTCGAGGCGACCATCGAGTTTGGCCCAGGCGATCACCGAGCCGGACAGCGACACCGCACCGATCGCCGCGCCCACCACCGCCAGCACCAGCACCGTGCCGGACGGCTGCCGCGCGGCCAGATCGGCCAGCGCCTGCGCACTCCAGTGGGTGGTATCGCGGTTGGCCAGGAAGGCATAGCGCAGCAGCTCCACCGCACCGATGGCGGCCGCCGAGCCGCCGCCCATGCCGTTGTACAGCGCGACCATCTGCGGCATGTCGGTGACGGCGACCTTGCCCGCCGACCACCAGGCCAGGCCGGCCCCCAGCAGCAGCGCCACCAGGATCAGCGGCACGTTGTGCAGTTCGGGCAGGAAGAAGGTCGCCACCGTGGCCAGCAGCATGCCCAGCCCCGCCCAGCGGATACCGCTGCTTGCGGTCATCGGCGAGGCCATGCGCTGCAGGCCGAGCAGGAACAGGGTGGCGGCGACCAGGTAGCTGGCCTTGACCAGCCAATCGAGCAGTTCGACGGTGCTGATGTTCAAGCCTGCGGCTCCTTCGGTTCATCGTTGCCGGCCTTGCGCACGCTCGGCTTGAACATTTCCAGCATGCGCGCGGTGACCACATAGCCGCCGGCGGCGTTGCCGGCGCCGAGCACCACGGCGAGGAACCCCAGCACCTTCTCCAACGGCGTCTGTGCGTGCCCCAGCACCACCATCGCGCCGATCAGCACGATGCCATGGATGAAGTTGGAGCCCGACATCAACGGGGTATGCAGGATCACCGGGACCCGGGAAATGATCACGTGGCCGGCAATGGCGGCCAGCATGAAGATGTACAGCGCCACGAACCCGTCACTCACCGGCAACGCTCCTGCTCTGTCTTCGTCGCCCCATCATAACCATGGGCTGAACCCTGCGCGCGTCCCGGTCAACCACGGCCGCGCTCACGCGTTGTCGATGGTGACCCCTGCCGAGGAACCGTACCCTGTGCTGGTGAGCAGCCCTGTCCCCTCAACCACCGATGCCGACGCCGTTCCGGCCTCGCTGGAAGCATTCCTGGCCAGCGTCGGGCCGCGCGCCTTCCGCTTCGCCGAGGCCGGCCTGCGCCAGCGTGACGACGCGCTGGATGCGGTACAGGACGCGCTGCTGCGCATGCTGGACTACGCCGACAAGCCGGCCGCCGAGTGGGCGCCGTTGTTCTGGAGCATCCTGCGCCGGCGGGTGATCGACCTGCAGCGCCGCCGCCGCTTCCGCCTGCCGTTCTGGCGCGACAACCAGGATGCCGATGGCGGCGAGATCGACTGGGCCGACCCCGCACCGGACCCTTCGCAGGCGCACGAGCAGCGCCAGCAGTACCAGCAGCTGGTGCAGGCACTGCGCGACCTGCCCGCCCGCCAGCGCGAGGCATTCACCCTGCGCGTGCTGCAGGACCTGGACGGGGCCACCACCGCCCGCGCCATGGGCTGCAGCGAAGGCGCGGTAAAGACCCATCTGGCGCGCGCCCGACAGGCGCTGCAGAATCAACTGGAGATGCACCCGTGAACCGCCCCCTGCCTTCCGATGACGCCCTGCGCAGCCTGCACGCGCAGTCGCTGCAGGCGCTGTCGCCGGCCACCCTGGCACGCCTGCGCAGTGCCCGTCACAACGCCGGTGCGGCGCGCGCCGGTCGCTGGCGCTGGTGGCTGGCCAGCGCCTGTTCGCTGGTGATCGCGCTGGGCATCGGCGTCCAGTTCGTCGGCCCAGGGGATCATCAGGGCCCGATCAGCACGCCGATCGTCGCTGCGGAAGAAGACAATGGCGTGCTGTACGACGAGAATCCCGATCTGTACCTGTGGCTGGGCGACAACGACCTGGCGATGGAGTGAACCATGCTGCGATACCCCTCCCTGCCCCTGCTGATCGCCCTGACCCTGCTGCCCGCTGCATCGGCACTGGCGCAGGCCACCGCGCCGGTGCCTGCCGCGCGGCCGGCACCTGCTGCCGCGCCGCTGCCGAACTGGGAACAGCTGAGCCCGGCCCAGCGCGAAGCGCTGTTGGCCCCGTTGCGTGACCGCTGGAACGGCGCCGATCCCGCGCAGCGCCAGCGCATGCTGTCGCACGGCCAGCGCTGGCAGTCAATGAGCCCGGAAGAGCGCGACAAGGCCCGCCGTGGCCTGCGCCGCTTCGAACACATGAGCCCGGAGCAGCGCGAGCAGGCCCGGGCGTTGTTCGGCCAGATGCGTGACCTCAGCCCGGCCCAGCGCGATGCCATGCGCGAGCGCTGGTCGCAGATGACCGCAGACGAACGCAGGGAATGGGTGCGGGACAACCCGCCGCCGGCGAAGCCGCGGTAACCCGCCATCGAAGGCGGACCGCCGGGCCATGCCCGCGGGTTCACCGGATGTCGCTGCACCCGCCGGGCATGGCCCGGCGCTACCGGCTTACGCCTGCCAGCGCGTTTTCGCCAGCAGCTCATCTTCCCAGTCGAAGCCCAGCTGGCCGTCGCGCACGAACAGGGCGACGAAGTTCATCAGGTTGCGCGCATACATCTCGCTGGCCTGGGTGGCACCCCGGCTGGCCAGGCCCAGCGGGCCATCGATGGTCACGCCCTGGTGCTCGATGCATTGGCCGGGCTCGGTCAACGCGCAGTTGCCACCGCTCTCGGCGGCCAGATCGACGATCACGCTGCCGGCAGCCATGCCTTCGACCATCGCGGCGGTGACGATCGTCGGCGCCTGACGTCCCGGCACCGCGGCAGTGCAGATCACCACGTCCACGCTGCGCAGGTGGTCGCCAAGACGGCGCTGCTGTTCACCACGCTCTTCATCGGTCAGCGCCCGCGCATAACCGCCCTCGCCTACCGCGCTCACCCCCAGGTCGAGGAAGCGCGCACCAAGCGACTGGATCTGTTCGCGGGTTTCCGGGCGCACGTCGAAGCCCTCCACCTGCGCACCCAGGCGGCGTGAGGTGGCAATGGCCTGCAGGCCGGCGACACCGGCGCCGATCACCAGCACCTTGGCTGGACGCACGGTACCGGCCGCCGTGGTCAGCATCGGGAAGAAGCGCGGCGCGCGTTCGGCAGCAATCAATGCCGCCTTGTAGCCGGCCATGCCGGCCTGCGAACTGAGTACGTCCATCGCCTGTGCGCGCGTGGTGCGCGGCAACTGCTGCAGCGGGAACAGGTGCAGGCGGTCATCCGAGGCCAATGCGGCCAACGCAGGGTCGGCCGCCGGGGTCAGCAGGCCGACCACACTGGCGCCCGGCTTGAGCTGGGCCAGTACCTCGGCCGGTGGCGCCTGCACGCACAGCAGGATGTCGATCTCGGCCCAACGGGCCGCGTCGAAGGCGCGGGCACCTGCGTCGTCGTAGGCGGCATCGGTGAAACCGGCCGTCTGGCCCGCACCCGGCTGATACCACACGGTGATGCCCAGCGCACCGAGCTTGCGCGCCGTTTCCGGCGTGAGCGCAACGCGTCGTTCGCCCGGCGCGGTCTCCTTGATCCCCAGCAACGCCACGGCCATGCAGATTCCCGCTGATCGGTGAGTGGGTCCGATCCTAGCAGGCGTACGTGGCTCAGTGCAGCGTCGCACCACCCGGGTCGAGGCGGTCGAGCACGCCCTGCATGGCGCTGTCGAAGGCGCCATCGTCGATGTGGGGACGCAGGCGACCCAGCCGCACCATCACCGCCAGTTCCTCGGGTGAGGCCACGCAGAAGCGCACGCCACGCCGGTTGACGAACAGCAGGCGAGAGGAAATCGGGCTGATCCAGGACAGTTTGCCCGCCTGCACCTTGCCATCCTTGTCGACGAAGTCCAGCCAGTTGCCGATCTCCATCCGGCGGAAGCGGTCGGCATCGGCATTGTCGAAATCGTCGGTATTGAAGGTACCGCCCAGTTCCACTGCCGGCGTTTCCGGTGCCGGCGGCGCGGGCAATACCACCTGCGGCAGCTCCGGCAACGCGCGCTGCAGCTCCGGTCGCGATTCGGCGATGCCCTGCAATGTGTCGTGCAGCGCATCGATGGCTGCGGTGGCTGCGTCGCCATGCACGCCGACGCTGGCAAACACCTTGGCCAGCATCGGCTGCCAGGCCTGCAGCCACGGCTTGCCGACGATCTGCCGGCGGGCCTCGGCCACTTCCTCAAGCAGGCCATCAGCCAGGGTCAGCGCCTCGGCCACCGAGGCACCCTCCTCGCCTTCGCGCAGCAGCGCCAGGGTCAGGTGGTGCTGCCAGGGCTGGCGCAGGAACTCGGCGATGGCCGGCGGCAGGGTGGCATCGCCGATGCGGCGATCCAGTTCGGCGCCGGCACGGGTGCGGGCCATTTCCAGCTTTTCCTGGCCGCGCTGGGTCTCGGCGGCCCGACGCTCGGCGATTTCCACGCGACGGCGGTGCTGTACCAGGAAATCGCGGAATTCTTCTTCCAGGGTCAGGAAGATCGCCAGGTTTTCATTGAACTCGGCGACCAGCCGCTCGATGATCTCCTCCACCTTGGCCATCAGCATGCGTTCGGCCTGGCTTTCGCCGGTGTTGCCCTCGCAGGCTTCGGCCAGCGAGTTGAGCAGCTTGCGCGCCGGGTGGGTCTTCTGCACGAACATGCGGCGGTCCAGCATCGCCACCTTCACGAACGGAACCACCAGGCGGCCGATCAGCTCGCGCGAGCGGCCTTCCAGTTCGCGCTCATCGAGCATCACGTCGAACAGCATGCCGACCAGGTCGATCGCATCCTCGTCCTGCGCGTCCAGCCGGGTCTGGCCCGGGTCGACGCCCAGCCGGGTAGCGCTGGACAGCACTTCGCTCTTCAGCCGCTGCGCCAACGATTCGCCGTCCTCGCCGATCGCCGCACGCAGGGTCGCACTGGGCGTGGCCTGCAGCAGCGACAGCACCGACATCATTTCGCGCTGGCTCAACGGGCGATGCTGGCCGACCGCGACCTGCGCCGCAGAGGTTGCGTCGTCGCGCACGTGGCGGGTCTGCTGCAGCAGTTCGTGCAAGGCTTCCAGCAGCATGCCCTGCTGGCCGGAATAGGCTTCACCGGACGGGTTCTCCTCGCCACCGGCATGCTGCTGCATGTGGCCACGACGCTCCGACCAGCGCGCGGCAAATCGCTGCGCCCAGGCCGGTGCGGCCTGTTCGTCGTCATTGAATTCGTTGTCAACGCCCGGCGCCGTGCGCTGCTCGACCAGATCATCCAGGCCATGCGGGACGTGCTGCGCCGGGGCCGGCGCAAGTGGCCGGCGCGGCGCACCCATCTGCGACATCACCCCGGCCGCAGCCAGGTGCTCGTCCAGCTTCTCGTAGATGCGGCCTACCGGCGCGCGCAGGTCGCGCTCGCACAGCTTGATCAGCACCAGGTGTACTTCCGGGGCCAGCTCGCAGCCGGCGAAGGCTTCGTGGATGGCCACGCCCAGATGCTCGGGGCTGATCGGGTTGCGGTCGGCGTCGAGTTCGATACCGCCGCCCAGCCAGCCCAGGCGGCGGTCGAGCCGCGCCAGCACCGGCTTGAAGTCGCGCAGCAGCACGGTGGCGAAGTTGCGCACCGCCAACCGCGATTCCAGTACATGTTCCGGCACCAGGCTCAGGCCATCCTGGGCCTGCCCGGCCAGGGTCAGCTCGGCAGAGACGGGCTCGCCCGCCGCCAGGCCGGCCCAGGCATGGCCGAGATGGGCGGCAAAAGCACCGGCGATCTCTTCACGGCGGCGGCGCAGCTCGCGCATCGCGTCCAGGAACAGCAACTGCGACGAGCCGGCATTGCCGGCACGGTCGAACAGGGCATCGTCAAAGCGGGCCAGTGCCGCGCCAAAGGCCTGGCACAACGCCGGCAGGACGATGTCCCGGGCAAGCTGGAGCTGGGCCGGGTCACGGCCCGGCGATCCCATCGGAGTGGGCGCGCTCATCATTCGGGAAGGCTCCCCACCTTCTCTGGTGCGACAGACATCATGGACATCGCGACGGCCGGTACACCCCATGCACCGGTCCTTCGATGGTAGGCCGCCCAGCCCATCGCGGACAGTGAAACAGTCCTCACTTCAAACCTCATGAACGGCGGCCCGGCAATATTACGTATCGTAAGCCGTGCGGGGCCTGCGAGGCGAGGGGAAGCGGGGCTCCGTGATCCGCCAGTGGCATGATGTTCATCACAGTTTGCTATTCAGGGGTCTGACGCGACACAAACGGCGTCATCTACCTCCCCGACTATAATCAGCGACCCGTGATGACCGGTTCAGACTCCATGCCCGACCCTGCCGCCCTGCTTGCCCTGGATGCCCGCCGCTCGGTGCCCTCGCGGCAACTGGGCGAGCCCGGACCGGACCCGGCCACCCTGCAGCGGATGCTGACCTCGGCGGTCCGCGTGCCCGACCACGGCAAGCGCGTACCGTTCCGCTTCCTGAAGATCGCCGGCGATGCGCGTCACACTCTGGGCGACTTCCTGGCCGCGCGCAGCCGTGAGCGCGACCCGCATGCCGGCGACGCCGTGTTCGAGAAGGACCGCCAGCGCTTCAGCCATGCACCGCTGGTGATCGTGGTGGTGGCCAGCCCCCGCCCGGACCCGAAGGTACCGGCACAGGAACAGCTGATGACCGCCGGCTGTGTGTGCTTTGCTCTGTTGCAGGCGGCACAGGCGCTGGGCTTCGGCGCGCAGTGGCTGACCGCATGGATGGCCTTCGATCCTGCCGTGCACGCCCACCTGGGGCTGGCCGAGGGCGAAGGCATTGCCGGCTTCATCCACATCGGCACGCCCAAGGCCGAAGTCCCCGAGCGCGAGCGCCCCGATGCCGCGGCCCTGCTGCAGGACTGGACCGGCCAGTGAGCGCGGTGATTCCCGTGGCGATACCGCCGCCCCTGTACTTGGTCGACGCCAGCATCTACGTATTCCGCGCCTGGCATTCGCTGCCGGACGAATTCCAGGACAGCCAAGGCTGGCCGACCAACGCCGTGCACGGCTTCGCCCGTTTCCTGCTGGACCTGCTGGAGCGCGAACGCCCCCGGCACATCGCCATCGCCTTCGACGAAGCACTGGACAGCGGCTTCCGCCACCGCCTGTACCCGGCCTACAAGGCCAACCGGGACCCGGCGCCGGAAGCGCTCAAGCGCCAGTTCGTGCACTGCAAGGCGTTGTGCGCAGCGCTCGGCCTGGCGGTGCTTGCCCACCATGATTACGAAGCCGACGACCTGATCGGCAGCGCCCTGCATGGCCACCGCAGCAGCCATCGCGGCGTGATCATTTCCGCCGACAAGGACCTGTCGCAGCTGCTGCTCGACCATGACGAGCAATGGGATTACGCACGCAACCAGCGCTGGGACGTGGCCGGGGTCAAGGCCCGGCACGGCGTGCACGCGCACCAGATCGCCGATTACCTGGCGCTGTGCGGCGATGCGGTCGACAACATTCCGGGCATCAGTGGTGTCGGCGCCAAGTCGGCGGCCGTGCTGCTGGCCCATTTCGGCAGCATGGACGTGCTGTACGAACGCCTGGACGAAGTGCCGTTCCTGCGCCTGCGCGGCGCGGCCCAGATGGCCGTGCGCCTGCGCGAGCAGCGCGAGCACGCCCAGCTCTGGCGCCAGCTGACCACCATCGCCCTGGACGCACCGTTGGAAGGTTGCCAGCCCGGCATGCCGCGCCAGGCGGCCGATCCAGAGCTGCTCGGCGGCCTGTGCCAGACCCTGCGCTTCGGCCCCATGACCCGCCGCCGGCTGTTCAGTGCCGCCGGCATTTCCGACCCCGTCCCTACTTCCAGCGAGCCCGCATGAGCCAGCGCAACACCGAAGCACCGCGTGTCGTCTACGAAGGCAAGTACCAGCGCATGGTCGTACGTGGCAGCTGGGAATACAGCGAACGCACCCACGCCGGCGGCCTGGCCGCGATCATCATTGCCGTCACCCCCGAGGACAAGGTGCTGTTCGTCGAACAGTTCCGCGTGCCGCTGCAGGCGTCGACCATCGAGATGCCGGCCGGGCTGGTCGGCGACATCGATGCGGGCGAGTCCATCGAAGTTTCCGCTGTACGCGAGCTGGAAGAGGAAACCGGCTGGACCGCCGAGCACGCCGAAGTGCTGATGATCGGCCCCACCTCCTCCGGTGCCAGCAGCGAGAAGATCGCCTTCGTGCGTGCCACCGGCCTGCGTCGCATCGGCGAAGGCGGCGGCGACGAGAGCGAGGACATCACCGTGCATGAAGTGCCGCGCACGCAGGCGGCCGCCTGGCTGGTGCAGAAAATGGCCGAAGGCTATGAAGCCGATGCCAAGCTGTGGGCCGGCCTGTGGATGATCGAGCACCACCTGGACGGCCGGCCCCGTGGCTGACGCCGGCCTGCACATGCTGCAGGCACTGCTGGGCGCCGACGATCCGGCGATCTTCAGCGTGCACCGTGCGCAGGGCGCCTCACCGTTCCTGCTGCTGGCCGACCATGCCGGCCAGCAGGTGCCGCGTGCACTGGCCGACCTTGGATTGCCGCAGGCCGAACTGGACCGGCATATCGGCTGGGACATCGGCATCGGCGGCACCACCCGTGCATTGGCCGAGCGGCTGGATGCGTGGGCGATCGAGCAGACCTATTCGCGGCTGCTGATCGACTGCAACCGGCCGTTGGTTTCGCCCACGCTGATTCCCGAGGTCAGCGACCACACCCTGGTGCCGGGCAATGCCGGGCTGTCGCCCGCGCAGCGGCAGCAGCGCATCGATGCGATCCACGCGCCCTACCATGCACGCATCGATGCCGAACTGGATGCGCGCCGCGATACGGGACGGCCGACGCTGCTGGTGATGATGCACAGCTTCACCCCGGTGATGAACGGCATGCAGCGCCCCTGGCACGCCGGCGTGCTGTACCACCAGGACACACGCTTTGCCCACGCCTTGCTGCAGGCACTGCGCGATGAAGGCGACCTGGCGGTGGGCGACAACGAACCGTATTCGGTCAACAGCAGCAGCGACTACGCGGTGCCCGTGCATGGCGAAGGTCGCGGCCTGGTGCATGTGGAACTGGAAATCCGCCAGGACCTGATCGCCGATGCCGCCGGGCAGCATGCATGGGCGGAGCGGCTGGCGCGTATTTTCAGCGCCTTGCAGCCGCAGTTGTTGGCGTTGGGATAACCCCCATCCACGCATGGCGTGGATCTACTGCAGCGCTGGCGGACATCCGCATTCGGCGAAAAGAAAGAACGAGGCCGGTTCCCAGTAGATCCACGCCATGCGTGGATGATTTTCGTCAACGCAGCACGGGAACATCCATCCACGGGAACGGTTTGAATCCGCGCACCTGCACGCGGACGCCGATCGCTTCAAAATCGTCCTTGATCGCCTGCGCACGACGCCGATCCAGTGCTTCACCCAGCAACACCGGCAGCGCGCGACAGCGTGCCAGCGCTTCGCCCACCGGAATGTCGAGCAGCTGCGCGACGCGCTGTGCCGCAGCCTTGACCTGTTCGCCCGCACACGCCAGCGTCAACTCGAACGCGGCGAAGATGCCCGGCCCGACACCGGCTGCGCGCGCAGCGTCCTGCTCGGCGGCACCCGCCTCGCCCAGCGCTTCATCGACACCGTCCACCTGCAGGAAGGCGTCGTACTCGGCGTAGTACGCCAGCGCTTCGGCGTAATCCTGCAGGGATGAGAGCGGACGCTGGCGCTTCTGCACATCCAGTACGTCAGCGAACGTGGCCGGTTCCAGGCAGGCCGACAGGCCCAGCGCCTGCACGGCCTCGGGCACTTCACCGTCATCATCGAACGCGGCGTCTTCATCTGCCGGCAACCAGAAACGCGCCGCCAGCAGATCGCCCTCGCTGGCATGCACCCAGCCGAACGACGCCCATACGTCGTGGTCGTCATTGCAGGCGGCAAACGCGTCCAGCGTCTGGCGAAGATCCAGCAGTGCAATCATGCGTCGTTTGGCAGGGCGTCGGGAGAGCTGCAGTCTACCCGTGCCGGACGCAGGCCCAGCGCGATGACCACGCCGAGCGCGGCAAACAGCGCTGCGCCGTACTGTGCATTGATCATGCCCTGCAGGGCATCAGGACTGGTTGCCGCCTGCGTGCCGCGTGCGGCGTTGGCCACCATCACCAGTACTGCCAGTCCCAACGCGCCGCCGATCTGCTGTGCGGTAGCCGCCATGCCGGACGCCACACCCTGCTGCGGCCCCGGCACGCCCTGCCCGGCCACGATCCACATCGCCGTCCAGCTCATGCCCTGGCCCACGCTGAGCACCACGATGCCGGGCAGCAGCGGCCAGTAGCTGGCGCCGTGCGGCATCGCCAGCGCCACCGCGGTGATGCCGATTGCACCGGCGGCGAAGCCCCAAGCCAGCACCTGCCGCGGCGAACGGCGCTGCAGCATGCGCTCGGCAATGCGGATGCCGAAGGTGCACACCAGCGTCGGCAGCAGAAAGGCCATGCCGGCCTGCAGCGGGCTCCAGCCATAGCCATCCTGGAAGTACAGCGCCAGGAAGTAGTACTGCACGCCATAGCTGCTCATGAACGCGAAGGTCAGGCCGAGTGCTGCACGCAGGCCGGGCAGGCGCAGCAGCGCGAACTGCATCAGCGGGTCGCGGCTGCGCTTTTCGATCTGTACGAACACCGTCAGCAGCACGGCTGACAGCAACAGGCAGATGAGCGTGGCCGGTGCGGCCCAGCCCCATTCCGGCCCCTGCACCAGGGTGGTGACCAGCAGGCTGCCGCCGGCGGTGACGGTGAGGCAACCAGCCAGATCGAAGGAACGGCCGCGCACGCGCGGGCCATCGGCCGGCAGCCACGCGCCCGCGGCGACCGCACAGGCCGTGGCCAACGGCACGATCACCGCCAGCACCGCCGGCCAGCCGAACGCCTGGGTCAGCACGCCGCCCAGCAGCGTCCCCAGCGCGAGGCCCGCCGCACTGGCCATGCTCCAGATTGCCAGCGCGCGGTTGCGCACCGGGCCTTCTGCATACAGCGTATTGATCAGGGCCAGGGTGGCCGGAAACAGCAGCGCCGCACCGATGCCCTGCGCCGCACGTGCCACGATCAGCAGCGTGGCATTGGGCGCCAGCGCACCCAGCAGCGAGGCCAGCGCGAACAGCAGCATGCCCAGCCGGTAGAAGCGGCGGCGGCCCAGCAGATCGGCCGCACGCCCGCCCAGCAGCAGGCTGCCGCCAAAGGCCACCGTATAGGCGCTGACCACCCACTGCAGCTGCTGCGCATTGATCTGCAGCGCGCGGCCCATGTCGTGCAGGGCGACGAAGATGATGGTGGCGTCCAGAGCGATGATCAGCTGCGCGGTGGCCAGCAGGGTCAGCGCCCAGCGCGGGTATTTCAGGGGAGACATGCGGCGACCGGTTCGGAGGGGGGACGGCAGTCTCATTGATGCAGCTGAATCAATAAACCCCCTCAGCGCGATTTCTGTCATGATTTTCCGCATGAATGGATCCTCGATGGACCTCAACGCGGTGCGCATGCTGGTGCAGGTGGCTGAGGCGCGCAGCTTCACCGTCGCCGCCGGCCAGCTCGGCTTGAGCCAGTCCGGGCTGTCACGCGCGATCGGCCGGCTGGAAGCCTCGCTGGGGGTAAAGCTGCTGCAACGGAATACGCGCAATGTCGCGCTGACCCCGGATGGCCAGCAGTTCGTCGAGCAGGTGGGACCGTTGCTGTGCGGGATGGAAGACGCCGAGCGGCTGCTGGCCGACCGCCCCTGCACGCCATCGGGCACGTTGAAGATCAGCGCTCCGTCGATGTTCGGGCGCAAGGTGTTGGTGCCGTTGCTGGGACCGTTGCTGCAGCAGCATCCGCAGCTGCAGGTGGAAGCGGTGCTCAGCGACCGCCTGGTGGATCTGGTGGAGGAAGGCTTCGACGCCGCCCTGCGCACCGGCACCATCGCCGACCAGCGCATGGTGGCGCGTCCGTTGAAGCCACTGCGCTGGGTGACCGTGGCCAGCCCGGCCTACCTGGCCGCGCAGGGTGAGCCGGCCGATGTGGCGGCATTGCAGAACCATGCCTGCCTGGCGGTGCGCAACCTGCGCAGCGGCCGGCTGGTGGACTGGCAGTTCCTGCAGGACGGGCAGCTGCGCGAGGTCACGCCGCCGACGCGGATGGTGTTTGACTGCGGCGACCCGTTGGTGGAGGCAGCGATTGCGGGCATCGGCATCGTGCAGGTGATGGATTTCGCGGTGGCCGACGCGTTGGCCGATGGCCGCCTGCAGCGCGTGCTGCAGCCGTTTGAAGGCCGCAGCCGCGCGCTGTCGTTGATCTACCCGCCCTCGCGCCAGCACTCACCGAAACTTCAGGTGCTGGCCGAAGCGTTGTTGGCCGGGGATTGGTAGATCCACGCCATGCGTGGATGAGCGTTTCAACGCAAAAGCCGCCGGGCATGGCCCGGCGCTACCGGGCCGTGGTAGATCCACGCCATGCGTGGATGAGCGTTTCAACGCAAAAGCAGCCAGGCATGGCCTGGCTCTACTGGGCCGTGGTAGATCCACGCCATGCGTGGATGAGCGTTTCAATGCAAAAGCAGCCAGGCTGGGCCGTGGCAGATCCACGCCATGCGTGGATGAACGTTTCAATGCAAAAGCAGCCAGGCTGGGCCGTAGTAGATCCACGCCATGCGTGGATGAGCGTTTCAACGCAAAAGCCGCCGGGCATGGCCCGGCGCTACCGGTAAGGCGTTGCCGGCCAGCGGCCGGCACTACCACCACCCGATCAGGCGAAACTATCGGTGGCACGCACCAGCGCGTCGACGTTCTCGGCTTCGAACGCCGAATGCCCCGAGGCCGGGGTGATCTCCAGCTTCGCCTTCGGCCACACCTTGGTCAGGTCCCAGGCATTGGCCAGCGGACAGACCACGTCGTAGCGGCCGTGCACGATCACGCCCGGGATGTCGGCGATGCGGTGCGCGTCGCGCAGCAGCTGGTCTTCCACCTCGAAGAAACCACCGTTGACGAAGTAGTGGTTCTCGATGCGGGCAAATGCCAGCGCGAAGTGCGGGTCTTCATGGCTGTTGATGAAGTCGTCGTCCACGTGCAGGAAGCTGGTCGCGCCTTCCCACACCGCCCAGGCCTTGGCCGCGTCCAGGCGCGTTGCTTCGTCTTCGCTGGTCAGGCGGCGATGGAAGGCGGAAATCAGGTCGTGGCGTTCCACCGCCGGAATCGGCTTGAGGTAGTGCTCCCACGCATCCGGGAACAGGCGGTTGGCGCCTTCCTGGTAGAACCATTCCAGCTCCCAGCGGCGCAGCATGAAGATGCCGCGCAGCACCAGTTCGGTCACGCGCTGCGGATGGGTCTGCGCATAGGCCAGCGCCAGGGTCGAGCCCCAGCTGCCACCGAACACCTGCCAGCGATCGACCTTGAGGTGCTCGCGCAGCTTCTCGATGTCGGCCACCAGGTCCCAGGTGGTGTTGTCCACCAGATCGGCGTGCGGGGTGGAACGACCGGCACCGCGCTGGTCGAACAGGATGATGCGGTACTTGGCCGGGTCGTGGAACTGGCGCATCTTGTCGCTGCAGCCACCGCCGGGCCCACCATGCAGCATCACCACCGGCTTGCCGTCCGGGTTGCCGCACTGTTCGAAGTACAGCGTGTGGCGGTCGTCGACCTTCAGGGTGCCGACGTCGTAAGGGGTGATGGCGGGGTACAGCGTACGCATGCTTGCAGCTCCGTGGTGGTGCCCTGCCCTTGGCAGGAGAACCCCCATTCTAGGCCGGTCGCCGGCCCAGGGTGACCCGGTCGCGCTGCTCCAGGTCCTGCACGGTCTGCACGTCGATGTAGCCGGCCTGCTCGAACAGCGCGCCGATGGCATCGCCCTGGTCCCAGCCGTGCTCGATCAGCAGCCAGCCGCCGGGCTGCAGGTGGTCGCCGCCGCCGACGATGATGCGACGGATGTCGTCCAGCCCATCAACGCCCGAGGCCAGCGCCGTGGCCGGCTCGAAGCGCAGGTCGCCCTGTTGCAGGTGCGGGTCGTCGCTGGCGATATAGGGAGGATTGCTGGCGATCAGGTCGAAGCGTTCACCGTGCAGCGGCGCGTACCAGTCGTGACCACCTTGGGCAAAACGCACGTTGCCCAGCTCGTGGCGCGCGGCGTTGCGGGCCGCCACCGCCAGCGCAGCGGAACTGGTGTCGGTGGCCAGCACCTGCGCCTGCGGTCGTTCGCTGGCCAGGGCCAAGGCAATCGCGCCGCTGCCGGTGCCAAGATCGGCCAACCGCAGTGCACGGTCCGGCGGCAGGCGCTCCAGCGCCAGGTCCACCAGCAGTTCGGTTTCCGGGCGCGGAATCAGGGTGGCGGGGCCGACTTCCAGATCGAGGGTCCAGAAACCACGGCGGCCGGTCAGGTAGGCCACCGGTTCGCCAGCCAGGCGCCGGCGCAGCAAGGCCTCGAACGCGGCCCGCTCGGCGGCGGGCAGTGGATCGGTGGCGTGCGCGAACAACCAGCTGCGCGGTCGCTGCAGCACATGCAGCAGCAGCAGCTCCGCTTCATGACGGGCCTCTACGCCCCCCAGGCGGCCGCTGGCGTCGGCCACGACCTGGCGCAGGGACGGTTCGGAATCGGCGGGCATGGCAGGCACTGGCGCGGGCGGTGGGCCCGCAATTGTAGAGTCTGGATACCGTTCAGGTTCGCTGGGGCGGGATTCGCTGCGGTGGGATATGAGAGACCTATCGACCGGTTTCTGCAGCCGATGGTGATTTCCCTTGTCATACAGCGGGTTGCAGGATGCAGGTGCCTTGATTCATTGCCGGCTCAGCGCACATCAATAGACTGCATCTATCAAATAGATGTAATCAATGCATTGTCCTTATCGAAATGGAACCAGTAACCTAGGTCCTGTCGATTCACCCACTCCCCTTCACCCAGAGGAAAAACGATGTCCCTGATCAACACCCAGATCCAGCCGTTCGAAGCCAACGCTTACCTGAATGGCGAGTTCATCAAGGTCTCCGACAGCACCCTGAAGGGCCAGTGGTCGGTCCTGATCTTCATGCCGGCAGCCTTCACCTTCAACTGCCCGACCGAGATCGAAGACGCCGCTGACCATTACGCCGAATTCAAGAAGGCCGGCGCCGAGGTCTACATCGTCACCACCGACACCCACTTCTCGCACAAGGTCTGGCACGAAACCTCGCCGGCCGTGGGCAAGGCCCAGTTCCCGCTGGTCGGCGACCCGACCCACCAGCTGACCCGCGCTTTCGGCGTGCACATCGAAGAAGAAGGCCTGGCCCTGCGCGGCACCTTCATCATCAACCCGGAAGGCGTGATCAAGACCCTGGAGATCCACTCCAACGAGATCGCCCGTGACGTCTCCGAGACCCTGCGCAAGCTGAAGGCTGCCCAGTTCACCGCCGCCAACCCGAACCAGGTCTGCCCGGCCAAGTGGAAGGAAGGCGAGAAGACCCTGACCCCGTCGCTGGACCTGGTCGGCAAGATCTAAAGCAGCACCGGCCTGCCGCAGCCCCACGCTGCGGTGCGCCCATCCCCGTGCCGGCCACATCGCCGGCGTGGGGGTGAACCCAAGACGGCCGCGCCCGCATCGCCCCTTCCACAGGTACGCGCTGCCCTCTTGGGTTCACCCCTACCCCCTCGCTGGTCCGCTACCTTCTACAGCGGTGCCACGCCCCCGTTTTGCCTGAAGCCAGGAGAAGACCATGTTGGACGCCAACCTGCAGTCGCAGCTGAAGACCTATCTGGAGCGCGTGACCCGCCCGATCCAGATCACCGCGCATGCCGACGACGGTGCCAAGTCGCAGGAGATGCTGGAACTGCTGCAGACCCTGGAAAGCCTGTCGGACAAGATCTCGCTGCAGGTGCTGCGCGACGGCCAGGGCCGCGTGCCGTCCTTCGACCTGGGCACGCCGGGCCAGGACATCCACCTGACCTTCGCCGGCCTGCCGATGGGCCACGAGTTCACTTCGCTGGTGCTGGCCCTGCTGCAGGTCGGCGGGCATCCGTCCAAGGCTACTGCCGAGCTGATCGAGCAGGTGCAGAACCTGGAAGGCGACTACCGCTTTGAAACCTATTTCTCGCTGTCCTGCCAGAACTGCCCGGACGTGGTGCAGGCACTGAACCTGGCCGCGGTGCTCAACCCGCGCATCCAGCACGTGGCCATCGACGGCGCGCTGTTCCAGGAGGAAGTCGAGCAGCGCGAGATCATGTCGGTGCCGACCGTCTACCTCAACGGCGCGGTGTTCGACCAGGGCCGCATGACCCTGGAGCAGATCGTGGCCAAGCTGGACACCAACGCCAGCAAGCGCGATGCCGAGAAGATCGCCGCCAAGGTCGCCTTCGACGTGCTGGTGGTCGGTGGTGGCCCGGCCGGCGCCGCTGCGGCGATCTATGCCGCGCGCAAGGGCATCCGTACCGGCATCGCCGCCGAGCGTTTCGGTGGCCAGGTGCTGGACACCATGGCGATCGAGAACTTCATTTCGGTGAAGGAGACCGAGGGCCCGAAGCTGGCCACGGCGCTGGAACAGCACGTGCGCGAGTACGAGGTCGACATCATGGACCTGCAGCGCGCCAGTGCACTGGTGCCCGCCGGCGAAGACGGCCTGGTGCAGGTGCAGCTGGAAAACGGCGCGGTGTTGAAGTCGCGCTCGGTGATCCTGTCCACTGGCGCGCGCTGGCGGCAGATGAACGTGCCCGGCGAAGACCAGTACCGCAACAAGGGCGTGGCGTACTGCCCGCACTGCGACGGCCCGCTGTTCAAGGGCAAGCGCGTGGCGGTGATCGGCGGCGGCAATTCCGGCGTTGAAGCGGCCATCGATCTGGCCGGCATCGTGTCGCATGTGACCCTGCTGGAGTTCGATTCCAGCCTGCGTGCCGACGAAGTACTGCAGAAGAAGCTGCGCAGCCTGGCCAATGTCACCGTGCTGACCAGCGCACAGACCACCGAAGTGCTGGGCGACGGCAGCCGCGTCACCGGCCTGGTCTACAAGGACCGTGTCGGCGGCGACTCCCATCGCGTCGAACTGGAAGGCATCTTCGTGCAGATCGGCCTGCTGCCGAACACCGAATGGCTGAAGGACACCGTGGCCCTTTCGCCGCGTGGCGAGATCGTCATCGATGACCGCGGGCAGACCAATCTGCCGGGTGTGTTCGCCGCGGGCGATTGCACGACGGTACCCTACAAGCAGATCATCATCGCGATGGGCGCCGGTTCGACCGCCGCACTGAGCGCTTTCGATCACCTGATCCGCTCCTCGGTTCCCAAGAGCAGCGGTGCGGTGGCCGAAGCGGCCTGATCCAACGTTCCCAGGCCATCGGGAGCACCATCAACCGGCTGGGCACGCCCTGCCGGTGCAGTACCCCGAGAGGTCTGAGGATGAACCTGCGTGACCTGAAATACCTGGTGGCCCTGGCCGATCACAAGCACTTCGGCCGGGCCGCCGCCTCCTGCTTCGTCAGCCAGCCCACGCTGTCGACCCAGATCCGCAAGCTGGAAGAGGAACTGGGCCTGCCGCTGGTGGAACGCGCACCGCGCAAGGTGATGTTGACCCCCGCCGGCCACGAAGCGGCCGCGCGGGCACGGGTGATCGTGGCCGAAGTGGAGCAGCTGAAAGAAGCGGCGCGACGCAGCCGCGATCCCGAAGCGGGCACGGTGCGCCTGGGGATCTTCCCCACCCTCGGCCCATACCTGCTACCGCACGTGATTCCGCGCATCCGCACGCGCTTCCCCGAGCTGGAACTGCTGCTGGTGGAGGAAAAGAGCGATGTGCTGCTGGAGCGCCTGCGCGAAGGCAGGCTCGATGCCGCGCTGTTGGCACTGCCGGTGATCGACGACCAGCTGCACGCCGAATTCCTGTTCGAGGAACCGTTCCTGCTGGCCGTGTCCGGCCGCCACCCGCTGGCCACGCGCGAGCATCTGGACGTACAGGAACTGGCCACGCAGAAGCTGCTGCTGCTGGAAGACGGCCACTGCCTGCGTGACCAGGCGCTGGAAGTCTGTCGACTGTTCGGCGCCAACGAAAAATCCGAATTCCGCGCTACCAGCCTGGAAACGCTGCGACAGATGGTCGCCGCCGACGTGGGCATCACCCTGCTGCCCAGCCTGTCGGTACAGCCGCCGGTGCCGCGCTCGAACAACATCCGCCTGCTCGACTTCGTCGGCGAGGGCCGTCCCAGCCGTCGCATTGCCATGATCTGGCGCCGCAGCTCGGCAATGAACGAGTTCCTGATGGAGCTGGCCGAGCAGTTCAAGCGCCTGCCCGATGCGCTGTTCACGCTGGAGGCGCTGGCCCCGCCAAGCGGCGATGCTGCCACCCCGCCCACGCCGGTGCTGAACGGCTGAGACACCGCAGCCGGGCATCGAAACCGGCGGGAGTCGATTCCGGCCGCATTTGTCCCCACAATACAGTCAGGCGGCGCCAGCAGGTGCCGCCTTTTGCATGGCTTTCAACCAAGGAGCGTCACCATGAACACCGCCAGCGGCCTTCCGCCGTCGATCACTGTTTCCACCCTCGACATGGACCGCCTGGACGCCATGCTCGAATCCCCGGCACACAGCCAGACGCCGGCCGCGCGCACGCTTGCCGACGAGCTCAACCGCGCAACCGTGTTGCCGCCAGACCAGATTCCCGAAGGCATCGTCATGATGCATTCGCGCGTGGAGTGCGAAGATGAAGTGTCGGGCGAGAAGCATGTCCTGACCCTGGTCTTCCCCCGCGAAGCCAATGTCGATGAAGGCAAGGTGTCCGTGCTGGCGCCCGTCGGCAGCGCCCTGCTTGGCCTGGCCGTTGGCCAGAGCATCGACTGGACCGCCCCGGGCGGCCGCAAGCTGCGGCTGCGCGTGAGCGCGGTCCACAACGACCGTCCCTGACCTGCGCTGCGAACCGCGCGCGATCAGTTTCCCTGCAATCCCCGCACCAGGAGCCGTAATGAGTACCCCGTCCAAACTGTCCCAGCTGCGCGAACTGTCCGTGGTCGTTGCCGATACCGGTGACTACGAGGCGATCAAGCGCCTGCAGCCGGTGGACTGCACCACCAATCCGACCCTGGTGAAGAAGGCGCTGGACCTGCCGGTCTATGCGGAACTGATCGAACGCGAACTGGCCTGGGGCCGCCAGCAGGGCGGCGACCGCGAGGCCGTGGTGCACGCCGTGGCCGACCGCCTGACCATCGGCGTCGGTGCGCTGCTGAGCACGCTGGTACCGGGCCGCGTCTCCACCGAAGTGGATGCCGACCAGGCCCACGACACCGCCGCGACCGTGGCCAAGGCCCGCCAGTTCATCCAGATGTACGCCGATGCCGGCGTGCCGCGCGAGAAGATCCTGATCAAGATCGCTGCGACCTGGGAAGGCGTGGAAGCCGCGCGCGTGCTGCAGGCCGAAGGCATCGACTGCAACCTGACCCTGATCTTCAACCCCACCCAGGCGCTGGCCTGCAGCGAAGCCGGTGCGTTCCTGATCTCGCCGTTCGTCGGCCGCATCCTGGACTGGTACGTGGCCAACGGCCAGACCCCGGCGAACATCGACGAGGACCCGGGCGTGGTGTTCGTGCGTGGGGTGTATGCCGAATTCAAGCGCCGCGGTTCGCCGACCGTGGTGATGGGCGCCTCGTTCCGTTCGACCGCGCAGATCGAAGCGCTGGCCGGCTGCGACCGCCTGACCATTTCGCCGGACCTGCTGGAGAAGCTCGACGCCGACCACGGCGCGCTGCCGCGCAAGCTGGTGGCCGGTGCCGCTGAAGCGGTGCAGGTGACGCCGATCGACGCGGCGAAGTTCGCAGCCGACCTGGCCGCCGATCCGATGGCGACCGAGAAGCTGGCGACCGGTATCGATGCGTTTGCCAAGGATCTGCAGGCGCTGCGCGAGCGCATTCGCTCGGAACTGTGATTCCAGCCAACGGCTGAGCCCCTCGTGGCGGGGGCTTGGTCGCGAACTGCATGAAGCAACAGCCGCGCTGGGTCGGGCGGGTTGGGTTCGCGGGGGACGCCGTGAATCCGTCCCTGGAGGCTTGGCCGCCGCATCCATGCGGCGG